>DASQSS010000467.1:0-4858 GCA_035642255.1 Ktedonobacterales bacterium | reverse complement strand
CTGGGCTGCGCGCTTCCGCCGCCTGGCGCGCGACTACGAACGCTTGGCGGCGACCCTGGCGGGGCTGCACTTCCTCGCCTTCGCCTGTCTCATGCTTCACCAGTTCACTCACTTGATCTCAAGTCCATAACAGGCTCTAGATGCGCGGCCAGCGCAGCGTCGAACGCCTCGGTCATGGCAATCGAGAAATCAGCGTCGCCTAGGTCCGCCGCCTCCAGGCGATGGAATTCTCCCAACTTAGCCCTCCCACGCCGCGGTCTGACCGCAGCTAGACCTCGTTGAACACCGTAGCGATGTGTGCGACCATTCCGCGCGGAGTCTGCTCGCGCACCAGACGGCTCCAATACTCCCACTCTGGCCCAAGGCGGCTGACAAATGTCTTGTATTGCCCAATGGGAATGAGGATCGGCCGTGTATGGATTGCGGCAGGCGCCTGATAGGGAACAGACGATGTCCGCTGAATGGCGACGTCACAGGTACGTCCAGCGAAGGAGCCAGACGCGATCACATAGTCGCGAATAACGATGTAGGGCAGGTTATCCTGCCCCATGACGGTCTCGATCGCCCAGTTGATGGCCCGGAAATGGGCCTCGAGTTCCTCGTTCGTCACCACGCCACCTCCGGCCACCGCTTGACCTACGACGTTGGTGTCGGTCCTTTATACAGTGCCGTGAAGCGCTCGTCCTCATGGAGCGGCACCTCGTCATCATAGCTAGTGAAGGTGTGGTGGCCGGCGTCCCGTTGGAGTTGATAATTCTCGACCGGCGTGAAGCCAGCGTCCGTGAGAATCGCGCGAACGGTGAGTCTGCGATTGCCTGTCTGCTCGCGCTCACCATTGACGAAATAGGTGATGAGATCTGTCTCTGCCGATGGCTCCGCCATACGTCGTGGTCCTCCCCATGGTCGTGAACGCAGCGTACGCGTCGATACCTGTGTCGATACGTTTGCGGCGTGACCAAGAATCAAGGCGTCATAAGGGCCAGCTGTGGCGCGTCTTCCACACTAAATCAGGCAGGCGATAACTGTCACCGTTACCCTGCTCAATGGAAGCGTCGCGTCCTTCACCGTGATGCCGCTGAACATGAGTGGCCGTTGGTTCGGGATTTCCCGCCGCCGCTGACGTCGTATTGCCTGCGTCCTACAGAGAGTCTACCCGCTTACTTGGTCAAATGTCAATATTACATACAGTGATTTGTGTTTTCAATGCTGACCAGTATTATTGCCAACGCTTGTGTGTGTTTGTGACATTGACCGACGTATTCTGATGAGACGGGCCATGGATATGGTCTTCGCGAAGGTGCTAACCATATGGGGGAAGTTGAGCTATGACCCATGACGAATTATATGCGGAGATTGGGCGACGCATTCGCTTTGCGCGCGAGCGACACGGCATGAAACAAGGCGAGCTTGCTGCGGCGGTGTCTCTTACGCGCACGTCTATCACGAACATCGAACAAGGGCGACAGCGGCTCTTAGTGCATACTCTGTGTGACATCGGAGTTGCCTTGAATGAAGAACCCTCTGCGCTGCTGCCCAGCCTCGACGCATTGGGCGCGCGCGGCGGAGCGCTTTCTCCCGCGGAGGCGACAACTCACTTGGAGAGCGCAGTCAACGAGTCACTTTCAGAGCAGGAGTGGGAGTGGATTCGCTCTACGATACCGTCCCCAGAGAAACGAGGGTAACGATGGTGATCCGCCGAAAACACATTGTGGCGGACGTTGAGAAGCTGTTGGCCGAGAATAACATCCATACGCCACCAGTACCCGTCGAGGAAGTCGCGAAACGGTGCGGGATCCAGATTCGCTACGAGCGTTTGGAGTCGGATCTCTCTGGATTCGTGACCGGACCAGAGCACGGAGCGATCATTGGCGTCAACACGGCACATCCGGTGGTAAGACGTCGCTTTACCATCGCGCACGAGCTCGGACACTTTCGTTTGCACCGCGACGCGAAGCTCCATGTTGACCGTGGCTTTCTCATGAAACGGAGCGCATTGTCAAGCCAGGGCACAGATGAAGACGAGATCGAGGCGAACTTGTACGCGGCGGAATTGCTCATGCCACGCAGCATGCTCTCAACTGACCCAGACATCGTTGAGGGGATCGATGTCACAGATGAGAAAGTCATCGGAATTCTCGCCCGGCGCTATCTCGTCAGTGCTCAAGCCCTTGTGATTCGGCTCCTCAATCTAGGCCTCATTGACCAATAGATCGAATTCAGCAGTCGTTGCTGCCAACTGAGCACCTGTGTCTGCTTACTAGCTACGTTGGCCAACCGGGGCTTTGCTACAAGTGATGATCTCGAAGACTCTCAACCGGCGTACCCTGCGCGCTACAGGCACGTCCCGACTGGATCTGCTTCGCCACCCACTTCCCTTGGTGACCTCAATGTATCAGAATATGACAGAGCCCAGGGCGAGATTAGTATGACTCGTTGCAGTCAAGTAACACGTACCCGTAACCCATCACGCAAGGCAGTATCACGCCGTAGGGGCGCAGCTTCGAGCGCAGGCGATCCATGTGTTTCTCCAGTGCCTGGCGCGCCTCTGGATCGGCATCGCGATCGAAGGCTGCATGGGTGAGCGCATCGAAGGAGATGGGCGCGCCTGGCCTCCGCGCGAGTAATGTCATCAGGCGATATTCCAACGGCGTCAGCCGTACGGGCGCTCCGCCGATCGCAAGCACCCGCTGCTCATGATACAAGCGCACAGGCGCTGGCTGTGGCGCGTCTTGAGCGCGTGCTGTGACCCAGCCCTGTGTCTCATGATCACTATGATCGCCGCTAGTTGATGTAGTGCTCATCGGCCTTACCTTTCTCACGCGATATTGCGCCGTTACAGGGCACACGCCGCCAAGTTCCACATGCTTCAACCGCTTCAGCGGCCATGCGTGCGATTTGGCGCCTGCTCTGCGCGCTCAGCGACCCACAGCCAGCCGCCCAGCGTCGCAGGTTTCGTTGCGTCCATCTTGTGCTATCATATTGATATGAAATACTTGTGCGATGGAGTGGATGCAAATGTCAAGAAGCGGGCGTAACGCACACCAAGAACGTGAGCGTGTATCGGCAGTTCAGGCGAACCAGAGTGAGACGCGCAATGAGACTGTGGCACCTGCCGCGCTGGATGAGTCTGGGATCACCTCGCCAGGTGACTCGTTCACCGCACGGCTGCGCTACCTCTTCGCCTCGAGGCTGCGCGCGGATGGGTCCCGTTGGACACTGAACGCGGTGGCGCGCGCGACGGGTGGTCGCCTTTCGACGCAGCAGGTGTACGCGCTCTACAGCGGGCAGAGCGCCAATCCGACGCTGGAGACGCTGCGCGCGCTGGCGGATGTCTTTGGTGTTACCCCTGACTTCTTTGTGCGGGGCGACGCGCTCGCCGAGGCCCAGCGCCAGGGCGAGCACGCTTACACCGCGCTGATCGCGGACCCACAGGTGGCGTTTGTCTCGCGGCGCATGGGGCAGATGGCGCCAGCTGACAAGGCGCTCATCGCTGAGTTCGTGCGGCGGCTGAGCGTCAGCGCCGCACACGGAACAACGCAGCCAGAACCGCTGGTCCACGAGCCGCTGACGCCGGAGATGCGCCAGGATTTATCACAGGATATGCCACAGGATATGCCACAGGATGTGTCCCAGCCCGTTGGGTCTCACGTTGTAGGGCAAAGCGCGTCCGCGCCATCCTCACGGCGCAAACGGCGCCGGGCAACGTAGGAACTATCGCCGCCGTGCGCGCGGCGAATTGTGCGGTCGCGCCCCATGTAGCGCCTCCGGTGAGAGAAAGGACTGCCTCTCATGCAACGACAACTCTGGTGGTGGCGCGCCACCCTCGAGTGGCGTATCCGGCGCCTCGCATTGCGGCGGTTGGCCGCACTCGGTCTCTCCGCGCCGTTCACTTGGCAGGACTACGTTGCCGCGCTCCAGCGTGAGTTCGCGGCGCACGCGCCACACAGCGAACTGCGCATCGAGTTGGTGGACCTGGGCGCGGGTGACTTCGGCCGCTGGGTCATAACCTGCGCGCCTGCTCCTGCCGGGTCGATCCAGCCAGCGCGCTGCGTCGAATGGCTGAGTCTCCCCAGCCACATCGCCGACGACCACCTGGAACACATCGCCTTCCACGAAATCGGGCATCGTGAGCTGGGCCACCTTGCCATACTGCACGGGTTCACAGCCCAACCCGCATCGCTCACAGCAGCCGCTGCAGTGGCGGATGTGGGTCAGCGTGCCATTAGTCCGTCTCGCAGCCTGCCCAACGAAAACGAAGGGTTCACCGCTCTGCGCGACTGCGCTGACGCGAGCGATGATGAGCCGCTGCGACATCAGGCTCATGAGCGTGAGGCCGAAGTCTTCGCAACGCTCCTCACGCGGCTGGCGCATGGGTGGGATCCCGGCGCGCTCGCCGCCCCACGCCTCGAACAGATCTTCGACCTGCTCAGTTGAACTGCTCAACCGGAAAAGCATTGGGCTTTTTCGTTCGCCTTGGGCTTTGATCACCATGTCATTCTCTCTGTGTCGCTCTCGCCGCTAGATTGGTCATCTCGATGCAACTCATGATGACGACACGCCACAATCTCTTCAACCAATCAGTCCTTCACTACGCGGCAACCTCGCTCGTATCAGGCGTGCAGCAGGTGATACACAGTGCTGCGGCGCGTTCTGCAGGAAGTCTCGCGCCGGCGGTGGTCGTTCAGGCGCTGGTCGGCGTCGCCGCGACGATTCCATTTGTTGAACGTCAATTAGATTTGCCGGTGGCGACAATTACTTCTTCCGCTCTGGTCGCTTGGTCAGGTGACGCGAGATCGCGGGCCTCCTTTGCTTCGTGCTGCGCTTCTTGGGCGCGATAGCTCTCGACCGCCATGAGGTC
>DASQSS010000466.1:0-5870 GCA_035642255.1 Ktedonobacterales bacterium | reverse complement strand
TGTTACCTGGGCCATAGGAGCCAGTTGATCCATTACCGCCCATCATATTGCCTGGGCCGTAGGCGCCACTTGAACGGTTACCACCCATCATCGGCCCCCACCCGGTTGGCGTCTGCTGGTTGGCCGTTTGCCCTGTCCCCCAAAAGCCAAACCCACCATTCGCACCCCTGGCCTGTGCGACGCCAACACCCGCCAGCGCGATTGCGCCAACCAGCAGCACTCCACCAATGATTCCTATCCATCGCGTTTTCATCGTCTGACCTCCTCAGCGAGCGCGTATGCGCTCTGTCTTCGCTTGTGTCTGTGGCCATGTGGCGGAGCTCATGGCGCCTGTCGCGTCGCTGAACCCCGGCCTCTGCTCACAGGGTACTGCCGCAACCTCAAGGGAGCATGTCGGAGAAGGTCAAGATTTGGTCAAGCTGGACCTGGGCCTGACCTGTTGGGGGAAAGAGCGAAAAATCATGTATGGGGGGGATGTGGTAGCGAATGCGCGCTCAGGCGGCGCTCAGGCGGCGATGGGGAGGGTGAAGGTGAAGATGCTGCCTTTATCGGCGCCTGCGCTCTCAGCGCGGATGGAGCCACGCATCGCCTCGACGAGCGCCTTCGAGATGGTGAGCCCGATGCCCGATCCACCTAGCGCCCGTGCGCGTGACTTCTCGACGCGGTAGAAGCGCTCGAAGATCCTGGGCAGGTTCTCTGGCGCGATGCCGACACCGGTATCGCGCACTTGAAACGCCAGCATGCTTCCCGCCCGCGTGACGCGCACCTCGACCCGCCCCGGCGCGGGCGTGTAGCGCAGGGCGTTGGTGAGCAGATTGGTCAATACTTGCACCGCGCGGTCAGGATCGGCGACGACATCGGGCAGCCCGGTAGGCGTCGGGGCCAGCAACTCCAGTTGCTTCTCAGCATACTCTGGCGCCACGCGCTCGCACGCCGCGCTGACGATGCGCTCTGGCGAGACGCGCTCCGTGCGAATCGAGAGTTGGCGCGCCTCCGCTCGCGAGAGTTCTTGCAGATCATCGACGAGGCGGCGCAGGCGCAGCGATTCGGTGTGCAGCTTGGCCCACGTTTCAGGGGAGGATTCCACCACGCCATCCAGCAGCCCCTCCAGGTAACCGGTCAGCGTCGTGATGGGCGTGCGTAGCTCGTGCGCCACATCGCCCACCAACTCGACACGCCGCCGCTCGGTCTTCTCCAGCGCACTCGCCATGTCATTGAAGCTCGCCGCAAGCTGGCCCAGTTCGTCGCCCGCATTCGTTGGCGCGACGATCACCCGCTCAGCGTAGTGGCCGCCACCAATGCGCTGCGCCGCCGTGGCCATCCGCCGCACCGGGCTGGCGATCTGGCGCGAGACGACGTAGCTGAGCGCGAGCGCGGCCAGTGTCGCCAATCCGCCGGCGACCACGAGCGACTGCGTCAGCGCCTGGCGAAAGGCGGCGTCAATGCTCGCCGTCACCGCTGACGTGGATGCCCCCTGCCCACCCATCATCCCGCCCATGTTTCCGGAGCCAGACATCATCGAGTTCATCGCCGAAGTGAAGAAGTCGGGCGCAAGCGTTGACATGAGCAGAAAAACCGTCGCAACACCGATCAGCACCACAGCGAGGTAGGAGACGAAGAGCTTGGTTCCCAGGCTGACACTGGCCCACCGTACACGCAAACCTGATTCCATAGCTCACTCCATGCCACCTTGTGGCGCAATCGCGACGTTACGCTGGCGCCATGCGATAACCGACGCCGCGCACCGTGGTGATGTAGCGTGGCCGTGCGGCGTCCTCTTCCAGCTTCTTGCGCAGATTGCCAATATGCACATCGACCACATGGTCATCGTAGTATTCGTCACCCCAGACCTGCTCCAGCAGTTGCGCGCGTGTGAAGACGCGGCCCGGGTGGCGCGCCAGCGTCACGAGCAGGGCGAACTCCCGCGCGGTGAGCGCTACCTCGACGCCGTCGCGCGTGACGGTATGCGCCGCGTCATCGATCACCAGCGCGCCCACGCGGAGGGGCGCCACCGCCTCTGGGTCGGCTGTCGCGCCCCGGCCGTGGGCGTGTGGGCGCCGCAGCAAGACTTTCACCCGCGCTACCACCTCGCGCGGGCTGAACGGCTTCGTCACGTAGTCGTCGGCGCCGACCGACAGCCCAATCAGCTTGTCCACTTCCTCCGCCCGCGCCGTCAGCATCAGGATGTAGGCGTCGGAGAAGCGGCGAATCTGGCGGCAGGCTTCGATGCCATCCAACCCAGGCAACATGACATCAAGCAGGATCAAGTCGGGGTCGAGCGTTCGCGCCAACTCCACGGCGGCCAGGCCGTCGCCCGTCTTCGTCGTCTCGTAGCCTTCACGGCGCAAGTAGCCGTCGAGCAGTTCCACAAGATTTGGCTCGTCATCAACGATGAGGATGCGTGGCATGGCTCCTCCCACCTCTTTGTCTCATGCCGTGCGCCGTCATGCCCAGGCCACGAGGCTCATATTTTGCAGCATACCGCCAGGCGGGGTGGAGCGCAAATCACCCGGCTGGTATCGTGGTGGTAGACGGTAGCGCCCATTATGGCATACGCTGCGTGTGTGGGAGTGCCACATGCGAACGTGTGCTTTCTGAAGGGTAGACATGAGTAGGCAAGAACAGGCGTATGAGCGGTAACGACGAGGCCGCCCCAGCGCATACCGGCGGGCAGCGTTCCTCGCATGGCATCGTACGCGCGATCCAGTTAGACGCCGCTGGATTGGAGAGGCTGCTAGGGCCGCTCGAAGCGGAGATCATGGAAGCCGTCTGGGCGCTTACCATGCCCTCTGGCGTGCCATTCTCACCCCCAGCGTGGGTGACGGTGGGGGATGTGTGCCATGTGCTCGGCCCCTCCCAGCACTATAAGACGACACAAACCGTGATGAACCGGTTGGTGGAGAAAGGCGCGCTACAGCGGCAGCAAGGCAAACGTCCGCAGGGCTATTGCGCGCGCATGAGCCGCGAGGAGCTGGTTCGCTCCGCGACACGTGAGGCGCTCGATGGCCTGGTCGCCGACTTTGGCGATGTGGCGCTCGCGCAGCTTGTGACAGCGGTGCGTGACATCAGCCCTGAGCGCCTGGCGCTCCTGGAGCGGCTCATGGGCGAGGATGAACGCCTGACGCCAAACACTACCGCGTCATCCTCAACTGGTTCGTCTGTGACGAAGCCAGACTGACCGAGAGGAGAAACGCGCGTGAGGGGGTCAGCGGTGAAGCGTCGATGGCGATTGCGAGATGGCGTACAGCAGAACGTGAAGAACAGTGTCTCGACGGCCGCTGGAGCTGACGCGCATATCAATCGCCGCAAGCAGCGGATGCGCCTCGTGGGGGCGGGGATGATCGCCATCCTGTCGCTCAGTTTGATGTCGTGCGTCGCCGGCGCCGCCCCTGATGGATGGCCTGCGACGCACCGGCTTCCCTGGTTGAGCGAAGTCGCGGTGCACATACTCACCTGGGAGCTGGCGTTCATCCCTTCGCTCGTGCTTGTTGCGCTGGGATGGAGCTTCTGGCGCGCCGCGCGTGGCATGCGTCGCCTGGACGCGACGCTCATTCCCGCTGGGCCAGAGGTGCTTTCCCTCATCCAGGACCTCGCGCCCGCACACACGCTCTATGTACTCGCTGATGACCGTCCTCTCGTGGCTTGCATCGGCTTGCTATGCCCCAGGATCGCGCTCAGCGCAGGCGCGCTCGCGCAGTTCTCACCAGCGGCATTGCGTGCGGCTGTCGCGCATGAAGAAGCGCACCGCCGACGGCGCGACCCGCTTCGTCTGCTTGCATTGCGCTCGCTCATCGGGCTGCTCCCGAGGGCGATGCGCGCCAGCGAATGGTATACGCGCATCGAATTGCGGGCGGAGGTACGCGCTGACGGTTTCGCACGGCGCGCCACCTCACGGGCGGCGCTCGCCAGCGCGCTCCACACCATGCTGCGCACGCAGCTCATGTGTGGCAGCGCGATCGGCGCGCCCTCCCCTACACCGGTATCCCTTGGAGCTACTGGCTCGTCACGAGGTGCTGAGACGGCATACGACGTGAGCGGCGTGGACGCGCTCGGTGAGCGTCTACGCGCGTTGAGCGCGTCTGAGGACGCGCCGCTCCCCACGCGCCGACCACCTGCGCTACGCTGGCGCGCGCTGACAGGCGCCGCGCTCGTCAGTAGCGCCCGTTGGCTGGCGCTCATCAGCCTGCCCGCAGTCGCGCTCGCGTACATCAACCTCCTGGCGCCCTCGCTCGGCGGAACCGCCTCGCTAGCCTGCGCGCTGCACGTCTAGCCGCGCTTGATCTCGCGCCAAACCAGCGCGTCGCTAGGGGACATGGCCGATGCGACACCGTGTGTTGAGCGCGGAGACACGCTCATGAGGCGCCCTTGACCGCATCTTGATCTTTCCTTGACCATGCGAGCATCGGATCTTGATCCGCAGCGCCTACGATAAGAGTGCGACCAGGGGAAACGGCAGCAGCGCTTGACGTCCAGATGCATGAGTCGGCCGCGTCGCATCCAGTGTCCCCTGGCAGTATTCAAACACTGCGCCGTCACGCCGCGTGACGGACGCAGACGAGATAGATCACACGAGACATCGCAAGCGGTAGGGCGCGCGCTAAAGAAGTTTGCGAAACGCATGGAGCGGCCCAGCGCGTGACGCGTGAGCCGTCATGAGAGGTCATGAAAGGAGCGGAGCCATGATGGGGTATTTTACGAACGTCGGCGCCTGGGGATGGGGCGCTCTCGTCATGTGGTTGTTGATGATCGTCTTCTGGGGTGCGGTAATCGCGCTGATCGTCTGGGCAATTCGCAGTGTCTTCCCATCTGCGACGCGACTGCCCGCGGAAAGCGCGACGGACATTCTGCGCCGACGCTACGCGGCTGGCGAGCTCTCTGAAGCTGAGTTTCAGCAGGCGATGGCGCAGCTGTCAGCGAGTCCCAGGGCGCTGGATGTCGCACGTCCGACAGGGAGTTGAACGCCTCCGACTGCGCAGGCGTATCCCCCTGCCGTTGGCATCAGAGCATCAGAGCATCAGAGCATCAGAGATCAAGGGGCCCCTGGCTGCAGAGTTCATAAGAAGGAGCGTTGTGGCCAGGGGCTCAAAGCGTCCAGCGTCACCGGACAGGTGAGTCTGTGGACAACGCGAGGGGACGCCTGTCACGCCTGTTACTCCGCGCACTCCTGCCAGTCGTTCGCCCGGCTGAAGCGCGGCGCCGTTTCGATGTGGCCACGGTGGTAGTTCCAGTGAAATTCGTGACCGGCCGGCACCCGCGCTCCCGCGAGGGTGAGCGCATTTCGCGCACGGTAGAGCGCCTCGAACGGACAGTTCGCCATCGCGCCTACGATGAGCGCGTCGCCTCGGCGCACAGCGTCCTCTACCTCGTCCTGGTATTGTTGCGCGCCAGCGGAGAGAATACCGCCCATCTTCTCGCACATCTCCTCCATCTCATCGCGCCCGAACTCTGTGCCACGCAATTCGCACCGGGCGCTGGGAGCGGCGATGCGCCAGAGATCGTCTGGGTGGATGGATTGATCGCGGTACTGGCGCGTGTTCCGGGTGGCTGGCGCCCCTGCTGGCCGCGCCGATGCGCGTAGCAGGTCTGGTAACGCCACCGCTTGATTCAGCAGGAAATAGCCCCCCAACGCTTGCCAGAGGTTTGTCTCAGCCTCCTCGTGCAGTTCGGGCGTCGCCTGTCCCTGTGTCACCTGGCCCACAAGATCCACGCCGAAGCGCAGTTGCGCGTCCTGTTGAACGTCAATTAGATTTGCCGGTGGCGACAATTACTTCTTCCGCTCTGGTCGCTTGGTCAGGTGACGCGAGATCGCGGGCCTCCTTTGCTTCGTGCTGCGCTTCTTGGGCGCGATAGCTCTCGACCGCCATGAGGTC
>DASQSS010000465.1:0-4230 GCA_035642255.1 Ktedonobacterales bacterium | reverse complement strand
CGCTCGGCCAGCGCGCCGTCAAGCTCGATGGCGACCACCCGGCGAGCGCGACGCGCCAGGGCGTCCGTAATGATTCCCTTGCCAGGTCCAATCTCGAACACGACATCCTCGTGGCTGATCGTAGACTCAACCACCAGGCGCTCCACCAGGCGGGAATCGCGCAGAAAGTTCTGTGAATAGCGTATCGGCGTATGTGACATAGGGCGCCCTTTCAAGTTGGCTGGCAAACACAAAAAGAGCCGCATCGCCTGCTGGCGAATACGACCTGAAGCGGAGCCAGAACGTGAAAGGTCTGCGCTGGTTACATGTGAGACATGCACGAGGGCGACCACACGAAGGTGGTCAGATGTGCGAGCGCATCCAGCTATGAATCAGCGGCTCCGCTTAGCGGCGCCGTGTGCGGCATATCATTGGGGGGGATTACCTCGCTCTGAAGCATGACAACACTGAGGACGGTCTGAGTATAGAGCCACGCGGCGGAGATGTCCAGCGCGGGTCGTCTGGCGCCAGGCGTGCTTAGACTCAGGCGGCGGTCTGCGACGCCAGGGGGAAGGATGCGAGGATGCGAGGATGCGATGAGAAGGACGAATCGGCGGCAATCGGGAGCGGCTCCAGACGCCGCGCGGCGCGGACCAGGCTCTGCCGCTTTGCGGACGAGCGAGCGCTACCTGGCGGGCGAAGATGTCGCTGACCGCACCACTCTGACGCGCGTAACTGGCGCGGCGATGGACCCGCTGGTGTCGGCAGGGGATGAGCCGGGAGCGTATGCGCCAGGCGCGGTCACAGCCGTCGTGGGCATGACCTCGCCCGCCGTGGAGCGGCTGCTCAGCCTGCGCCGATTGCGCCAGGGCGACTGGACTCTCATCATCGCCGTCTTCGGCCTCTGCGCCATTGGCTTGCTGATGGTCTTCAGTGTCAGTCAGGCGCTCGTTCCGGCCGATCCGTGGTATCTGCTGCGGCGGCAGGCGCTCTCGGCGGTGTTGGGCGTGGTGGCGCTGGTTGTCATCATGCGCGTCGACTACCATCGCTGGCAATGGCTGGCGCTGCCCAGCCTGATCCTCGCGCTCGCGTTGATGGCGCTGACGTTGCTGATCGGTCGGGAGTCGAACGGCGCACAACGCTGGCTGAGCGCGGCGGGATTCACCTTCCAGCCGAGCGAGCCCGCGAAACTGGCGCTTGTGCTGTTCCTGGCCGCCTGGTTTGCGAAGATCGGTCCAGATATTCGCAGTGTGCGTCGTGGGCTGCTGCCATTCGTGGGAGCGACGGGCGCGCTGGCGGCGCTGACTCTGGCGCAGCGCGACATGGGTACGACCGTCATCATCATCGCGCTGGCCTTCGCGATGTATTTCACCGCGGGCGCTCGCCCCGCGCATCTGCTGGCGCTGCTGGGCATTGGCGCGCTCAGCCTGGGCGCGCTGGCCACCGTTGTCAGCTATCGCCGCGCACGACTGACGGCCTTTCTCAATCCGCTGCCACCCGGCTGCCATGACGCTGGATCCTATCAGGTCTGCCAGGGGCTGCTCTCACTCGGCTCTGGTGGCGCGCTCGGCGCGGGGCTAGGCGCCAGTGTGCAGAAGGCCGGGTATCTGCCGTTCCCGCAGACAGACTCGATTTACGCCGTGCTCGGCGGTGAGCTGGGCCTGTTGGGCTGCGCGCTGACGATTGGCCTCCTCGGCGTTGTCGTGTGGCGTGGCTATCGCGCGGGACGACGCGCGCCCGATACATTTGGCGCGTTGCTGGCCTGCGGCATCGCCACATGGCTCGGCGCTCAGGCCGCAATCAACATCGGTGGCGTCGTCGCCGCCATCCCGTTCACTGGTGTGCCGCTGCCCTTCATCAGCTATGGTGGGGCCGCGCTCGTGAGCGCGCTGGCGGCCGTCGGCGCGCTGCTCAACATTCACACGCAAGGCGCGCCCCTGCGCCCTGTCAGCGCGCCACGGCGTCTGCCCCGCCATCTGGAGCAGGAGGAGCCAGCGCAAGCGCCGGATATGTCAGACCAGACAGCTAGACGACGCTCGCGACCAATGACAGGCATGCCACTTGCTAGGGTTGGGCATACATGGACATGGAGCGGGCCATCGTCGCTCGCCCACAGACGCGGAGAGGAGCACGTATCACAATGAATCGCATCATGCTGGGCGCAGCCATTGGCGCAGCGCTCGTGTACTTCCTTGACTCAGAGCACGGTGAGGCGCGGCGTCAGCGCGCAAGCAACTGGGCCAGCCAGTACGTCAACTCGGACACCATTGATCAGGCGCGCCAGGCCGGACAGGCGACCGTGCAGCAGGCGCGCTCGCTGACCAACCAGGTAGGCAATCAGGTCAGCCAGCTTCGCTCGGGCCGTCGCTCGACCACCGGCAGCGTCAGCACGGCGAGCAACTCCAAGATGGCGTCGGCCAGCTCCCAGCTGTAGACACTAGTCGCGATTCCATTCCGCTCTGGGGCCGGACGCGCTCACTCCCTTGTGGTGACGTGAGCGCGTTCGGCCCCAGGCGCGTTCGCGCCGCATTCAACACGGCTCTACTGCCGGTGGGTCACCCAACTGGGCGGATCACTCGCGGGAAACGACTCCTCGGAGGCCTCCTCCACCGTATCGAAGTCCTCGGACGATTCATCAGCGCTCTCTGATATGGGAGCCGCGCCCGCCGCCTGCTCGTCGAGAGGTTCGCCGCGCTCGGTGCGCCGCACGTCATTCGTGCGCGCCAAATCACGTTGATCGCCCATGCCAAGACCGTGCGGCGCATTCTGATCGCTATCCGTCATGCTGCTCCTATCTCCTTCGCTCGTCCAGTCGGCCTGGTCGTCTCGCGGCGCAAATTGCCCGACATCTGGACAGAATCCCGCCGCTTCCAGACGCTTGCGCTTCCGCCGCTGATAGCGTATCATCCCTGCCGGAGGTATCGCATACATGGCATCAATCGCGTAGCGACCGGGCTCGCGTGTCTCACGCGCTGGAAAGCCCGTTGTCCTGAGCGCCTCATCATCGAGAGCGCCGGGTCTGCGCTGCGCCATGTCTGCTTTCCGGCTGTGTGATCTCTCTCCTCCCCTCACATTTCGGGCCACACACCGAGCGAAAGTTTCACATCTCCTCAGCGCTCACCTCGCGTACTCCTTACGACCAGCGATGACCGCGCTCCCGCCCTGAAGTCGTACCTGGTCCATCATCAGCTTTCGTGAGGCGCATGAGCGTATGTCATCTTCCGCTGTCTCCGTCGCGCTAATGGCGCGCAACATCAGCAAATCCTATGGGCGCCACGTCGTGCTGCGCGACGTGACCTTCTCGCTGAGCCAGGGCGAGCGCGTCGGCCTGGTCGGCGCGAATGGCGCGGGCAAGTCTACCTTGCTGCGGGTCGTCGCGGGCGTTGAGGAGCCTGACGCAGGCGATGTCATGCTTGGCCCATCACTTGAGCTAGGCTATCTGGCGCAGACGCCAGCGATCATCCCCGGGCAGACCGTCAACGACCTCCTCTACGAGTCGGTTGGTCAGCTTCGAGCGATAGAGGCGCGCATGCGCGAGCTGGAGGCGACGATGGCGCAGCCCGATAACATCGGCCTCGACGCGCAGCTCGACGAGTATGGCCAGCTCGTCACGCGCTTTCAGGAGCGCGGCGGCTACGATCTCGACCATCGCATCGCGGCGACGCTGGCTGGCCTGGGGCTAGAGTCGTTGCCCCGCGAGCGGCCGATAGAGCGGCTCTCGGGAGGCGAACGCGAGCGCGTCGGGCTAGCGGCGCTGCTCTTGCGCTCGCCCGATCTGCTGCTGCTCGACGAGCCGACCAGCCACCTCGACAGCGTCGCGCTGGCCTGGCTGGAGTCCTACCTCGCCGACTACCCCGGCGCCGCGCTGATCGTCTCGCACGACCGGCAGCTGCTCAACAGCGCCGTCTCGCGCATCCTGGAGGTGGATGAGCGCGAGCGCACGCTGACATCCTATGCGGGAGCCTACGACGCTTACATCCAGGCGAAGGCTGCGGCGCGCTTGCGCTGGGAGGAGGATTATGCTCGCCAGCAGGAGGAAATCGCGGCGTTGCGCGCCCGCGCGCGTGAGGCGGCGCAGTCCACGGCGCACCCCAAGCCCTTCACACAGACGCGCTACGGCAAGATGGCCTATGACGCACATGGCGCCGCCGCCCAGCGTGGAGCCGCGCGCAGCATCCGCAGCGCTGAGGAGCGTCTGCGCCGCATCGAAGAGAACCCTATCGCCAAGCCGCCGAAGCTGCTGCGCTTTCA
>DASQSS010000464.1:0-5024 GCA_035642255.1 Ktedonobacterales bacterium | reverse complement strand
CGCGCCACGCAGATGATCGCCCCACAACTACGCGCGATGGAAGCGGTCGCCCCGCCCGTCTCACTGGGCAAGGGTGAACCGATCGCGGAGGTCATACCCGCACGGGGCCGGCCCCCGCGTCTGCGTGTCGGAATGTTGCTCGGCTGCGTGCAGCGTGTCTTCTTCGACGAGGTCAACGCCGCGACCATCCGTACGCTGACCGCGGAGGGCTGCGAGGTGGTCGTTCCGCAGCGGCAAGGCTGCTGTGGCGCGCTCTCCATCCACGCGGGGCGTGAGGAGGAAGGGCTGCGCTATGCGCGACGACTGATCGATAGCTTCGACCGCGTGGATGTGGATGTGATCGTGGTGAATGTCGCCGGATGCGGCTCCAATCTCAAAGACTATGGCTACCTGCTGCGCGACGATCCGCGCTATGCCGAGCGCGCCGCCGCTCTCGCCGCCAAGACACGCGACATCTCGGAGGTTATGGCGGAGCTGGAGCCATCCGCGCCACGGGCCGCCATCGTCGCCCGCGTCGCCTACCACGACGCCTGCCACCTGGCGCATGCGCAGGGCATTCGGCGTCAGCCACGCGCCATGCTCGAATCTATCCCTGGGCTGGAGGTCGTGACGGTACCGGAGAGTGAGCTGTGCTGCGGCAGCGCGGGCATATACAATCTCGTCGAGCCGGAGCCTGCCGCCCAGCTCGGCGACCGCAAGGCGCGCAACGTGCTGAGCGTGCAGCCTGATGCGCTCGTGGCCGCGAATCCCGGTTGCCTGCTCCAGATCACATCGGCGCTGCGCCGCCTCGATGCCAACGTGCCGACGCTGCATCCGATTGAGCTAGTGGATGCCTCTATTCGTGGTATCATCCCTCCAGCCCTTGCGCAGGTTGGCAAAGGGATAGCGCGTATTAGCTAGCCATCCTGGCGCACGCATATGGCGCACGCAAGCTGGCCAAAATTGTGCTAATAACTCCTGCAAACGCTGGTGGCGGATGCGCTTACACCTATTCGGCCAATACAGGCGGTTTGCTGGGTCGAGTGAGTTCTTTACCACGCTTCATGCGCTTGTCTGGACTCCCAGACAGCCAGCCCGCATGTCCGATGACGGCTGATCGGCGCTGCGAAGGGATTGTCATCGAATGTCGCGAAAGCATGTTCATCACGAGTCGGAGCCTGTCGACAATAGCCTTCTTTCCGCTCTAGCCGAAAAACCAGAAAGACCAGAAAAACCCGGCGACGCGCTTTTGAAGCGACTACCGTTGATGAGTGTGCTCGAAGCGATGCCTGATGCGGTCGGTGTCTACGACGCGAAAGGGCGGATGATCTTCGCCAATGCGGTCGCCCATGAGCTGCTGGGCATCAAACGCGATTCCTCATACCTCATGCAATCAGCAGGTCAACGCGGCGAGCAGGTGGATATACGCGATAGCGACGGCGCGCCGCTCTCAGAAGATCAGATGCATGTGACGCGCCTGTTGCGCGGCGAGACGATTACCAGCGAGCATCCGGTAGAAACCCTCTTTACCAATCTGGATGGCAGCGAACGATGTGTGAGCATTACCGGAGCGCCCATTACCGATGCGCAAGGCACGATGCTTGGCGCCATCGCCATCGCGCGTGACATCACCGAGCAGCGGCGGCGTGACCTCCAGCAAGCCGACCTGATGCGCCGCGAACTGGAAGCGCGCGCAGCCTCAGAGCATGCGGCGCGCGAGCTGGAGCGATTGCAGCGGGCGCTCGACACTGCCCTGATGCGCCTCTCGCTCGATGATCTGCTCGAAGCGCTGCTCGAGCGCGCCAGTGACTCGCTGAAAACCGATACCGCGACGCTCCTGCTGCTCGATGAGCAAGGGTCCACTCTGACAGCGCGAGCGGCGCGTGGCCTCGATGAAGATGTCGTCAAGCAAATCCATGTGCCGATTGGTCATGGATTCGCTGGTCGTATCGCTGCCAGTGGTGAGCCGCTCTACCTGTCGGATACCACCATCTCCGACGTCGTCAGCGGCTATCTGCGCGAGCAGCTCCACTCAGTCATCGGCGTGCCGATGACGGTGGATGGTCGCTTGCTAGGTGTGCTGCATGTCGGATCCAAGTCGCCGCGCGAATTTTCGTCGGGTGATATCTGGCTCCTGCGGCAGATCGCCGATCGCGCGGCGCAAGCGATTGACCGCGCGCAGCTCTTTGAGGCGCTTCAACAGGCGCATCGTGAGGCGGCGGCGCAGGCGCGGCAGCTCGACGTTATTGTCGAGGCGCTCAGCGAAGGCGTCATCCTGTATGGCCCCGACCGCTCTACCCTCCACGCCAACAGCGCCTTCCGGCGCATGATGGGTATCGCTCCTGGCGAAGATTCCCTCAACGGTGAATTTATCCCGCGTGGACGCGCTGTTCAGCCGCGCGACATCACCGGCGAGCTGTTGCCTGTGGACCAATGGCCCGCGACACGGGTGCTCCATGGTGAGGTCATCGATAGCCAACACAGCCAGGACATCTGGCTGCGCTCGCATGATGGCCGCGACGCGCTGTACAGCGCAACTGGCGGACCGGTCTATGATGAGCATGGCGAACTCGTCGGAGCGGTCATGGCGCTCCGCGATGTCACTGCTCATCGCCAGCTGCAGCGCGAAGCGACCGACCGCGCGGCGACGCTGGAAGCGATCATCGAGACGATGGTAGACGGCCTGTTCGTTCACGATGCGACCGGGCACATTCTGCGCGTCAACAGCAGCGGACGCGAGCACTTCGGCCTTGCGCATGACGCCGCGCTCACCGACATCGAGCGGGCTATGCGGACGGCCTTCGACGGTATGCCAGAGGACCAGTGGCCGACCACACGCGTGCTGCATGGCGAGGCGCTGACAGCCGAGCATGTGGTAGAGCTGCCCATCCGCCTGCCCGATGGGCGAGCGCGGTCGCTGATGATGAGCGGCGCTCCCATGCGCGACGCGCGTGGACAACTGCTCGGCGCGGTGATGCTCACGCGCGATGTCACGGGCCTCCACGCGCTGCAGCATCGCACACAGCAATCGCTCGAAGCGCTACTGGAGATGGCCGAGGCGGTCCTCTCCGTATCAGCGAACGACAACGACGACGATAGCATCGCGAGAGACGCGACCAAGCGCGTCGCGGAGAGGCTGATCGAGCTGGCCCAGCGTGTGCTTGGCTGCAATCGCATGGGGATTAGCATCCTTGATAGCGAAACAGGGAAGATGCGCGCGCTTGCGGTAGCCGGGCTATCTCCTGAGGACGAGCGGCGCTGGTGGGCGGAGCAAGAGGCAGCCGAGCTATATGGTCCTCGTCTGGAGGATTCTCCTGACCAGGAGGTTATCCAGCGCGTACTGGCAGGTGAGACATTCACGATTGACCTGCGTGACGAACGCTACCATGACATTCCCAACAACTATGGCATTCAGACTATGCTGGTCGCGCCCATGCTTGTGGCGCAGCGTTTCGTTGGCATGATCACGCTCGATTACGCCGGACATCCGCACGACTTTACCAGCGAGGAACTGAGCCTGGCCTCGGCGGTCTCGAAGTTGGCTGCGCTGGTGATCGAGCGCGACCGGATGCTGCGTGAGCGGGCAGCCGCCGAAGCGACCGTGATGGCGCTCGCGCAGGCCAACCAGCGGATGGATGAGTTTCTCGGCATCGCGGCTCATGAGCTACGCACGCCGATCACCGTCATCAAGGCGAATCTGCAGATGCTGCTACGGCGCGCCAACAGAACGTTGGAGCGCGTCGCCACCGAGCAACGCGTCATCGTTGAGCCGCAGCGCGCCCAGCAGGACGCAGACCTCCTGACACGCACTGAGCGCTCGCTAAGCCGCCTGACGCGCCTGGTGGATGATCTGCTGGATGTCTCGCGTGTGCGCGCGGGCAAGCTGGAGCTGCGCATCGAGCCGGTGGAACTGACGGACATCGTGCGCGACGCGGTGGAAGAGCAGCGGCTCGCGATCCCAGACCGCCAGATCTTGCTCGAACTTCCTCGACATCAGCGTACGCCTGTGTTGGCGGATGGCTCACGCGTCGCCCAGGTGGTGACGAACTACCTCACCAATGCGCTCAAATATTCCGGCGCGGCGACACCTGTACGGGTGCGCCTCTCGCGTGACGAGACTTCAGTGTACGTCTCGGTGGCAGACGAGGGGGTGGGCATCCCCGCGGCGCAACACGACCAGGTCTGGGATCTGTTCCATCGCATTCCAGGCATCGAGGTCATCAGCGGTTCGGGCATTGGGCTGGGATTGGGCCTGCATCTGTGCAAGACGATCATCGAGCGGCATGGCGGGCAGGTCGGCGTGTCGAGCCAGGTGGGCCTCGGCTCGACCTTCTGGTTCACGCTGCCGCTGCGCCGTGATGACGTATCGGCATGATGAGGCCATCCGATGAAGCGACGACAGGTAGCTGAAGGGAGCGAGCGATGACCTCGAATGAGGTGACTCTCCAGGATCCGGCGGGCCTGCATGCCCGGCCAGCCGCGCTTTTCGTCAAAGCGGCGAGCCGCTTTAGCTCGGTGATTACCGTGCATGTGGGTGACAAACGAGCGAACGCCAAGAGCATCATGGATGTGCTGAAGCTCAGCGCTCGCCAGGGAGCCACCATCACGATCACCGCGGATGGCGCGGACGAAGCCGAAGCCGTCGCTGCGCTGAGCGCTCTGGCCAGTGGCGACATCGCGGGCGGCGCTACCGCGCAGTAGATGCGATAGATGCGATAGATGCGGTAGACCTGCGAGCGGGCGCTCGTTGGGGGATGCGTGCGACGAGGGTGAGGCGGGCGCTGTATCTGCGCACATCGCAGAGGCGTCGAGTCACCATGCGGTGATCATGCGAGGAACGTGTTGACCGTTTGGAGCACCATATCGAGGTCAAAGGGCTTGGCGAGGAATGCGTCGGCGCCCGCGTCTTTCGCATCCTGCGGCGCGTCGGGGTGCGCGGAGAGCATCACAATCGGAATCTGGCGCGTCGCCTCCTGCCCTTTCAGTTGGCGCGCGATCTGGCGGCCATCTAGCCCGGAGAGGTAGAGATCGAGCACGATCAGATC
>DASQSS010000463.1:0-5925 GCA_035642255.1 Ktedonobacterales bacterium | reverse complement strand
GTCCCTGGCGCGGCGGGCACACGGCGCGGCGGTCGGCGGCCGCCGCGACGGCGCGGCCTGATGCTTGGCTCTAGTCTGAGCAGCGCGCTCGATGCGCTGTGGGCCAATCGCATGCGTTCGCTGCTGACCATTCTCGGCGTGATCGTCGGTGTCGCAGCTGTCATCGCCGTCGTCACGCTGACGCAGGGGACCAGCGCCGTGCTCAATGCGCGAGTCGCTAGCCTTGGCACGAACATCCTGACGATCACACCTGGCTCGACGACGACTGGAGGCGTGCGCGGTGGAGGCGGCACACAGCAATCGCTCACCCAGGCCGATGCCGACGCGCTCGTTTCTCTGCCGCACGTCAGCGCTGTAAGCCCTCTGCTGGGCGCCAGCGCGCAGGTGATCGCCGGATCGCAGAACTGGAATACTCGCGTGCAGGGCGTCTATCCGAGCTATCAGGCGATTGGCAGCTGGAGCCTTGCCGAGGGCGCGTGGTTCACCAGCGCCGATGAGGCGAGCGGGCAGCCTGTCGCCGTTATTGGGCAGACCGTCGTGCAGAATCTCTTCACGCCGACTGGCGTGGACGCGCTCGGCCAGACGATCACGATCAATGGCCAGTCGTATCAGGTTGTGGGTGTGCTGCAAACGAAAGGAGTCGCGGGTTTCTCGAATCAGGATGATGTCGTCTTCCTTCCCTTCACGGCGGCGCAAGAGCGCCTGAGCAACTCGCAATATGTCAACCAGATCGAGGCGCAGGTCGATTCGACCAACAACGTGACGACCGCCCAGCAAGAGATCACATCGCAACTGGAGCAGCGGCACAACATCGCGCCAGGCGGGACCGATGACTTTACGGTGCGCAGCCCGACGCAGTTCGTGCAGACGGCGCAGCAGTCGGCGCAAACGCTCGCCGTGCTGTTGATAGGCATCGCGGCCATCTCACTGATCGTCGGCGGCATCGGCATCATGAACATCATGCTGGTGTCGGTCACGGAGCGCACGCGTGAGATCGGTATTCGCATGGCGGTGGGCGCGCGCCGCAGTGACATCCGCAATCAGTTTCTCATCGAGGCGGTGACGCTGAGCGCGCTAGGCGGCCTGTTCGGCGTCGTGATCGGCCTGATTGGCGGCCTGGCGCTGACGCGCGCCTTCAGCCTGCCGTTTGCGCTGAGCATCGGCGCGATTGCGCTAGCGGTTGGCGTGAGCATGCTGATCGGCATCATCTTCGGCTTCTATCCAGCGATCCGCGCATCGCGGCTCGATCCCATTGTCGCGCTTCGTGTCGAATAGCCCTTCGCGTCGCGCGGAGACCTGAAGGGACGACAGACGAGCGCGATTCCAGAAAGGCAGGTGAGCGCAATGAATGTCTATCGCGCATCTTCGGGGCAAGCGGCTCCGCAGGTGTCCGCCCGCCCGGCGATGTGCTGGTGGTATACGCTCGCCCACGAGGAGACCCCGCCCGCGCAGCTCTGCGTCACCCCTGCCGCGCTGGACGACTTCGCTGAGGCGCTCGCTTCGTCCAGCGAGATGGCGTCGGCGGCGCGCATCGCAAAGATCGCCCGCGAAGTGGCGCGCGGCGGCGCGAGCGGGGAAGGCGAACGCTACGTGTGGGCGTTTCGACGGCTGGGCGACGCGCTGGCGGCTCTGCGCGCCAATCATCGTTCTGATTATCATGCCTACCCGCACCCGGGCAGCATCCATGAGGCCTCACTCGACCGGCTGTACCAGCGCTTCCCGCTGCCGGACTATCCTCTCACGACAGCGCTGCTCTTCACCGGATCGCTCGTCTGTCCGGATCCGCGCCTGCGGGCTGATCCGCGGGTCAACACACTGGCGGCGGTGGCGCCTGAGGTGATCGCGCCCGAGGAGTGGGCGCGCTACACGCTCTGCGGGTTTCGCCAAGGCGTAGCGCTCGTGCGAGTGAGCGCAAACGCGCGCTGGCTGCGCATCGGCGCTCGTATGCTCGAAGATACCTGGGCCACAGCCCGACGGGATGCGGAAGAGCCGACCGCCCAGCGCGGTGTGAGCGCGCTCACGCCAGCCGAATCGCTTGCGCGGGAGGCGTTGCTGCGCGCCGTCCCTGCCGACGCGTTGCTCCACCTGAACGGCGCCACAAGCGAGCAGACGCCTTACGTGCGGGAGGCAGGGACAGTGGGAGGCTTCTCGCAGAGGGTAAACGCGTCCAGAGCGCAACGCCTTCAGCCGCTGAACCGCGCTCCGCAGAGGCGTCCGTCCGCGCACACACGGCAAAAGGCGGTATAGGGAGTGGCGCTGGGGGGCTGCCCCTCACCAATGGTCATCAGCGCCGTCTGGCTGGCCGCGCGCACCGCATCCGGCGTCTAGCGCCACGCCCGAGCGCCGCCAGCCACAGTCAGAGGTCGCGCCTGGGCGTCAGGGAGAGATTGCGATGCGCGACAGTCGCTTGGCGTTCCCATGTCTCATTCACCTGAGCTAGCGTATGAGCGCCCGAGCAGTCGGGATGTTTGCGCCGCCACATGTGAAAGCTCTGCATCATTCAGTGATTTTCTGCTCAATGCGCAGTGCTCAGAACTGACCACGCTTTCACGCCGCGTGATGTTTGACGCCAAGCCGAACACATGGCGCATAGTGCCGCACTGGCTCGAACGACTGCTCAGGATACCATCCGCACCAACTCGACGTCGGCGCGCGCCACCTTTATGGACTGCTGCGTCGCTTCCTCGAAGGGGATCAGCTGAATCTTGTCGCGCGCCAGCATGACGACACCGCCATGCTCGTCGTTCGTCAATGCCTGTATAGCGGCAGCGCCCATGCGGGTCGCAAGCTCACGGTCAAACGCTGTTGGCGTGCCGCCACGCTGGATGTGTCCCAGACGGGTGAAACGGGCGTCAATGCTCTGTTCCGCCGCATGCTTCACGAGCGTTTCACCTGAGATCGAGGCGCCTTCAGCAACCACGATAATGAAGTGACGCTTCCCACTATGCAGCGCCTCATGCGCCGCACGCAGGACGTCCTCCTCGTTGTCTGGAATCTCCGGCACGATGACGCGCTCGACGCCTGCCGCCAGCGCGACTTTCACCGCGAGATAGCCGCAGTTGCGTCCCATGACCTCGACCGCGAAGAGGCGCTTATTGGATGTGGCTGTGCATTTGATGCGGTCAATCGCCTCGACTGCGGTGTTCGCGGCAGTGTCGACGCCAATCGTAACGTCAGCGCAATTGAGGTCGTTGTCGATGGTCGAGGCGACGCCGACGACCGGAAGATAGTGGTTCAGGAGGGCGGCGCCCGCTTGCGAGCCGTTGCCTCCGATCACGACAAGCGCTTCGACGCCGTGCTCCTCGCGGAGGCGCAGCGCCGCCCGCTCGACCAGAGACGCATCCCGCATGCGCGGCTCACGCGCGTTGCCCAGCACCGAGCCACCCATCGACCCAATTCCCGCGACTGTGCGCGATGTCATCGGGACAACGTTGCCATCGAGCAATCCGCTATAGCCCTCCTCGATGCCGAGCGTCTCGATACCAAGCGCGCCTGCCACACGCACGACCGACCGGATGGCGCTGTTATCACCGGGAGCGTCTCCGCCACTCGTGAGGAGCGCGATTTTTCGTGGACTCGTCATGTTTCCCCTCCTCCGATTCAGCGAACACCCGTCGGGTCCAGGTGATATCCCGCGCTGACGACAGATCTCACTGATCAAGCACAACATTCTAGCGTCACACTCAAGGCACAATAAGGATAGCAGAGCGCATAGGGCGGTCACAACTCGCGGGCGAATACAGCGCGGATATGGCGCGAATATGGCGCGATCAGATGCGAAAGTCCTCAGGGTGGTCAGCTTCACTTGGCCGGAGAGAAGTCAGTCCGCGACTGTATGTGGCGCCGGTTGGCATCTGGCGGGCGCGTACGCAAGTAGGCGCACACGCAGCCCCAGCTTACATGTAACCGCGTGTGCGCCTGGCAGGTGACGCTCAATGGCTGCACCTAATCATGGCGCCAGCCAGGCTTGCGCGGCGATGACCAACGCCGCAACCCGGTCTCCAGGATAGGATGGCTCACGGGCGCGAAGTTCGGGTTGTGATTGGTTGGGATCTCACCACGACTGCCATTCCGCCTCGCGCTCCGTGGGCGCTGGTGCTCGATGCCTATCTCCACAACGCCCGCAGCGTTCAGTTGCACAAAGCTGGCGTTCGCGCCGGTAAGCGTGAGCGACCCAAAGAGCGGTGAGATGTAGGAGCCGGAGCCAGCGGTCGTCGCATTGCGCGTTCTGTCATGGAACACGAATGTTTCCTTGACCGTCGGTGAGATCTGGACATGGTCGACCACGCGCATGGTGGTGACATTGCTGACACCTGTCCAAGCGAGGGCCACGGTCACGAAGAAGGGCGAGTCTGGCGGTGGTGGCGTCTCTGGGTCACCTACCGGGAACACCACTACAGTGGTCGCTGGTAGCGCCACTCTCGTCAAGTCGGTAAACCACAAGCCGGGGGCGGGCGAGGCGGTGCGAAAACGTGAGATGCCGCAAGCTGTGAGGCTTTGCGGCATCTTCGGCTCGTATTCACTTGGGTATTAGGTAGCGCATACGGGATTTGGTCGGCCCGGTTCGCCGCGGTGCGCGCTGGTGCGTAAAGTCGGAATATTTCAACATTCAGTGCGCGGACAAGTGCGCCGCGGTGCGCGGCGTTTCGCGCGGGTTGGCGTCAGGGTTGGCGTCAAATACGGCCGCCACTCGACCACCTGCTGCTCCAGCAGTTCTCTCGCATTGAGTTCGTGGTAGAGCAGTTGCTTCCCAAGCAATGGGTCGCGGGTTCGAATCCCGTCTCCCGCTCCAAGGGCCTCCAGACCAGTGCTGGAGGCCCTTTTTCGAATTACCTCAAAGCAATTGCTATGGTACCACACAAAACGCGCCGAAATTGGGCGCAATAGAAGCGAAATCCAACCAATATTCGTCGGATATGGATTGATTTGCTGCGCTTTGGCCGCGGATGCACCGGAAGTCCGAAAATACTTTCCGAACGGTGCGTGCTAGACTCGTTTCTGGGTCGGATTTCTGCAGGTGGCACGTGCTGGCTTACTCCTCTCGAACGCACTCATACCGAACCTCCTTAGTCTGGGATAGTAGTAAGTCAGTGTCCGTCTATACTGCCGGAATAACTCGATGTGCGATACTGCGAGGTACAGCGATCCGCTGCTTTTAGTGTCACGGACACCGCATTTTGATGCACACGGATTGCGTGATCGAGTGGCTGGCAGGCGCCCAACCCCAGGTACCGCCGACACGGATGGGGCCTACCCGAGCGTGGTGGTCACCAATTCTGACTTTGTGCAGCCACATGGATGCCTGCGAACCGAATGAGGAGTGACACGTGCGACTGAAGCAGCGTTCATCGGCGCTTCTTGCAGTGCTACGCTCTCTCCTATCCGGGAACGCTGCCCCTCGCCAATTCTTGCTGCAGCCTCACCCTTGGTATTGGTCATTTCGGGCACGCGTTGGTAATTTCATTTCCCGGTTACGGTATCGCGCGTTTCGACTCAGCTGGAGGTCGAACCGCCAACGGGAGTCCCTCTCGGTCTGGCGCCATCTCCTTGGTACCGTCCGTGGTTCGGTCATCGCTGCCCTTCTCCTCGCCATCGCGCTACATGCCGTCGAGCGTCTCATGGCGGTGCCTTTGGAGGCGGCTTGGCAGGCCTTATGGTCGATCGACGGCATCCGAACCGCCATCGAGCAACTCCAAACATGGGGCCTAGCGCCGCAGAGGATCGCGCTCGATTCCAATGCCTATTTCGGTCTGCTCACTGCTCTAGCAGCATTCGCTGGCGTCTTTCTCTCCCTCTACTTCGCGACGCTGGGCCTGGTGGCGAGTAGTATCTACGCGAAGGTCCAAAGCGAAGTCCGTGATCTGGTCTTGCGTGACGGCGTCGCCACCTTCTATCTTCACTTCGTGGCCTTCTTCGCGACGCTCG
>DASQSS010000462.1:0-5572 GCA_035642255.1 Ktedonobacterales bacterium | reverse complement strand
GCCACATCGAGCGAGCGGACTATCTTCAAACAGCATGCGGACCGACTGCGTGATCGGCGCAACTATGCCGTGCACAGCGACGATGCCGACGTGGATGAACCGCTCTTCACCTACAACGAGACGGGCATGCTACTCTTGGATGCCGCCGACTACTTCAACACCTTGGCGCGGCTCAAAGGGGCCGTTGATGCTATGACTAAGCGCCCCTAGGGCGAAAGTCGCCGGTTGATAGCAGCCGGTGTTGAGGAAGTAGAGGATGCCTTCGATCGTGCGGCGGTTGTCCGTCCGCGGTCGCCCGGTGCGAGCTGGGGGCAGCAAGTAGGGGCGGATAAAGGCCGATTGCCTGTCAGTGAGACGAATCTTGCTCATGCGAGCAGGCTAGTTCATCCCGCTGCTGTTTTGAAACCGCCTGTAGAGGAAATCGTATGGAGCAGAGGAGGGCGTGGGATGGATGATGAGCGAGGGACCGAGCAGGGATCGAGCGGCGCCGATGATGCGGCGCGACGGCAGGCGGCGCTACGGGCTCTAGCGCAGAGCCAGGTACAGACTCAGGCGCAGAGCCATGCGCCAGTTCAGCCGCGACAGCAGCCCGCAAAAGCCGGGGTTGAGCGTCCCGCCGCCTCGATCCGCAAACTGGGCGGCTTCGCGGCGCTCGTGAACGGGCGGCGTCCCACGCGAGATCGCAAGTGGCGAACATTGATCGCCTTCATCGTCGTTCTGCTCATCATTGCGGTCGCCGCGGGGGCTGGTGTACGCGAATGGTTGGCGCTACGAACACCGCCCCTGCCGACCGTCGTGCGCATAGACACCAACCATGATGGATTGACCTGCGGCGCTCAGTCGACCGCCTGGTCGCCAGATAGCGCGCTGCTCGCCGTGGAGGGTGGCAGTGGGTGTGGATCATCTGATGGCAATCAGACGAACGTCATCTTGCTGTACGACGCGCGCTCTGGCAAGATCGCGCAGCGGATTCATCCCGACGCGCTCGTGTATGGCGACCAGGCGGTTTCGAGCGCCGTGGCCGCGGCGCGAACATCCCTGGGTGTTACTGGTGGTAATACGAATGGTATGCCTGACAATATCTGGTATGCGCCGATTACCTGGACGCCCGATGGGCGGTCGCTGTTGGTGACGTTCTCTATCTCCATCCCGCCGCCTGCCTCTGGCGCTGGCGCGAACGTAAACGGGCTGCTGCGTCTCGGAGCTACAGCGACATCGCAGTCGCACGCTTGGGTCGACAAGATAAAGTACCAGCAGAACGGGTATGCGGAGCGCTGGGACCTACAGACAGGGACATCCGCGTTGGTTTCACTGCCGAAGCCCGCGACGGCCTATCGCTGGACCAGCGACGGCTTACTGGTCGCAGCGGACCAGACGGCAGCCGCGCGTATTGGCGCCCTCGACGGCGGGCAGACGTTTTCGATCTGGCAGCCGGGCGTCCTGGGCTATATCACCATTCAGACTGATCCTACGGGGACCATGTCCGCCGACCCACACCGTATAGAATGGAGCGCGTACTGCATACCCGTCTCGCCGGATGGACGGTATGTCTATTCGTACTTCCCCGCATTCGGTGTACTGGTTCCACCCTCAACTGGCTCCGCTCTTCCCAGCCTAGCGTCAATCAGGCCACGCGATCAGGCGCTGCTCGCGCAAGCGCAACGGATGACAGTGGCGACGCCATCTGACCGGCTACTGGGATATGTCGTCTCCTGGCGGCCCGATGGACGACGAATGGCTTTGGTGGCGTTCAGCCAGCCTTCCGCGACGTCCGCGCAGTCGTCCGCCAATACTGTCACGATCTATGACACCTCGACAGGTAAGGTCATTGGCCATGTGACGCCGACTGTCCAGCAGCCCGGTCAATCTCAGGTGGCTGGCCCGGAGATACTGAGCTGGTCGCCCGATGGCAATCGGTTGATGCTGAGCGAGGGCAGCGATAACGCAATCACGATCTGGGAGCCGGGCGCGCTGCCCAAGTAAGCAGGTCGGAGCGCGCACCGCTCTACCAACGATGCGCGCTCCCACACGAAGTCTGAGGCTCCTCGCCTATGCTCCCGCGGCAGCTTGATAGTGTAGCAGCGCAACGCCAGAGGCGTACGAACGCGATTCGACCAGCTTCAGCACGGCTTCGGTCCCGTCGCGGAAGAGTCGCTTGCCGCTGCCCAACACAACCGGATAGACCAGCAGGTAATAGTCGTCCACGAGGTTATGGCGCGCGAGCGCCTGGACAAGCTGGCCGCTGCCGCCGACAAGGATGTTCTGGCCGGGTTGCCGCTTGAGCCTGGTGACCTCCTCGACGATATCGCCTTTGATGATCTGTGTATTGTTCCACTCCGCCTTGTCGAGTGTGGTCGAGACGACGTACTTGGCGATGTCGTTCATCCGGTCGGCGAATCCCGCCTCATCGGTCATAGAGGGCCATGCCGCCGCGAAGCCCTGGTACGTAACGCGTCCGAGCAAGAGCGCGTCGCTCGCGAGTAATTCGTCGAACTTGAGCTTGCCTATCTCGTCATCCCAATAGGGCATGCTCCAGCCCGCATGCTTGAATTCACCATCTCCGCCTGGCCCCTCCATGACATCGTCGAGCGTCAGAAACTCTGATACAACGAGTTTTCGCATGTGGATTGCTCTCCCTCTTCGGAATGAGGTCGCGCGTGTGGAACTCTGTGCTCCGCAGCCACTGGCCAGCGTCCTTCGCGTTATGGGGTTGATAGGTGTCCGTTCCACGTCGTCGGGGCGAACTCGGAAAAGAAACACGGAAACAGATCCGCCACGCCGCACGGAACGGAATCCGTGCGGCGTGGCGGACGTGTCGCGTGCGCCGCTAATTTCGATTCGCTCCAGTCGCTCCAGCCGGCGCGCCACGACCATCGCCGCCGCGTCGCATGCGGATCGCCTCGGCGCGGGCTACGGCGTCGCCGCGCACACCACCGAGTTCGTGGTCGAGAATACGCCGCGCGATGGCGACGGTCGCGGCATAGGTCGAGTCCATGCCGTAATAGGAAAGGCTACCCGCGCCGAGATTCTTGCCCCGCGTGTACGGGGTGTCGGAGGCGTAGTGGATGATGCCCAGATCGAAGGGCAATCGCGCGAAGTTGATGTTCTCGCCTGTTGGGTAGCGCGTCATATAGAGGCTCTCATAGACCGCGTCGAGGTATGGTCCAGACTCCATCTCGACGACGCTA
The DNA here is from genome assembly GCA_035642255.1 of Ktedonobacterales bacterium. Lineage (GTDB taxonomy): Bacteria > Chloroflexota > Ktedonobacteria > Ktedonobacterales > JADMIN01 > JAKAIY01. Next base: position 2,384 of record DASQSS010000462.1, on the reverse strand, counting down.
TAGTTGGCCCGGTAGTAGAAGTCCAGATATGCGCGATTCTGCAGGAAAGTCCCCTTTGACGAGACGGCGCGTTGATTATCGAGCACAGCGCCGAAGACGAGATTTCCCGCGACATCGGCCGCGCTGAAGCAGTTGTCGAGCCAGTAGGTATTCAGGCTGTGTTCGTCCAGCACGACATTCGAGATCATCACATCGCCAATGCTGCCGTTGAGCGTCGCGGCTTTGCCGAGAACGTAGACGCCTTTGACCTGGGTCAGGTTCTCCAGCACCTCGCGCAGCACGCGATAGGCCGCCATGCCGAGCGGATAATCGATGTTGATGATGATGCCCCGGCTGTCGGCCAGCCGCTCGGCGCCGGGTACGCGGGCGCGTGGGTCGAGGTCATCGGCGCGTAGCTTCGAGAGGTCGATGACCTGCACGTCGATCTCCAGCCCCTCGCGCGCGCCGATCTGCCAGATGCCGCGCTCCTGCTCCTCCACGGGCTTGCTGCGGGCGAAGCCCTGCCCGGCGGGCGTCTTCTGATATTCGCGGGCGGCATAGTACAGGAAGTTCTGCCAGTTGCCGGGCGCTCGGCCCTCTTTCAGCTTGCGCGCCTCCTCTGCCATGAACGTGTCAGCCCCGGCCATCGCGAAGCGAGTCAGCTCCTCCTCGCGGCGGCGCGCCACGCCAGAGAAGAGGTTGGCGAGGCTATGCGTATTGCTGGAGACGAAGTAGACCGGGCGGCGCTGCAGGCGGGCATCTTCGAGCAGCTTGGCGACCGGGGTCCACCACTTGCGTGTGGACCGCACGAAGCCGACATGTGAGCCACCGAGCATGCGCAGTGTGAAGTTCTTGCGCTCTTTGCCAATCGCGAGCAGATTGACCCAGACGCTGTCGCCCCACATGACTTCGAGGCGGCGCCAGTCTTCGACTGTGACATGCAGCCGCTCGCGTACGACCTTGCTGATCTCCGCATAGACAGGCGAGGAACGGTCAACGCGGCTTTCGAGCAGTTGCATGGTGGTCGGGTCGGCGCTCAGCAGCCAGTGAAACTTATTCCATTCGATCTGCAGGCCCACAAGCGTTGGCACGATGTCGTCGGTGTCGCTGACGCTGGCGATGTAGACGGCGAGGGTATTCTTGCCATCGAAGAACCATTTGCGGCGACGTGCGGGCGCGGTGATCGCTTGCCACTGCTCTACCTGGAATCCGTGCTGAGCAAAGACCTCATCGGACTGGCCGAGCAGCACTTTGGAGCAGTTGAGGATGGCGTTCGGCAGGCGCAGCATGGTGTAGATGAAGGCGGACATGTCGGGTTCGCTACTGCGGGCCTGGGGATGCAGCACGGAGTCGATGTTGTAGTGCGCCTGCACCAGCGCCTTCAGACCAACCTCACCGGAGCTGCGGAGGAGCGACTGGTAGGTCCGGATGTACATATCGACTTCGCGCGTGCCAGCCTCGTGCTGTTCTTCCACAGCGCCCATCGCGCTGCCCGCGGGCGCGTTGGACAGAGCGCCGCTGCGCTCCCCGCGTCGGAGATCCTTGGAATCCGCCACTCTGAACTCCCCCATTTCGGCATGTACCCTCGATTCGCGTCATTATACCCAACGAAGGCGGATTGTGGCGCGCGAAGTCCTACCGAGCCGCTGTGTAGTAGAATCGGCGAAGATGACTCCCTGAATGAGCGTCTCCGCGATGAAAGACAGGCGCAGGTGATGGCAAACGTAACGATCGGCTCGATCGTGCTGCGTGTGGACGATCTTCGGCGTCAGATGGCGTTCTGGTCGCAGGCGCTCGACTACGCGCCACGCGAGGACGACAGCGACGACTTCATGCTTCTGCGCCCACGGAACGGCGTCGGGCCGAATCTCTCTCTCGACCTCCATTACTCCGAGGTGCATATCCCGCCGCGCATTCACCTCGATCTGTATACGGATGATCAGGCGGGCGAGGTCAAGCGTCTGATCGCGCTAGGGGCCACTGAGATTCAGTGGGACAAGCGCCCGCCGGATGCGGACTATGTGATTCTGGCCGATCCGGAGGGCAACCGCTTTTGCGTTATCGACACGGCGCGCTAGAGGACCCAGCGGGGTGGTTGATCTCTGTCAGGATTCGATGCGCGTCTACCGATCAAGCAGCGCAGCCATTGGCGTGGCGCGGGCAAGCTCCACCAGCGCCAGCGAGGCGGGCGAAAGCTCGCGGCCCGGCCACTGCGCCAGCACGATCTCATACGCTGGCAGCTCGGCGTCGCGCACGGTGACAGGGACGAGGTCGCCGCGCTTGAGCTCATCCCAGATGGCGATGGCGGGCAGCACCGAGACGCCCAGTCCGCGCAGCAGCAATTGGCGCACCACCTCGCCAGCCGTCGCCTCGATGCGCGGCTCGACGCCCGCGGGCAGCAGCTT
>DASQSS010000461.1:0-17369 GCA_035642255.1 Ktedonobacterales bacterium | reverse complement strand
TCCAGCAGGTAGGCGCAGTGCTCACCTTCGGTCCGACAAACACGCTCTACCGCTACACGGTCGCAGGCGCCGCGAATACGTCGAGCAGCGGCGCGCCACTGGGTCATGTCATCCGGGCGCATTACCCGAGCGCCCACTTGCACAGCGTAGTGCGCACAGCCTATCTCTACTTGCCGCCGTCCTACGCGACGCATTCAGCCCAGCGCTACCCAACGCTGTACCTGCTGCACGGCAGCCCTGGGGGGCCGTATGACTGGGTCCGAGCCGCGCACGCCGCCGCGATTACGGACGCTCTCATTGGCGCGAAACGGATGCGCGATACGATTCTCGTACTGCCTGATGGCAACGGCTCGATCACGCGCTCCTCTGAGTGGGCAAACTCGTTCGATAGTCGACAGCTCATGGAGGACGCTATCGCCCAGGATTTAGTCGCCTACGTGGATGCGCATTTCCGCACATTGGCTGCGCCATCTTACCGCGCGATTGGAGGATTGTCCGAGGGTGGCTAAGGCGCAGCGAATATCGCGCTCCATCACCCGGAGGTGTTTGGCGTAGCCGTCGCCCTAAGCGGCTATTACCTGGCTCAGGGGCCCGTTTTCGGGGCCAGTGGCGATGCGAATGCCCGCAGCTACCGTGCCTACAACAGCCCACTGCTCTACCTACAGACCCCGGCTGGAAAACAGGCGGCGCACAATATCGTGTTCATCGTGGGGGACGGCGCAGCGGATGGCTACTACTTACAACAGTCCCGGCTGTTTGCACAGACCTTGCAGCAGATGCAGATGCAGGTCACCCTACTCATCGCGCCGGGAGGCCATTCCTGGACACTTTGGACCACTCTGTTCACGCGCGCTGCGCCGCTAGTCGAACCAGCCTGACACGGCCAGGTGTGCGACGCTTACAGCAAAGGATGATCCCTATGCTCATCACGTCATCTCCCGGGCGTTCGGCGCTCCTGGTGAAGACCAGCCGCAGCGTTGTCGCGCTGGCGCTCATGTCGATTGCGATCGCGAATCTCGCAATGGCCCTGATTGCGCATCCGCCGACTGCCATCATCGCTACCATCCCCGACTTCAACTCACTCGGTTGGGGGCGAGACGGCGTAGTCGTCACAGGCGCGCTCACGCTGGTGATGAGCTTGGCGCTGGCGCGTGGCAAGCGCCACGCCTGGGTCATTGCCGTCGCACTGATGACGTGTCTGCTCATCAGTTCACAGGCTGGGCCTCCCCGCGCGACGCATATATCACACGTAGTTGTCATTGGACTGGGTATGCTGGTGGCGCTCGTCGTGCTCGCGCCACTCTTCCCGACACGCAGTGATCCGCGCGCGCTCAAGCGCGGCTATCTCGCCATCGCTGTCACCGTCGCCGCTCTGACAATGCTCCAGATCATCCACCGAGTGTGGGACCCTGAGATTAGTCCACTCCCGGATGAGTTGCGAAGTCTGGCGCTGTCAGCCTTACGTGTCATTCTGTTTGTCTTTCTTACCTACGGACTGATCGAAGCGCTGCGCCCAGTGTTGCGCGTCTCGCGCCCCCGACGCACTGAGCGCGTGCAGGCAATCGAGCGCATCCGCCAGTACGCGACACGCGCCACCGACTACTTCGCCACCGCCGACGAGATGAATTACTTCTGGTCCAAGAGCGGTGAGTCATTCCTGTCGTATCGCCTGCTGCGCGGCGTCGCGCTGGCGCTGGGCGACCCGATCGGCCCCGCGCGCGAACACACCGCGCTGCTGCGAGCGTTTGACGCCTATGCGCGTCGCCAAGATTGGGTAGCCGCCGTCTACCTGGCGGGGCCAGCGTGCCGCCAGAGTGCCTCGCGCATCGGCATGCACGCCTACAAAGTCGGCGAGGAAGCGGTCATCGAGACTGAGCGCTTCACGACCGCCGGGAAAGCAGGCGCTCCCGTACGCCATGCAATGACCAGGGCGCGCAAGGATGGCGTCACCGTGCGTGTGTGGCAGGGGGAGCAGATGCCACACGAGGTCTTCGCGGGAATGCTCGCGGTGTCACAGGCATGGTTGAACGAGCGTGGACACACCACGCAGATGGGGTTTAGCGCAGGTCGTTTTCCCGCCGATTGGTCGCCTGACCTGCTGACCATCGTTGCATTCGATGCCAGCGGTCGGGTGTGCGCCTTCCAGACGTGGACGCCACTCTTTGCCGGCAGTGGCTGGGCGCTCGATGTGATGCGCCGGGCGCCCAGCGCGCCTCCAGGCGTCACAGAGCTGTTGATCGCCGAGACGATAGCGGGTGCGAAAGCGCAGGGCAGTGTGCGCATGTCGCTTGGTCTGGCACCACTGGCTGGCCTCGATGCGAGCGCGCACGAAGGCGCGCCGTGCAGCGCCAGTTGCGATGAATCGCCGACGCCTGATCGTGCCGCGCTGAGCCGACTCGAACGTGGCGTTGGCTTTCTGCATCAGCGGAGACTCCTGCTTGGTGACTATTCATCGCTCTATCACTTCAAGGCAAAGTGGCGCCCGATCTGGGAGCCGCGCTACCTGCTGGTAAGTGATCGCGCTGCGCTGCCCCAGGCGCTTTCTGCGCTGATGTACGCGCAGGGCTATCGCTGGTGGCGCATCATCGCCGATCCCATCAAGGCGTTTCGCGGGCGCGTGGCGTGATTAAAGCGAGCGGAGCGCAGCGCTGGCCGTCTACTGCGTTGTCGAGCGCACACTGCAAGGATTGAAGCTTCTGACAGCCGCAGACATCCGTCCACCGGAGGCGCAGCGCAATCCCGTCCAGCGAGGGGGCAAGGTGATTTCATCACTGTCTCATCTACCCTCGTTATAGTCAGCGCTCAGCGCGGAGGTACTTGCCCGCGCGAGTGACAGGAGGGGTAATCACATGCGCGTATCACTGCCGAAACGACTGTTGAGTTTGAGCGCGTTCATGACGCTGCTCATTGGCCTAGCCGCCTGCGGAGCAGCTACTAGCGCCAGTACCAGCGGCACGACCGGGATCACGACCGGGACCACCACTGACGCCCCGGCCGGAACTACCAGCGCGCCGGATGGGACCGGCGTAGGTGGCGATGAACCTAACATCGTCTACACCGCTCCTTCTAGCGCGTTTAGTTTTAGCCACCCGCAGAGTTGGGCGCTGACGACGCAGCCGGGCGAGACCGTACGCTATACTGGGCGCGATGAGTTCATTAGCGTCACCATCGTCAGCACCACTCTCAGCGCACAGAGCTTCGCGCAGGCTGACCAGGCGCCACTTGCGGCGGCCAGTCCGGGATTCCAGGGACGCCCACTCGCCAACGTGCGGATCAATGCCGGAGACAGTGTGCTGATGGCGTACACCTGGAACGCTGGCCCCAGCCCTGTCACTGGCAAGCTCGTACCCAGTTCGGCGGATCGCCTTTACATCCCTGGGCCGAACGGGACCCTCGCCGTCTACACGTACTCCGCGCCAAGTCAGGTCTATGACCCCGCCGGAGCCGCCGATTTCGCCAATGCCTTCCATTGGCGCTAAGGACAGTACGAGCGAGCCACGCACGAGCAGCGCGAGCCATGAGAACTAGAGAAGAGAAGGCAACATGACCGCCCATTCCCTGCACGCAGCCACGTCCCCCGCGCACAAGCCAGGCGCTCCACCGCTGGAGCTGCGCGATGTCTTTCGCATCTACCGCGAACAGGACATCGAGACGGTCGCGCTGCGCGGCGCCAACCTGACGGTCGCCGAGGGAGAGTTTGTCGCCATTGTCGGACGCTCAGGCTCCGGCAAGAGTACACTCCTGCACCTTGCGGCCTCGCTCACCTTGCCCAGTGCGGGCAAGACGCTCGTGCGCGGCGTCGACATGATTCGTCTGACCGAAGATGAGCGCGCAGCCGCTCGGCGCCAGCATCTCGGCATAGTATTCCAACAGAACAATCTCATCCCGTTTCTGACGGCGCGGGAGAATGTCGAGGTCGCCATGATCGAACCTGACCCGGCGAAGCGGCGTGCGCACGCCACAGCGCTGCTGGAGCGGGTGGGCTTGGGAGCGCGCCTGCGCCATCGGCCCGCGACCCTCTCTGGCGGTGAGCAGCAGCGCGTCGCCATCGCCGTGGCGCTCGCCAATCAACCTACGCTGCTGTTGGCCGATGAGATCACCGGCGAGCTGGATTCCGCGACCGCCGATGGCGTCATGCGCCTGCTGCTGGACCTGAACCGCGAGCAGGGCATGGCGATTGTACTCGTCACGCACAACCCTGCCGTCGCGGCGCTGGCGTCGCGCCGCGTGCAGATGAGCGACGGACTGCTGCTACCCTGGGAAGCTCCAATGGGAGCAGAGGCGAGCGTCGCCGCGTCTGACTCTGCCACCGCGTCTGAGGGTGAGGTCATCGTGCGCGCGAATCAGCTCACAAAGGCGTACGCCGGCGGGCTGGTGGCGCTGCATGCGGTCAGTGTCAGCGTCCGTGCAGGCGAGACGCTCGCGGTGATGGGGCCGAGCGGCTGTGGGAAGTCCACGTTGCTGAACCTGCTGGGCGGACTGGACCGCCCCTCGTCGGGCGTCGTCTGGATCAACGGGCAAACGCTCGGCAAGGTGAACGCTGAGCAGCTGGCGACGATGCGGCGCCGAACCATCGGCGTTGTGTTTCAGGCGCACAATCTGCTGCCCACGCTGACCGCCTGGGAGAACGTCGCCGTGCCGCTGCTGCTGGATGGTGTTGCGTCCGCAGAGCGACGCGCGCGTGCGCTGGCGCTGCTGGCGCGCGTCGGGCTGGAGGCTGAGGCCGAGAAGCTGCCCGACCAGATGAGCGGTGGACAGCGCCAGCGCGTCGCCATCGCGCGCAGCCTTGCGCATCACCCACGCGTATTGCTGGCGGACGAACCCACCGGCGCGCTGGACAGTGAAAACGCCGATCTGATTGCGGGCCTGCTCATCGAGATCGCTCAAGAGGAGCGAATCGCATTGATACTCGTCACCCATGATCCAGTCGTCGCCGCGCGCTGTCGGCGCATCATGCGGCTGGCTGATGGTCGTCAGGTTGCCCCCGAATCTCCACTGGAAGTTCATCCGCAATCCCAGACAGAGGAGCGCGTCTGATGCGGAGCTTTCGTTACGCTGCTACCTCCTTGCTGCGTGGTGGCAAGCGCTCGCTCGCCTATTTGATCGGGCTGGGTCTGGCGCTGGCGCTCTTCAGCAGCACGCTCTTCTTCATAGATGGCTCGGCCCGTACGCTCACTCAGCGGGCCATCGCTCCTGTGCTGCTCGACTTCCAGGCGCGCTCAGTTGACCCGCTGACTGATGTCACACGCTATCAGCGTCAGCTCGGCGCTATCGCCGGAGTCAGCTCTGCGCAGCCGTTTGTCTCCGCCGCCATCGGCGTGCTGCCGCCTGCCGGGGCGTCCAGCTCCAGCGGCGCCAGCGCGGCCAACTCGGTGAGCGCACCGGTCGCCGCGTGCCTCTTCGCGGCGCCGCCGTCATATCTGGCGCATGTCGGCGTGTTGCGCCTGAGCGCAGGCGCGTTTCCCGCTGGTGGCGCGCTGATCAGCGAGCAGCTTGCGCTAGGGCTCCATGCGACAATCGGCGACCAAATTTCCCTCGCCGTTCCCGGCGTCGCCGCGCCCTATCCGGTGGTCATCACTGGCGTCGTCAATACCGACCTCGCAGACCCGCTCTTCAGCGGTCCCGGCGCCGCCAACGAGGGCGCGTATACCAACACGTCTGAGGCGATCATCCTCGACTACACCACCTATGCGCGCGACCTGAGCGCGGGGTTGCAAGGCGCAGCCGTACAGGCGAGCAACTCGGCCACCGCCAACCCCGCCGCGACACAGGGTTTGCCGCTGCTCGACCGGCAGGTCCACATCCAGATCGATCGCGTGGCGTTGCCCGCCGACCCCGCCGCCGCACAGGCCGCCATCGGCGCGCTGAGCCATCGCCTGGAACGCCAGGCGCCGGGACAGATACGCATCACCGACAACCTCTCGAATGCGCTGACTAACGCGACGAAAGATGTTGTTGCGGCGCGATTGCTCTTTGTGTTTCTAGGCCTACCAGGGGTGCTGCTGGCGGCGTATCTCTCGCGCTATGCGACGCAACTGGTGACCGAGGCGCAACGTCGTGAGATCGCGCTGCTGCGCACTCGCGGCTTCTCGCCACGCCAGGTGCTGAAGATTATGGGCTGGGTGGCGGCCCTGGTGGCGATCATGGGGACGCTGGTCGGGCTGATCATCGGCGCAGCGAGCATCGTGCTGCTATTTGGCCCAGCCGCACTTACCCAGAGCGCAGGCGTGGCGCTCACCATCATCGCCACGCTCGCGCTGGGCTGCGCGCTCGGCGCGGCGGGGGTCTACTGGCCCGCCCGCCGCATGGTCGAGAGCGAAGTCAACGAGGAGCGGCGCATCGTCAGTGGCGCTGCGCGTCCCCTCTGGTTGCGCCTACCCCTGGACATCGGCTTGCTCGCAGCGGGGGCGCTGGCGCTGTGGGTCAACAGCGCGAACTCCACCCCTGGCGCGACGGAAGGCGCCGCTGTATCGCTCGGCGTGGCGTCCTTCGTGGGGCCGCTGCTCTGCTGGCTCGGCGCTGGGCTGCTCGCCGCGCGGGGCTTCGACTGGTTCCTGAGCCGCGCGGTCACGCCGTGGAGCGGCGGGCTACGGGGACTGGCCAGCCGCTCACTCCGGCAGCGACGCCAGCAGGGCGCCGGGATCGCCGTGCTGCTGGCGCTCGCGCTCAGCTTCGGCGTCACCACTACCGTGTTCAGCTCGTCCTACGCGGCCAGCCGCCAGGCGGAGTCACGCTACTACGTCGGCAGCGACATCCGCATCACGCCATCGGTCGTCGCGCCACAAGCGCCCAGCTTCGCCACGCAGTTGCGCGTGCCAGGTGTGCAGGCAGTCACGCCGGTCTTCGTCAACAATCAGGCGTTGCTCGGCACGCAGACGCAGACCGTCTACGGAGTGGACATGGCGAGCCTGCCGCAGGCGACGACCATCCCCGACAGCTTCTTCGTGGGCGACACAGCGCACGCGGCGCTCGGGCGGCTCGCAGCCACGCCGAATGGCCTGCTGATGAGCAAAGAGCTGGCGACCGCATACAACGTGCTGAACGGTGACCTGGTACGCATGCGCATTCCATCGGCCTCAGGCGCGCTCAGTGATGTCTCGCTCAAAGTGGTAGGCATCTTCGTCCAGTTCCCCACCAGCTCGCAGAACTCCGATCTGGTGGTGAATAGTGCGCTGCTGACCTCCACATCTCACAGCGCCACCGCAAGCTTCTTCCTGGTGAAAACCGACGGAGCAGCCGCATCGAACGACCGCATCAGCCAGACGTTGAGCCACCGCTTCAGAGTGGCGCAGATTTCGGCGCGCATCGAAACGGCGACACAAGTCATTAGCCAGGATCAATCGAGCCTCGCAGGCCTCAATCTAGCTGGTCTGGCGGCGATTGACCGCATCTACGCCGCGCTGATCATCGCGCTGGGGCTGGGCGTATTCCTCTTCGGCATGCTGCTCGAACGGCAGCGCGAGTTCGGGACGTTGCAGGCGCTCGGCGCAACACGCATCCAGGTACTACGCATCCTGGCCTACGAGGGGGGCGTGTTGGCGCTGGCGGGCGCGCTGGCAGGCGCGCTCATCGGCGGCGTGATCGCCTGGCAGTACACCGGATTCTTGCCTAGCATCTTCTCGGTGACGCTGCCGGTCGTCGCGCTCCCCTGGCAGCAACTCAGCGTACTGCTACTCATGGGCCTCGTCGGAACGCTCGCCGCAAGCGCTGCTGCTATTGTTCGCCTCTATCGGCTCTGGCCAGCGGAGGCGTTGCGCGATACCGTCTAGAAGTCGGGTCAGCGCGCTATACGAACGACCTCCAGCCCTGTACTCGCAGTAGTGACGCCTGTAGCGAACTATAGGCGTCACTCCTACGTCGCTACATAGCACGCAGTCGGTGCGTGATGCTATGATGCTGCCATCTGAGCAAGGTCGTCACAACGCCAGAGGGATCACAGTCTGCCTTGCCTGCAGAGCATGCGTGCTAACGCCGACATAGCACGGTTCAAGGTTGGAATGGAATCAAGTGGCACACATCGCGCCTCCTCAAGCCGTAGGCGCGTCAGTAGGATGCATCACCTCCCAGGTGAGGATGCAGCCATAGTTTGTGACGCCAGGCAGATCAAGTCCAACCATTCGTAACTTCGTGCGGATGCGATCGAGGTGTTTGAAGAGAGCAGCCCGTGACACCGAGCCATCAGTTGCTCCAAATGCTGCCTGCGTGAGTACCTCATACAGAACCAACTCGCCCAGATGCGCGACGAGTATCGAGACGAGCCGGTACTCGGTCGGTGACAACTTGATAACTTCCCGCTCCACGACCAGACAGCGGGCATGTTCATGTAGCGTCAACTGCGCTACGCCGCGACGCGCGATCGAGCCAAAGGCATCGTTCGAGGCCACATCGACGTCCCGTGAGAGGTTGTGCGGAGGCTCCATGTGAACCCTTCAGTCTAGCATTCGCTCGTACACGTCGCTTCATACAATTGGCTGTCTGTTGGCCGTGTCGGCACAACGCGATCTACTCCGCTCTTGGATTCCGCCCTTCTCGTTCCCTCTTGTTTAAGGCGACATCAAACACGTGAGGCGCTACGGCGCCGAGTCGTAGTGCACGTATTGACTGACCGCGACTAGATCTTGTCTTGTGTTATAATGTCCGCGCAGAGATGTACATAACCCAAAGGTGATAGCATGTCAAGAAGCGGACGCTTTGACGACAATGACTCGCGCGACCCGCCTGTCAGCAGGCGGTCGTGGAAACGCGCGGCAACCGGGGCGGCTGCTCCTGTTGATGCGCCAGTGCTTCCAGAGGAGCGGCCTGGAGCGAATCCTGGAGAGCGGCTTGGCCAATTGCCCGCCGACACCCATTATGACGCGAATGCGCAAGGTCAGCAGGAGGATGAGTCATTCCGGGCGCGTCTGCGCTACTTGTTCATGACGACACGCCAACGCGATGGCTCTCCGTGGTCGTTCAATGCGGTGGCGCGGTCGAGTGGTGGCCACATCTCCGCTCAAGCGGTCTATCGACTGTACACAATGCCCGATGTAAACCCCTCGCTCGAAACGATTCGCATCCTCGCAGGGGTGTTCGGGATTGATCCCGAGTATTTCGTCCGTTCTGATGCGCTACGGCAGGCGCGTGAGCAGATGGAACAGGACTACGCCCGCCTGGAGGCTGACCCGCGTATTACCTTCGTCTCACGGCGTATGGGCCAGATGTCTGAGGCCGACAAGGCGCTGCTGGTGGACTTCGTCAAGCGCCTATCAACCGAGCGCAGGGATAGATCGCCGGAGCGCTCTGACGAAGCGATGAAGCACGCCGACGACGCGGAGGACACGGAGATCCGGCGACGCTTGGAACCTGCGCGCATGGAGCGTGGCGACGAAATGCGCGACCTTCACCAGGATATTCCCCATCAGCGGTAGGATATGAGGTTGGATACCTCATGTCATGAAACCGCAGTGCGCGACTGAAGGAGCGTCACCGTAGAGGAGCAGCGCATGTATGCCATTGACACTGTTGACACACTGCCAGGGCAGCAGGCTATGAAGCGAAAGCTACCGACGCAGGGATCATCCTGGGGACCATTCGGCCAGAACTGGATCGGGACAATAAGAACAGCGCGACTTTGCGCATGGCGCGCCGCTCGCTGGGCTAGAAGCAAGCTAATTTACTGCGCCTTGACGTGGCTGCAGGGCGAGGTCAATCCGGCGCCAAACCGCAGGTACTCGCATGACTATACCTCCTCACGCGGCTTACGTCAGAGCATCGTGCAGCGAGTACGCGACCTCGACCTGCAGGCGCCATTTACCTGGGAGGAGTATCTGCTTGCGCTACAGGCAGAGTTCGCGCGTGCGCATCCTCCCCTTCAACTGGAGATCAGGCGCGCCGCGATGCCTCAGGGTACGTCGGGTCAATGGGTTTGGATCGAACGGCCCGATACACATGAACAGTCGCAGGAGCTACGTGAGAGCCAGCTCGACACCCACGCCCCGTCAATAGTCAATCAGGCGAGCGGTGACAATGGCGCCACCGCTAGGGAAACCGCTGCTGTGTCTGCACATCTCTTCTTGCCACAGGTGGTTGATGAGTCACACCTGGAGCGCATCGTCTACCATGAATTGGGGCACTTGGAGCTGGGCCATCTTCAACTCAACGGCAGTAAGCCTCTAGAGCGAACACCTCCGAATGTCGAGGTGGGACGCGCTTTCTCGTGCGATGCGCTACCTGTCGACGACCGACGCGAGCGTGACGCCGAGGCGTTCGCTACAATTCTCGCGCGCCTGGCGCGTGGATGGGACCCAGGAGCGCTTCAAGCGCCGCGACTCGATCAGTTCTTCGAAGTCTTGAGCTAGCAACCGGCATGGCGCGAGTTGTGCGCCCTACAGGATACCTTTCACATGTGCTCACTAGACCTTGTTCTGAACCTCGTCGTATGCTCTCTCGTCGCCACAGCGCCAGACCATCTGTGCGCCCTTTTGCGAACGCAGTGCTCAAGCGTCCAATCGAAGCTATCGCTCTCAGGTACTCCTGGCCTCACTCTTGGTCTCATTCCCAGCATCACGCCCGGCCATGCGCTTGTGCAGGCACAGGCGACGCTCGTGTCACAGCTCATCATTGGGATCGCCGCTACCGTGCCGTTTGCGCGCCGACGCACGTTGACGACCGGGACATTTGCTTTGACGTTCTGGTTGGCGGGCCTGCTCACGATCAGCGCGCAACCGATCCAAGTCACCTCTACGCGCGCCGTGGCCTTGATCTCCGGTTCACCACATGCGCTCGCACTGGCCGACCTCATCATTGTGGCGTGGGGCTGCTGCGGCTGTCTGCTCTATGTGATCCACACGTCTGCGAGCGCGCCGCGCAGTGACGAACTCGTAGGTTTGAAGCGCCGCGCTACCCTCGTCCTGTTGGGCCATGGCATCACGCTCGCGCTTTTATGGGCGTTGCTCCCTCGAGCAGCAACGAATTCAACAATCTTGGAGCAAGGGGTGTGGTTTCCTGCAGCGCCGACAATGGCTCCCGCAGCGCTGGCGTATGGCATCCTCGGAAAGCTGTACATGCTTGCCATGATGACCTGGGCAGGTGTGGGATTACTCTTCATCGCTCGGCGCCTCACGCATCCAGTCATGCGTGTGGGCGCGCTACTTGGCGCGTGTTTCGCGACGGCGATGTTTGCGCAAAGTGTCGCCGTCACCGTTGCTCAGGCGCACGGCGTCAACTTCTTCGCCACTGCCGTCGGTCGCGCCGAGATGCAGCTCTGGCTAGGCGTCGGGTTCGTGACGCCGCTAGCGACCTTTGGTCTCGTGGGGCTGCTCAATCGCTGGCGACTGTTCTGGCTCGCGCGAGACTTGCGCGCGTTCTCTCGCTACCTCATCGAGATCATCCTGCTGCACCAGCCGGAGCGGCGACCTGATCTCATCGGGTGGGTAAAACGCCTCGTGCCATATGAAGACACCCTGCTCACGCCCGATGGCCAGTCACTCACCTCGTCGAGGTCTCATGGCATGCTGCACGCGCCTCGCCACAGCACAGCTGTACTGCTGCTCTGGATCAAGGCCACGGTCTTTGTTCCAACGGGAGGTGTAGACGGCTTGACCGCGCTTGTACGCGATGTGCTGGAGACGGTCTTTCCGCTGCCCGGTGAGGCGATGTTGCTGGCGGCGATTTGGCTCTGGCGTCAGCCACCACAGACACTGCGCCACATGCGCGAGCGCGATGTCGCGAAATTACTGTTGGCCGCCACGATCATTGGCGCCGACGAGGGATTGTTCGAGCCACTGCCAATGGCTCACCCGGCGCCGATCACGGAGACTATTGCAGCGGAGCGGAACCGCGCCGACTGGCGCACGTGGGGAATCCCACCTGGCGCGGCATTTTTCAGCTCCGTCTGGTGGATCCTGCAACACCGGCAACAGCAGCCAGTACCTGTGCATGAGAGCGCGACAGCTACGCCAGACATTGCGCGAGGGCTGTTCATGGTGCGTGAACTGCTACGGCTGGCCACCGCAGAGGAGCGCTCGCTTTTGCTCGACCAGTGGATTGCGACGGTCGAGCAGGTCGGCAGAAGTCCCGGTGAACAGCACAGAGAGGGTGACGGCAGCGAACCGGATAGCGCTAGCGCCGCTGTCACTGAAACGGAACAGCGCACCGGCACGGGTGATCCGCTCGCCCGCTGGTGGCGACCGCCAAATGCGGCTGCCGATGGGCACTTCGCCGCATAAGCGCGTTCACTCGCATGCGCTCCGACCGCAGTAGATACGCCCATAGGCGCCGACGAGTGGACTGGAGCGCGAAGGCCGCCACCATGATCGCTACATCCTCACATCAGGGTATCAGACGATCTGTATGCGCGCGCCTTCCAGACAACTGGCTTGCCACGCAGCCGCCCCAGCCAGGCCTGTCCCAACAGCGCCAGTTGCAGCAGCACGCCGATGGGATGCAAGAGTGTGTACCACAGAGGCAGCGCTAACCCGCGAATCACCCAGCCGTAGCTCGCCAGCGTCACACCGAGCGCAACGCCGCCAGAGACGAGCGTCGCTTGCGCACGCTGCTGGCTCCGAGTGTCCGCCCTTCCTGTCTTCTGAGAGGGGGCAGCGCCACTGCCTCCCAAACGACTCATGAGACCTCGAATGACCAGCGCATACGGCGCAAGTGTCAGTGCGCCGAGGAGCAGGAAGAGTCCCGTTCCCACCGTGCGTGGGTACATCTGAAAGCTGGCTCCGAGGCTACGTACCCAGCCTTGCCAGGCGTCGGCGAGTGTCGGATACATTCGAACCGAGAGCAGGCGCTGTCCACGCGCCATCTGTAGGCGATAGCCAGCCGCTTTGATCACGCGCGCCAGCGAGGAGTCATCGAGCAACGCGCCCCGCAGCGCCGGATGGGCAAAGCCACCAACCGCCTTGTAGGCGGCGCGACGCACGAGGATGCATTGGCCATTCGCGCCTGCCGCCCAGCGTCGCTGTGGGTGGCGCACGTCAACGGGCTGCGTTGTCAGCAGCAGAGTGAGCATGAGCGTCGGGACGACGATGCGCTCAGTCAGTGTGGGCAAGATGAGGTGCGGCACAACGGTGACCAGATCGGCGCCAGTGGTCTCGGCGAATGCAACGAGCGCCTCGACTGCGCCAGGCTGCCAGCGGGTGTCGGCATCGGTGAAGAGCAGCCACTCTCCCCGCGCTAATGCACTTCCTCTGTGCAGCGCGTGCGTCTTCCCTGCCCAGCCCTGCGGCTTCTCCTGGAGGTGCAGGGCGGTCAGCGAAGCCAATGGCGCAGTCACTCGCTGCGCATGGCCTGAGCCTGGTATCTCGTCAAATGCAGCGCCCACCTCATCGCGCAAGGTGTCGAGGAGCGTTCCTGTCGCGTCAGTGGAGGCGTCGTCCACCACGATGACCTGAACTGGGACGCCGTGCGCCGTCTGAGTGAGCAAGGAGTGAGCGCAGTCGACAATGTTTTCTGCCTCATTGCGTGCAGGCAGCACGACGGAAACGAAGGGAGCCACGGATGCGTCGGTCGCATGCGCTCGCTGAGGCGATTTGCTGCGATCTCCAACGGGCGCTGGCGTCACGGCTGGAAACACGGCCGGTGCGAAGTTACGTGCGAGCGAGAGACCCTCTAGGAGCACGGCGACCGTGTAGGCTCGCCGCACCCAGGTCAACATGTTCCAGCGGCTCGCGGTGTAATGTTCGCGTCGAGATGGTCCTTGAGATGTTCGCATACTCTCCCGCTCGCATCCTGACTTCGGAAAGTCCCACAGGCAAGCATCCCTGGCGTCTCCAGCGCGTGGCGTCGGTTCACCAGGACGGACGCCACAACTGACCACCGCCACAGAGAGTACCATGTGCGGGCGCCGTCACGATCACCACATGACTCCTGACCTTGTCCCGTGACAGACTGACGGAGCGGCGCGTATCCTTCTGTTGATAATGTTACCACTGGTGGGCCACCCCAATTTCTCCGGGAATATTCGGGGTTTCCATCGACTTGTCACGGACAGGAAATTCCTGTCCGTTTCACCTCGCCACAGGCGCTATGTGCAACCGGGCGGTATTGCCAAACAGCGTCGCAGAGAAGCTGCGAATGTGTAACCTGGATGTACGAGCTGGAGGCTCTCACCAACGGCATCCGCAGCGCCGACGCGAGCTTTTTGCGAGTTTCGTGGTGTTGACGGAATGTTGACGCAAGTTTGACGGCGCCGGGCCCGTCGAGCATGTATACTCAGGGCATCGAAGAGGGTGGTGTCGGCTACTCCTGATCCGGTGGATCGCAATCAGCCGACAGAGCATATCCACTCGACGTGTGTCTGGGATTGACAGCCCACTGCGGAATCGCCCATAGAGCGACAACGCGGTTGGACTTGTAACGAGCATTGCTCTTCCAGAGACGTGTCGGCGGAAATGCGGTTGACGTCAGGTGGGCTTCTTGTGGATACACCTAATGAGCTTTGCTCTCCGCAGGTCGTCCCCCGTCACGCCAAAGCGCTTGGTATGTTTGATCAGCGACGGTTTCGTAGCACAGGTCAATGGAGTGCGAATGTGTAGCGCCTTCCATGTAGCGCCATCCATGTAGCGCCATCCATGTAGCGCCTTCGTGTACCTGGTCATGTGCCTGGCGCACAGAAGCGTAAGGCTGTCCGGACATGCGGGCTTGAAACCTGAATATTGCATGCCTCCCATCAGCTTCCATGGTGACGACTTTTGGCTTGTCCGAATCAACGCCTGCGGGTTACAAGTTAGCGCAATGGCGTACTTGCGCGTAGAAGTAAACGGATCGTAAGCCAGTTGATCTACACAGCGCAACCCAGTAGTGAGCGATGACGCCTTGCCGGTCTCTGGCGTCGCTCCTACCTTCGAGCTGCGCTAGTTCTTTCGTGTCGCACGGAGATGCGCGCATCGCCTACTCCAATACGAGGTGTCCGCAGCCTACCAACCGCAAGCTCGATGCTCGACATCAGTAGATGACCGCGCCGCCTTGGCGTCCTCTCTGCATGCCCACCTCGCCCCACTCCCTGACCCATGTCCCACGCGGATCAGCTCTTCTCCAGCGGCCGCTGCAGCGTGAGTGACCAACCAGCAGAGATTTGGCTGCACTTCTCGACATAGGTCGTGGGGCAATCGACACCTCAGCATGACCTGCTACCGCGTAGCTGACTGCATGCCTCCCTCTAGCCCGACACCCACGACGAGACGCCCTCCACGCTCTGCACTGCCTACCGCCATTCCGTGCGTGGAGCTGCCTCCACTGCCCAAAGGGCTCAGAAAGGTTCACTCCATGTTCCCACTCTCGCCCGTGATCGGGACGCTTCTGGTGTACGCGGTAGTAGCGCATCTGCTGGCACACCGTCGCGCGCGGCTCTCGCCAGCAGGTGAGCGCCCAGGGCATCACTTTTCGTGTCGTTCACTTCTGCTGCTTATCGCCGTGCTGCTGCTCGGCGCGAGTGCAGTGATCCTTACGCTCACGGTTCTGGCCGTGACATGGAAAGGAGGTGTGTACTGATGCTTGAGGCACGACGGAGTCCCAAGCAGCGGCGCCAACTGTTGCGTCCAATGGCGCCGCGTGCGCCGCCCCGCCGTCGGTGATGGGCAAAAGCGGGCTCGCTTCGACTGCGTTCATGGACGTGTCCTGGATGTGTTCTTGATTGGAGCAGGCGGATCACGGGTATGAACCGCCAAGCTGGCCATGTGCCTCGACCCATGGCGCTTCCGCTCTCCCTGCGCGCGCGAACCGCGTGCAGAGCGTTTGGGAGCGCAGAGAAGGAAAGACAAGCCTTATGAGCATGCAGATGTCCGCGAGCGGCGCAAGTCGCTCCCAGAGAGGGCCATCTCAGCGGATAGCCCCTCACCCACATGCGAAATCGGCCCATCGCAGAAAATGCGATACCGGCTCAATGAGTGAGCTGCTGGGCCAATCAGGTACGTGTACGCGTCGCGTTGCGCGAGCAAGAGCCGCCAGGGAGAACTCCTCCTGGCGGCTCTCGTCTTCTCGGTCGGTCGTGAGTCAGACGCCCGTCCGAGAGGCTGCTGCGAAGCGGCGACAGGCATGCGTTCAATCAACATTTGCCGTGTCTGTCACTGGGGAATGTGCCTCGCTGTTTCGTGTAGTAACACGTCCGCCGCACTGCGTCAAGGGTAGAGCGAAGGACTTGCGCGCAAGTCGTGTAACTCGATGGTGGTATCAGCGGGGAGCGCGGCGATCGGTGTCGTCGCGGACGCGACTGGTCGCGCCGGCGATCACTTGGAACCGCGACTGTGGGACTGGAGGCCTTCAATGAAGGCCATTTCACGCCTCACAGCGAACGAGATCGCGGCCATCAAGCAGGGGCGGCCGATTGCAGAGGTGGCGGCGTCGTATGGGATACGCCTGCTGCCGTCCGGATCACGCTTTGTGGCGCTGTGCCCCTTCCACCACGAAACCCATCCCAGCTTCACCCTGTTCCCAGAGACCAACCGTTTCTGGTGCTTCGGCTGCCATCGGGGCGGCGACACGGTTGATCTCGTACGCCTTCTTGCCGGAGTCAGCTTCCGCGATGCCCTGGAGACGCTCGCAAGCTCCCATGGCAGCGTGACGCGCTCAACACCACCGCCTCGCCGGGGCTACATCCCCGATCTCAGCATGGATCGCAGGATAGACCGATGGACGGTGGCGCGCCACTCTCCCGACGGACAGCGGGCGCTCTCAGTGGCGACAGCGTTCTACGAGGAGGCGCTCACGGCGAACGTCATGGCGCAGCGCTACCTGCGTGCGCGTGGTGTCTCGCCTGGCGTCGCCCGTGAGGCGCGCCTCGGCTACTGTTCTGGCGTTGGGCTGATCGAACGACTGCGCCACGAACGAGTACCACTCGGGGCTGCTTGGGCGGTCGGGCTGCTGACTGGGCGGAGTGGCGTAGAGTCACGCGAACGCTTCGCCGGTCGCATCACGATTCCTAGCATCTGGGAATCCGGCGCGCTGTGGCTTACAGGGCGTCTGGTTGATGAACGAGATGCTGCGCCGCGCTACCTCTGTTTACCGGGTGCGCGTCCTCTCTACAGCGTCTCGCCCTTGAGGGGTCTGCGTGCGGTCGTACTGGTCGAGGGCTACTTCGACGCGCTCACGCTTGCAGGGTGGAACATCCCAGCGTGCGCTGCTGGAGGCACAACGCTGCCGCCTGGCGCCGCTCGAGAGCTTGCCGACAGCGAGGCGCTGGAGGCCATCTATGTCGCCTTCGACGCCGACCCGCCTGGGCAAGCGGGAGCGCGGGCAGTGGCCTACAGGCTCGACGACCGAGCACGGTTTGTGACCTTGCCGCCGGGTGTCAAGGATGTGAACGAGTTGGGACAGCGCAGGGACGGCTTTGCGCAGTTTCGTCAGTGCCTCCAGTGCGCTCAGCCGCCACGCCAGTCGCTTGCAGATGC
>DASQSS010000460.1:0-9930 GCA_035642255.1 Ktedonobacterales bacterium | reverse complement strand
CGTGGCCAGCGAGTACTCATGCATGAGCTTGACGTCCGCCACAGTACACCTCCTTGGGTGCTCGCCAACCTGCCCGTCAGGGTCTGTATGGACTGAGCACGAGCATGCTAGCATGCGCAAGTCATCCTATGTGCAGTGACTCAGACAGACCTGGAGCCGACTCACACCGCTCTGCCGACTGCAAATGTTGCGCGCAAGTATAGCAGGTGTGCCGGTATCGGGCAAGCGGCGTAGACACAGCAGCAGCACGGCTACCGTGAACCAGCTGCGATAGACGGTGAACAGATGCTCCCAGCGGAGCAGCAGGCGCCGGAAGTTGCCCAACCAAGCGAAGCTCCGCTCCACCGTGTACCTGAGCCGGTAGTCGTCCTTGCGCGCGACAACCGGACGGCCCCGCTTGGCCTTCCAGTGCTTGGGACGCCGCTTGGGTGGAATGCACATGCGGATGCCGCGACGCCGCAGGGCCTTTCGGAACGCAGCACTATCATAGCCGCGATCCGCCACCAGCTTTTGGGGTCGCTGCTTGGGACGCCCACGGGGGCGAGTGACGTTGATGGTGTCCAGTGTCAACGCAGCGAGCCGCACCTCCGCACGAGCTGCACTGTCCAGGTGGAAACCCAGCGGAAGACCATTACCGTCAACCACGAGCATCCACTTCGTCCCCTTGCCTTTCCTGGTCAAGCCGACGTGCTCGCCTCCCTTCTTGGCAGGCACAAACGAGCCATCCAGGAACGCCAGCGACCAGTCCAGCTTGCCCTGTGCGTCAAGGACGGCAAGTGCAGCCCGCCAGACGCGCTCCCAGATCCCCTCCTCGCCCCAGCGTTTGAGTCGGCGCCAAACGGTTGTCGGAGCGCCGTACTCCCGCGGTAAGTCCTGCCAGCGGCAGCCCGTGATGAGCACATAGAGTATGCCTTCGATGGTCCGGCGGTCATTAGCACGTGGTCGTCCTGTACGCGCCGGAGGCGGGAGCAACGGCTGGATGAATGCCCATTGCCCGTCTGTGAGATGCGATGTGGCCATACGGCCATGCTACGGCAACTGGCAGGCGTTTTGGAATCGCTTGTAGGGGCTGCGGCTGCCGTCCTGTGCCGTCTTATCCAGATGCGATACCGCAGCGCAGCCTCTGCCGCGCTGCTAACCTCCGCGACGGGAACGGGTTGCCCCATCCCACGGCGCGCAGTTCGGGATGACTCCACATGGGGCGCCAATGTACACGTCGAACGGTTCCTTCTGGTAGTGCGCTACGCGGGTTGGCTCCATCGCGTTATACCTCCTCTCCGTCCACGGTATCTGCGGTTCCACCGATGACCTCGCCGACTGTCTCCCACGTTAGCCAGCCGAATGTCACGGCCTCCTCCGGATCATCCATCCACTCCTCACGCGGAGGTCGCTTCTCCCGCGTGGAGTGGCTAGATGCGCCATCGCTGGCTCCTGCGCCATCGGTTGCGGGGTCATAGGACTGGCGGCGGATGACATAGCCCTGGAGCAGTGTCGCCATCTCGCTATCAGGGAAGGCGATCTCCGTCGCTACGATCACGGTTCCCTCGGTCACAATACCAGCGGTCAGGAAGAAGCCGCGCGCTCCCTCCTCGACCCACTGCCGATACGTCTTCCTCATGGTCAATCATTCTCTCCACATCGCCCACGGTCACCTGACCGTACAGATGGCACAGATGGGGCCTCAGCGGACGCCTCAGCGGATGCGGGCAACGCCACGTCGGTGATCACCTCGCCGATGGTCTGCCATGTCAACCAGCCACGGCGCACGACCTCGGCGGCCCGCTCGACACGATGCGTCAGGATCCAGTTCTTCTTCTCTCCGCTATCCTCGCTGCCGTCGCTGTCCTCGCTGTCCTCGCCGAGGACGTCATGGGGCGCGGGCTGACTGTCGTAGGCGATCACATGGCGATGGCGGTGGCGCGCGACCTCGCGGCGATCATCGCGCTCGCCATCCTCCTTGTCGGTATCGGCGAGCAGGGCGCGACGCTCCTGCTGGAGAGGGTCGTGCGTATCGCGGCGCACAAAGTAGCCGCCACGCCGATCCAGTGGGTTGATGAGCCGGGTCGCATTCACCGCGACGCCACTGGTCAGAAAGAAGCCATGCGCTCCCTCCTCGACCCAGGCGCGATACGTCCGCTTCATCGTTCGTCCTCCTCTCCGCGCGTTCCATGCGCTGCGTCCACGTCGCCAAGGATGGGGGTGGGCAGGTTGCGCTGGCGATCCACAATGTCAGTCCCATCAGCCCCATCAGTCCCATCAGCTTCATCAGCCCCATCAGCGGGCAGATACTCCACATGCGGGCGCGGATCGGCGCGGGTGAAGGCGTAGTAGCCTGGCTCGTTGATCGCTGCCGAGGGGGTGGGTTCGCCGTCGGTACCATTCGCGCCAAAGAGGTCCACGCTGAACGGAATCCCGAAGCCTTGCGTGAGGCTATACGCGCGACACCGCGCGACCTGGAAGTCATCGTAGCAGGCGGGATAGATCCACAATCCACCGCGCATGGGATCGGCCTGGGTGTCGTAGACGAGATCAGCAGCATGCTCTCCATGTACCGGGCGCACAGGCGCGTTGGCGGGCGTTGACGTTGTTGAGGTTGTTGGCTTTGTCATAGCGAGGTGTGGCTCCTCCTGCGGCCACGTCGGCGACATACCGCTCGTGGCCGCGCTCCTACGATCATTCGCACACGCACATCGGTTCAGGGCAGGATCAAGACAGGATCAGATCAGGCTCGTCGGTGGCTAGTTGCGGCGTTGCGCATCCTCTCCCTCGTCCACGTCGCTCGCGTTGTCCACGGCCGCGGCTGCGGCTGGCGTGATCGGCACGAAGCGCACGGCGTCACGGACATTGCGGGCGGTTGATTCGCTGGTACGAGTGCTGGTGGCGATGGCGATTTGTCGGGCGAGGTCCACATTGTTGATGAGCGGGTTGTCATCGAGAATGCGGCGGGCGGCTGCCTCACGACGAAGACGCAGGGCCAGGCGGTCGGGCGTCTCGGGCGCCTCCGGCATTCCCTCGTTCGCTCCCTCCCGCATTCCCTCCGTCGCTCCCTCATCGCGGGGATCGCCGCTGAACGTGCGCCCTAGCCCACGGCGTTGGGTCGTTCGCTGGACGTTCGTTCGCTGCGTTCGCGCGGCGGGGGCCAGAGCGGGCGCTGGCTGGCTCTCTCTCCGGCGCTGCGGCTGGCGCAGGGGGATTGGCTGCTGCGGGTGTTGTGGCGGCTGCTGACGTGGCTGCGTGCGCGGCTGTGGCGGCGTTGGCGGCACATCAGGTGCGGGCGTTGGCGCGGGGCGCGGACGTGGGCATTGGCTCAGGCGCAGGCGTCTGCTGCGGCGCGGGCTCCTCCTGCCGCTTGTCCTCGACCTTGTCCTGTGGCGTTGCGGGCTCCTGCTTGTCTTCGACTGCGGCGATGATGCGCGCAAACTTCGCATTTTCGGTTGCGGCCATTGTCGCGGCGGCGGTGTAGATGTTGACCTTGCGATGCAGCGGCGCATGGCGATCAGCGGCCATCACGGCGACGTCATGCACGACACCTCGACCAGACAGCAACGCCACGTAGTAGGCGATGTCACGCGGGGCCACAGGCAGCTTGCGCGCGAGGCTCAAGTACGTTGCGAACAGCGGGGCGGCGATCCCGCGACCGATGCCGATGGCCCAGAGCCAGCCGTTGGTGGGGTGGTCATACTGCACGACGAGGTAGATATAGGTCGAGGTTTCCAGAATGCTCGCGGTCGCCATCACGAGGACGTGAACGGCGATCTCGCGCGTGGCTCCTCCCGCACTGGCGACTGCGCGGATCACGCTGGCGGCATAGAACATCGCCATATCCATCGCCAGCACGAGTAGCAAGTTGAGCAGCACGCTCAGGGCGTCGGGGATGTCGAGATGTCCAACGGCGAGCTGGGCCATGAACGTGTTGAACGCGGCCAGCGAGAGCGAGAGTAGCGATGCGGTGGAGAAGACGGCTAGTAGCACCGTCGCCAGCCGGTTCGCCCAACTCGCCAGGGACTCGCCATGCTGCTCCATCTCGCGCATGACGCCGTTGACGCGCTGCTCTTGCTTCTCCTGCTCGGCTTGCTCCCGGGAGTCTCGCGCGTTCGGTGGGCCGCTGGGATCGTAGGCGTAGGAATCGTGCGAAGAATGCGAGGTCATGGGTTGCGCCTCCATCAAAGGGGTCGCATCCCGCGAGGATAGCAGACAGGCGGCTAAGGGTACGGTGTTGCGCGAGCTGGCCCAATCGAGTAGACTGGCGCCAGGTGTGTCCTGCTACCATCAGGATGCGCTTAGAGGGCGTCGAGTGGGTCCAATCACTCGGCGCTCTCGCCATGTTCAATGGGTTCATTGGTCGGGATCCGCGAATGTCTGATGACATATTACACTGCTAAGCGTACAGTTGTCAACTTTCACACACGATTGTACGCTCACCATTACATACGACGGTCGCGGTGGACCTCGTCGTAGCCTCGTGGGGGAACGATCCTGCCGGCCAATCGGGGTGGGGAAAGAGCGCGCTGCCTGTGAAAATAGGCGCAGGGGAGCAGCCGGCAGCGACCGCCGAAGCAGGCTCCGTCCGCACGCGAGGCGCGTGAGTCGCCGAGCAGCGCACACAAGCCGCAGTGAGATCAGTCGCGCTCTTTGGGGAGGGGCAAAAGACGGACGGTCGAGGGGGCGCAGCCGAGCGCGGCAGGGATGCCGCGCCATCGTGGGCGGGTCAGGCGCAGGCAGGATGACAAGCGGGTGGGCCAGCCGCCGTGGGTAGGGCTTCGGCTCCCCTCGCCGCGTTGGCGCCGCGTTGGTCGCCGTGTACGGTCGCCGTGTACACTGCTCGATGGCGCGGGGAGCTGCTGGCGCGTTGTGAGCTGGGGCATACGGGCGTTGGGCAGCGAAAAGCCCCACCCACCAACGCCAGCCGGAACAACTGGCGCGGATGGATGGGGCGCGATACATGACGACGTTATTCCGCTTCGCCATCGCGGTCGCCGAGGTCGCTGTTGTCGTTACCTGCGGCGCTAGGGAGATCGGGCAACGCTACGATGTCGAGTACACGCGCGGTCGGGATCAGCCGTTGCGCTCCGATGGTGGCGGGCTCGTGGTCATCCACGTTCAGTAGTAGCCAATCTTCGCCCGATCCCTGCAGCGAGCCGCTGTAGGTCATCATACCACCCTCGGCGCGGGGGTTCTCGGCGTGGACGCGGATACGCTTCCCATAGGCTAGCACGTCTAGCACGTAGAGGCAACGTCGCACAGTCGCGCACTTCCGGCGCTCCTCCTCGGCGCGCTGCTGCTCCTCGTGGGCGGCGCGTCGCTCGTCGGCGCGGTCGAGCCAGGCGGGATAGGCGGCGATGGCGTCGAGTAGTCCGCGATCAAGGTTCTGATCGGTGCTATACGGCGCTCCGATGGAGGCGACGTAGCCACGCGGGCCGCTGATCATCCACGTCCAGCCAACGTACTTGCGGTGAACGTTGGCAAGGCGCCAGCGGTCGGCGCGGTCGGGATCGGCGCGGGCGATGTCGCCATCATCCACGCCGGCGCCATCGAGATCGAGCATGAGATAGCCTGGCATGGTGGCGGGGTCTTCCTCGTCGAGCTGGTTCTCGTCCACGGCAGGGACCATTGCGAGGGCTTCGGCAAGCTCGGGCGTGAAGTGGGCGCGCATGAAGTTATAGGCGTAGGTGATGGCTTCGTGACGGTCGTTCTCGCGGCTGAGCTGGGCGCGGCGCGCGTTCTCACGCTCACTCTCGGCGATTTCCTCTGCGCGAGCTGTGAGCAGTTGGGCCAGGGTCGTCGTGGCGGTCGTGTCGTTGTTCTGCATAGCTAGGGGGTTCTCCTCGGGCGCCTCGATACTTGCTCGATGGGCGCTCTACTTCGGGATGGATGGATGGCTAGCACACTCGCCAGCCATCCGGCGCGGGGATCTTCGCGGGGATCTTCGCGGGATCGGTTGCGGGGCTAGCTGCGGGGCTTGCCTTCGGGGATCGCTTTCGCGAGGATGTCTTTCGCGGCCGCTGCGGGTATGGGCGTCGCGGGGTAGGCGTGGTCAATGGCTTCGACAAACTTCATTGCCCATGCGGGCAAGTCGCGGGGCTCAAGGCTGCGGGCGCTGATGACATCCCATGTCAGATAATTCACCTCAATCCACGCGCCTTCGGGCGGGCGCTGCGTCTCGGTCAGGTACGTTGCGAGCGGGCATTTGCTGAGAGATGTTCCACGGCCAACGATTTCGCCGCTATCCTTCGCCGCCAGCCACGCGGCAAACGCTTGGCGGTCCAGTTCGCTCAGGCGCTCCTCCTCGGGCGCGGGCGTTGGCGCGGGCTCGGGCTCCTCGTCACGCTGGGCGAGGGCGGCTTCAATCTCGGCAAGTTCCGCCTGTACGGTCGTCATCAGTTCGCCAGCTTCGGCCGCTCCGGCATCGTCGCCGCTCAGGCTGGCGCCGAGCTCGTCAAGATGTAGCTGACAGAGATCGCTCACGAGCTGATCGCGGCGGGCGTCCAGTTGGGCGCGGGTCGTCTTCGTTGTGGTCATCGGTCGCGCACTCCTCGATGTGGGTTCGATGGTGGCGGGATCGGACGGCTAGCACACTCGCCAGCCGTCCGCGCGAGGACCGTTCGCGAAGCTAGGCTTCGGGCTCGGTCACAGGCTCGACGGGTGAGCCGTCATGCTTGCGCAGGATGGCTTGTAGGCGGGTGCGGTCAAGCTTCAACGTCCAGCCGTCGTGCGACATTTTGACGGTGTAGGTCTTCGGGTTCACGCGCTGGACGATGCCGGTAAATCCGTGGATCTTCACGAGGTCGCCTTTCTCGGCGATAATGCCGACTGCGGCTAGGCGATCCGCTTTGATGCCTCCGGCGTCGGCGATACGCTGCTGGAGATCGGCGATCTCGCTTTCAACGCTTGCCATGCGGCGCAGGTATTCGCGGTCGCCTTCCTGCGCTTCCTCGCCATGTTGGGCAAGCCATGCGATACGCCCATCAACGTGGCGCCGCATCTTGCGAAGTTCGGCGCTCAGGCGGTCAACGCGGCGCTGCATCGCTTCGGGCGTCTGCTTGTAGGCTTGGTGGGCCGCGCTGCTCTTGGCGGCGTCGTCCAGGCGGTCAGCGGTCTTCGCTTCGGCTACGCTCTTATCCATCGCCGCCCAGGATTTCGCGCGGCGGTTGCGGTCGGCGCGTTCGCTGTGGTGGCCTACGAGAATAGGCTGGCCTAGTGGGATCATTGAAACAAGATCGTGACTCCGTTTGTATGCGGCGTTCGATTTCTCGACGTGGGCGGCGGCGCGATCCTGCAGGCGGTCGGCGCGCTCCTCGGCATAGGCGCATTCGCCGCCATCTTCCACGGCGACACAGGCAGGGACCGTGGGCCAGCGCCGATTGTTGTACCATTGCTTGCGGTATCCACTCCACCGCCAGCCGTTCGCCTTCAACGCGGCGCGCGTCTCCTCCTCTGGCTTGCCGTCGAAGTCCAGCCATGTAATACGGGAAGTCGGGTCATACTGGCGGGTCGCGCGGTCGGTCGGGTTGATGTTCTGCATAACTCGGGCTCTCCTCGGTTCGATGGGAGATAGATCAGGGACCGTAGGCCAGCGCGATCACTGGCCTACCTGATGAGCTGGGCGGCGGCTAGTCTTCGCGCTCGCGCTCCGTGCGCCACCATTCAGGCTCAGGGCCGTCTTGCTCCTCGGCGTCGTCTTCGGCGTCGTCCTCGGCGTCGTCTTCGATGTCTTCGGGATCGGGCAGCGGTTCCAGTGACGGCAGCGGGTTTGGGGCGAAGTGGTCCGCGACCTCTCCCCAATTCACGCGGGCTAGGGCATGCTCTAGCAGCGAGCTGTACACGTTGCTCTGATCGGCTAGGGGGTTCTCCTCGTCTTCGAGCCATGCGCGCAGGGAGTCGGCTGCGTCGGCGCGTGGGGCTACGATGGCGGCGCGATCTGCGGCGATCTCGTCTGATGCGTTCCACCATGCGGCGGCTACAATGGCGGTCGCTTCCTCGGTCAACGTCGCGCTGCCGCCTAAGCTGATGATGACGGCGCGCGTCTCCGCGTTGCTGTATCCGTCATAGGCGCCAGGGGTCGCAGTCGCGGTCGCGGTGGCGCTCTGGCGCTCAAGCGTGCGCCACCGCAAGTACATGGCGTTTAGGTCCGCCTGGAGCGCGTCAAGCTCGGCGCACGTCTCCGCGCTGAGCTGGGCGTGGCGGGTGTCAAGGTGAAGCTGGCGGTATCCGCTGATGATCTTGGCGAGGCGGTCATTGATGACGCTCGGCGCGTCCGTGGCGGTCGCGGTCATCGGGTTGGCGTTGCTGCGATCTGTTGCGTATGTCATGGCGGGCTCTCCTCTGCGGCTCTGCGGGCGCTCTCGGGTGGGAGGCCGGACGGCTAGCACACTCGCCAGCCGTCCGGTGTGGGGGCTAGCTGTTGCGCTCCTCGGCGCGTTTGACGGCATCTAGGGTGCGCTCCATGCGGGCGCGATCGCGGCGGCGCATCCACTCGGACGCGTTGTGCGGCAGGCTGTTGTAGTCGTTGCGGGCCGCGCAGTGGTCAATCCAGGCGGCGTCAAGCGCGCGTTCTGCGGCGGTTGCGTGGCGCTCTTGCTCCGGCGCGGTCGGGCGGTGGCGCGGGTTGATGTCGGGATGGCTCCATGTGAAGGGGCCGCGATCCGCTTCGACGCGGGCGCGCTCCTCCTCACGCTGCGCGATGGCGGCGTTAATCTCGGCGATTTCCGCTTCAATCGCGGTCATCAGTTCGCCAGCTTCGGCCGCTGCGGCGTCGTCTCCGGCGCGCTCGGCGCCGAGTTCGTCAAGGTGAATCTGGCATAGGTCGGTAATGAGCTGATCGCGGCGGGCGTTGAGCATGTGTAGATCGGTCATGGGTTGCTCTCTCCTCGATGCGGGGGATCGGTGGGCGGGTCAGTCACTCGCCCACCTGCGCGGGGCTAGGATCGCGGGGATCTTCGCGGGCTAGTCGTCGCTGTAGCTGAAGAGCTTCAGGGGCGCGGGCGCTGGCTGCTCGTTGTCCCAGGCCGCAATCCACGGCGCGTTAATGGGCGCCTTCGCAACGATGTGGCACAGGTCGCACGTCTCCCAGCGGGGATCTATCGCGGGGTGAACGTGGCGCGATGGGTGCGGGCAAGCCTTCTGCTTCTTGATGGCGGCGAGGTCGGCGCGGGTCATCTTGGCTGCGGGCATGACGGTTGCTCCTTCTCAGCGGCGGGCGGTTAGAGTGCGCCTAGGCGGTTGCGCTGAAAGTTCGGCGCGGTGGCGCTGTCAAACGGGTCAAACGCCGGGGGCGTGCTCGCGGCGGTCTTCGCGGCGGGCGTCGCCGACTTCGCGGAGGTCTTCGCGGCGGTCTTCATCGGCTTACCTGCGCGGGGGCTCGCTTCGCTGCGGATTCCGGCGCGGGTGCGGGCCTTCTCGCGGGCGATCACGCGGCGGGCCGTCTCCTCCTTCGCGAGCTGACGCTGGCGGGCTCCAGCTTCGCGACGCTGCTGGGCGGCGGGTTTGCTCACGCACGCATCGCAGTACAAGCCGTGCGACGTCTCAGCGGTGGCGGGGGCGCCGCAGCACCAGCATGGGAGCTGCTGCGCCTCCTCCTCCTCAAACTTGGCCGCTTCGTCCGCTTCCCACTCGGCGCGGGCGCGGTCTTCGCGCTCTCGGTCGGCGCTCATCTGCAGGCAATTCAGACATTCGCCGAGCTGCTCGATCTCGTCGGCATCGGTCGGGGCGCCGCACGTCGGGCAAGGCTGGCGCGGCGCGGGATCGACGGGCGCGGGCTCTGGCGCAACGGGCGCGGGTGGCGGGGGCGGGGTGGGCTCAGCGGGCTCGACGGCGCGGGCGGCGGGTGGGACGCTGGCGCGGGTCGCATGCTCGGCAACGATCAACTTTCGGACAAACTGCGCGTGTGAGCATGTCAGGCTGCGCCCTTTGATGCGGGCGGGGCAGTCGCAA
>DASQSS010000459.1:0-3284 GCA_035642255.1 Ktedonobacterales bacterium | reverse complement strand
CAATGCGCAGCGTGCTGGATACCGGCGCCGAGGTGCTCTGCGCCGCCGATACGTCATGCCTGATGCACATCGGCGGGGGACTGAGCCGGGTGCGGGCCGGCGTGCGCACGATGCATCTGGCGGAGATTCTCGCCAGCGTCGAGGAGGTATGAGCGATGGCGACCGAGACGTCTCATCCCGCGCAATCCTACCGGGGGTTCCCGCAAGCGGCGAAGATCGCGCTGGCCGACACGCAGTTGCGCCATAACCTGGGCAAGGCGACCAGCACGATTCGAGACAAACGTGCGCGCGTCGTCAGTGAGTTGCCCGACTGGGAAGCGCTCAGGGCAGCGGGCTCTGCCATCAAAGCCGACGTGATGCGCCATCTAGACCGTTATCTGCTCCAGCTCGAAGAGTCGGTCACGCGTGCGGGCGGAGTGGTCCACTGGGCGCGCGCCGCCGCCGAAGCCAATGCCATCATCACAGAGCTGGCGCGTGCGGCTGGAGCGCAGCGCGTCGTCAAGGTGAAGTCGCTGACGACCGACGAAATCGGCTTGAATGCGGCGCTGCGGAGCGCTGGAATCACTGCCATCGAAACCGACCTGGCAGAGCTCATCATCCAGCTTGCTGGCGAAACTTCCTCACACATCCTCGTCCCAGCGATCCACAAGAACCGCAGTGAGATTCGTGACCTCTTCCGCCGCACCATCGTTCACGGGCAGGAACTGACCGATGAGCCACGCGAGCTGGCTGGCGCCGCTCGGAGCTATCTGCGTGAGCAGTTCCTCTCGGCCACAGTCGCGGTGAGCGGCGCAAACTTCGCCGTGGCGGAGACCGGAACGGTAGCGGTCGTGGAGAGCGAGGGCAATGGCCGCATGTGCCTGACGCTGCCACAAACGCTGATTACTGTGATGGGGATCGAGAAGCTGCTCCCGACCTTCCAGGACTTCGAGGTGTTTCTCCAACTGCTGCCACGAAGCTCGACAGGCGAGCGGATGAACCCGTATACCAGCCTGTGGACAGGGGTGACGCCAGGCGATGGGCCGCAAGCATTCCACCTCGTCCTGCTTGATAACGGGCGCACGCACGCGCTGGCGGATGCGGTGGGGCGGCAGACCCTCCACTGCATCCGCTGCAGCGCATGCCTGAATATCTGCCCGGTGTATGCGCGCACGGGCGGACATGCCTACGGCTCAGTCTACCCCGGTCCCATCGGCGCGATTCTGACGCCGCAACTGCAAGGGATCGAGCGGAGAAAGTCGCTGCCCTACGCATCGAGCCTGTGCGGCGCGTGCTACGAAGTCTGCCCGGTGAAGATCAATATTCCAGATGTGCTGCTTCACCTGCGCGGCGAGGTGACGAAGCGTGCGAGCTCTCTCGACCCCGAAGCGGTCGTCATGCGCCGGCTCGCGAACGTATTCGCCAGCCAGCGTCGCTATGAGTTGGCGCAACGTCTCGGGCGCAATGGGCAGCGACCCTTCATCCACGACGGCGTCATAGACCGGCTGCCAGGAATGCTGGCGGGGTGGTCACGCGCCCGCAACCTCCAGCCACTGCCCAGGCAGACCTTTCGCATGTGGTGGCGCGAGCGCGAGCGACAAAAGGAGGCCGACTGATGGCTGAGTCCGCGAAGGACGTGATGCTCGCTCGCATCCGTGCGGCGCTGTCAGCCGCGCCAGATACCGCACCTGCTCCGCGCGCCTACGTGCGTCACGACCCACGCGACCGCGCTACGATCATCGCTGAGTTCGTCGATCGGCTCGAAGACTACAAAGCGCATGTCATGCGCGTCGAGCAGGAATCGGTAGTGTCGGAGTCGGTAGCGGACGCCTGCGCCCGATACGGCATCCGTCGCCTGGTGATTCCCGCCGACACGCCAGCGGACTGGATACCCACTTCCATCGCAGCGCTGCGTGACGACCCACCGCTGACGAACGAGGAGCTGGACAACAGCGACGGCGTGCTGACCGGCTGCGCCTTCGCCGCCGCGCAGACGGGTACGATCGCGCTCGACGGTGGCGCCCACCAGGGTCGGCGCGCCATCACACTCGTTCCAGACCGGCATCTCTGCGTCGTGCGCGTAGAGCAGGTGGTGGGCATCGTTCCAGAGATGATCGAGCGCCTGTCGGCCGAGCCGCGTCGTCCGATCACGTTTATTTCTGGGCCATCAGCCACCAGTGACATCGAGTTGTCGCGTGTCGAAGGCGTCCATGGCCCGCGAACGCTTCATGTGCTGCTGGTCGGCGCGCTCGTCTGAGCTTCGCCGCACGCGCCCCTTACCCGCTCGCCCCCGGGACATTCGTGCGGGTCAGCGCTCCGAGGCAGGCAGGACTACGGACTCGAACGCCGGGCCAGGCTTCCAGAGCGGCTCGGACAGCACGATCATGGTCCGTGTACGCATGTTTGGCTCTCCGGCTTGAATGAGTTGAAACACCACCTGCTGCAGATGCTCGGGATTCCTCGCGCGCACCTTCACAAGCGCGTCGAAGTCGCCCGTCACCCAGGATAGCTCCTCCACCTCTGGAATCTTGCGCAGATTCTCGACAAGCCGTGCGCGAAACGCCGCGGATTGCTGCGCGTGGACGCCAATGTAAGCGCATAGGCCAAGATCCAGCCGAGCGTAGTCCAGTCGCGCATGGAAACCGCGCACGTAGCCCTCACGCAGCAGCCGCTTGACCCGCTGATGCACTGTAGCGTGCGCGAGGTGCACCCGGCGGGCGAGAGTCACGAGCGACTCACGCGCGTCGTCCCGCAAGCGCGCAAGAAGCTGGCGATCTATCTCGTCCAGCGCGCGCTGTCCAGACGAGTGCTGACGGGTATTCGGCATGAACGGCCCTCGCTCTCAGTAATGCAAACAAATCATCGGCTCAGACGCGCAATTGGCGACATGTATCAGGAATCTGCCACCATATTCCGGTATTCTGTCGCTTCAAGTAGCAATTTAACATAGACTATGTACGCATGGCGAACAGGCGTGAAGCATGATGCCATAGCAAGTTCGGTATACGAGCGCGACGACCGCGGTACGAATGGTAAGAGCGAGAAGAGCGAAGAGAGTGAGGAGAGTCACTCATGGACACGACGACCCGGAGATCGTGGGCTGAGCCATTCAAAATCAAAATGGTCGAGCCCATCCACATGACCAGTCGTGATGAGCGTGAGCGGGCGCTTAACGACGCTGGCTTCAATACGTTCCTGCTCAAATCCCAGGATGTCTATATTGATCTGTTGACAGACAGCGGCACGTCCGCGATGAGCGATTATCAGTGGGCCGGGATGATGCTGGGTGATGAGGCGTACGCGGG
>DASQSS010000458.1:0-24126 GCA_035642255.1 Ktedonobacterales bacterium | reverse complement strand
CCTGGCTATCGACAATATCGCTACCTGACGATTCCCACGTCGCTTATCGCGCCCATCTCTGTCTATGTGGATGCTGAGAATGTCTTGCCAGAGAAGAGCATGCCCGCGCTGATCTCGTTTCTCCGCAAATTTCTTGGTGGGCGGCGCGCTGATTTGCTCTACTTCATGGACGCTCAGGCGCAAGCGTCTACGAATAGGTATAAGACGCTGTATCGCTTTGGGTTTCGGCCAGTGGACGTGCCGCACAACCCGACAGGCGCGAAAGAGATGTATGAGGCAGTCGACCGTGAGCTGGCTATGCACGCCTTCGAACGCGCGCTGGTCGGGCCGCCCCAGCAGGAATTCATCATCATCTCGTCAGATGGTGATTTCGCGCCGCTTGTCTACCGCCTGATTGCGCTCGGCCACAGTGTGCAGATTTGGTCATTCACCCGCAGCTCTGTGTATCTTGCTCTTGCTCAGTATCTCCCGTTGACGCTGGTGGATCTCTCCCAGGTTCTCTCTGAGCAGACGGTCGAGCCACCCGCCGATCCATCCGCTGCGAGCGCTACTTCCACATCACTTTCGCGGGAGCGTCGCAAGCGGCGTCGCACGCCAGCGCGCCGTCGACGGCGAAGCGATCAGCAGGTAGTGGCGAATATCGCGCCGCCCATGAATCTCACTGAGCGTGGCGCGGAGCAACTCTATTACGCTATCGCGGAGACATTACGGGCGCATCACCGAGCCAACATGCAACAGTCGCTCGATACAGCCCGCAACGGGCAGTTTCATGCGCTGCTCAATTCTGAACTAGCGCCGCGCATCGCCAGTGTGGGCTATAGCTCAGGCGCCTGGATTGACTACTGGCTCGATCATCTCAAGGCGCTTGGCGTCCTCATTAGTGAGCCGGGCCATGATTTCCCGAGGACTGGCGTGACCTCAGCCGAGACGGCGGCCAACCACCTCTATGCGATGGTCAAGGTGGTTGGCGACGCGGCGCTGCATGCGACATCCAACCGTCCTGATGGGCTGCTGAACATGCACGTCATACTGAGTCAGCTCGAAGGAGTCGTGTCACCCGAGGGCGAGGGCGCCCAGGCGCTGCGATCGCTACTTGCCCCAGAGAATGGACGACGCGCCACGCATGTACGATACTTGGTGCGTTGTGCGCGAGCGCTTGGTGTCATTCAGTTTGATGATGTGCGCTCGTCGCTCGACCTCATCGGCTCCCCCCGTGTGACGCCTGCCGATGAGACGCTTGACGATGCGAGTGGATCAGA
Source organism: Ktedonobacterales bacterium (assembly GCA_035642255.1). Lineage (GTDB taxonomy): Bacteria > Chloroflexota > Ktedonobacteria > Ktedonobacterales > JADMIN01 > JAKAIY01. The sequence goes on along the minus strand of DASQSS010000458.1, from coordinate 22,867 downwards.
GATCGCGTAGCCAGAGGCCCATGTAGCGACGCGCCCCCACCGGGCACGCCATTTGCGGGAATGTCGGCTGTAAGCCGATGTCGGAGGCTTGCGTCCGCACTGCGCAGACGCATCCGCAGGCGCATCCCTGGGCGCATGCCTGAGGCATCCGGCGAGGGAGTCGGTCAGGAGCATCAGGAGGTGATCCTATGCTATCCTTGGTTGGCTGGCTGGTTGTCGTCTGGGTCATCTGGACGGCGATCTTCGGCGTGACGATGTGGCTGGTCCGCTTCACGATGAATGGGCAGCAGGAATTTGTTGGCGAGCAGGAGGCGGCGATTACAGCCGCACAGGTCACGGAGGGCCAGCTCGACAACGCGGCCAGCGCCGCGCCTGGATCGGCGCCCCTGCGTCCAGCCCTGCCCGAGCGCGCACGGCAACGAGCCCCGCTGGGTCCGCCACTCGGCGCGACCTGAGCCACGCCCGGGTCGGAACCAGAGACGTTGAGGCGCTACTTGCGATGAGACGGGTCGGCGTGACCGCTGCGCCGCGCTAGCTTTCGCGCAACAGGCCCGCCAGCGCGTCCAGCGCCGCAAGATAGCCGCGCCAGCCGAGGCCGATAACCTGGCCGCGACAGACCGGGGCAAGCAGCGACGTATGGCGGAACGGCTCGCGCGCATGGATATTCGAGAGGTGGACTTCGATCGCCGTCAGGCCAGAGCCAGCAACCGCATCGCGCAGGCTGACGCTGGTATGCGTCAGGCCGCCAGGGTTGATGATGAGTCCTTGCGCGGTTGGCGCACGCTCCTGGAGGAAGTCAATCAACGCGCCTTCGTGGTTTGACTGAAAGCAGACGACCTCGCACCCAAGCTCCGCGCCGCGCGCCGCCAGACGCTCGTTGATATCCGCTAGCGTCATGTGGCCATAGATATGTGGCTCGCGACTGCCAAGCGTGTTCAGATTCGGACCATGCAGCGCGAGCAGGCGCAGTGGCTTCGCTGGCGATGCTGAAGACTCAGACACGCGTATCCTCGCTTTCTCGCGCGGCCCGTGATCGCGCAGCGCCCAGTTCGTCGTCCGTCGCGCCAAGCTCCAGCAGGGTCGCGCGCACGGCGTTCTCTGGCGCGGCGTCGAAGAGCGCCGACTCGCCCAGCGCCGTCAGGAGCGCCCAGCGCACGCGCCCGCCGCGCGCCTTCTTGTCCCACAGCGTCGCGCGCAGCAGCATGGGTGCGCTCAGCCCGTCGATGCGCGTAGGCAGCCCGAAGCGCGTCAGGAGGGCTTCCAACCGGTCAACCACGTCACGCGGAGTGACGTCCATGCGCCAGCCGAGCCGCGACGCGAAGATCATCCCCATGCTGACCGCTTCACCATGTAGCCAGCGCTGGTAGCCCGTCACCGCTTCGATAGCATGGCCGAGCGTGTGGCCGAAGTTGAGCAGCGCGCGGCGGCCGCCCTCGCCCTCGCGCTCATCACCCTCGATGACGCTCGCCTTGATCGCAACCGACCGCGCGATGACGGCTGTGGTCGCGGCGGGTTCGAGGGCCAGCAGCGCATCCACCTGGCGCTCCAGCGCCGCGAAGTACTCGGCGTCGAGCGCGGCGCCATGCTTGATGACCTCTGCCCAGCCCTCGACACGCTGGCGTGTGGGCAGCGTCAGCAGTGTGGCCGTGTCGGCCAGGACGAGGCGCGGCTGATAGAACGCGCCGATCAGGTTCTTGCCGCGCGGATGGTCAATCGCGACCTTGCCGCCGATGCTCGCGTCCACCTGGGCGAGCAGCGAGGTGGGAACGTGGACCAACGGCAGGCCGCGCAGGTAGGTGGCGGCGGCGAAGCCCGCAAGGTCGCCGACCACCCCACCGCCCAGTGCGATCAGCCCCTCGCCGCGCTCGATGCGACGCTCAGCCAGCCAATCGTGGACGGCGTTGAGCTGCTCGCGCGACTTGCTCTCCTCGCCCGCTGGCACGACGAAGAGGTCCGGCGTGAAGCCAGCGGCGCGCAGCCGCTCCATCGCCGGTTCGGCATACAGCGCGGCCACGCTGCTATCGGAGACGACGCTCAGGCGTGGCGGCAGATCGAGCGCTCGCAGACGAGCGGGCAGCTCGGACAGCGCGCCCCAGCCAACGACCGCGTCGTAGCCTGTTCCTGCCGTGATCCTCCGTGTGATGGCAGTCGCGCCCGCGTCCGGCATCCGGCCCCGTGCGATCAGATCGGCGGCGATGCGCGCGGCCACGGCGTCAGCGGTGATGGTGTCGGTGGCGACGGTCACATGCGCCTGCGCATAGAGTGGTTGGCGGCGCAATGTCATCTCGTGGATGCGGCTGAGGGCGTCTGGACCAGCCAGCATGGGACGTAGCTCATGGAGAGCGAGGCTTTGCGCGTCGGCGTCGGTGGTAGCGCGTCGTAGCGATGTCTCAGGCGCGCACGCCAGCGCCACCACCCAGGCGCGCTGGAGCGCCAGTGGCAAATTGCCTTCTGGCTCGACAATGCCCGCGCCACACGCGATGACCAGCCGCCGCTCAGCCAGCGCCTCAGCCAGCGCCGCAGCCTCACGCGCGCGGAACTCGCTCAGTCCTTCGCGCGCGAAGATCTCTCGCACAGTCAGCCCAGCGGCTGCGGAGATGGCGGCGTCGAGGTCGAGAAAGCGCCAGCCGAGCAGCGTGGCAAGGGCAGCGCCAACGGTCGTTTTGCCCGCTCCAGTGGGGCCGATGATGACGATGCGCTCGATCACCGGCCCCTGGCTGATGGCGTTCTGTGTCTCCATACGCGCCATTGTAGCACGCATGTAGCATGCGGGCGCCGGGACGCTTATGGACCCGGCTCCACTGGCCCGCCCTAGCTCTGGACTGCGCCATCGGGCGGGGTGTCCATCGCAGGAACTGTCGGCGCATCAGGACTCGCCGCTACGTACGCGGGAATCATTTCCTGAGTCGCCGTCCGCCTACCACGTCGCCGCCAGAACACCACGCCGAGAACGATCAGCGCCAGCACGACCACCACGCCGATCCCTCCAGGCAGCAGCAGGGCGGTATTGTAGCCGCCGCCGACCACATCAACGTCGGTCTCTTCGCCATAATGGACGGTGTACGTCACCGTGTTTCCGCTGACAGCGCCACCCCTGTGCGAGGTGATCCATCCGGGCATCGTCACGGCGAAACTCTCTCGCATGTCCTTCAGATACTGGGTGACATCGATGCCGCCCGTATTAGTCGTGTCCTGCGGAAAGTTCATGCTCATGTGGCCCACAGCATGAAAGCTATTGCTGAGGATGCCCGTTTGTTCTGAGAAGGAGAGCGTATCCTGCGCCAGTGATGGCGTGTTTACCCCACCCGCTGATCCGGAGGTATTGCCTGCCTGGGGTGTCTCCTGCAGGAGTTGATTCAGCGCCGAGACAGAAGTGAACGGGCGCGTATATGCCCAGTAGCTATAGCCTGTGTCGTCGTAGTGACGGTAGGAGCCACCCGCGTTCTTGACCTTTGCGCTGAAGCTGTCCATATTCGCGCTGATCTGGTCGCTTGCGAGGCTTACGAGCTGCTCAGAGAACCCGATCGTCAGCGTATAAGAGCCGGAGCCGTCGCCGTTGAGGGTGACGCTGCGGTCCAGATGGATGCAGCCCGAGAGCGAGACAGTAAGCATGGCTAGCAGTATGAACATCGCGGAATAGCGCCGGATCGCCTGCATGGTGAAGTCCTCTCCTGCCGATATGACCTTAGGCATGCCACTCAGCAACGTCTCACCAACGTCCCGGCTCTTCTTCATGGAGCCGACTGAGCCTCGCGCATGCTAGCAGACGGTGAAAATTGTGTCAAGCCGCCTCTGTATGCGGCTCAGGCGCTCAGTGAAGGAGCGCGCGCGGAGGGAGAGCATGGAGAGATTGACGGCGCTTGAGGTTGGCGCTATAACCCAGTGGGGTCATTCAGCGGCGCGGCGCGACGACGTCGGATGGCAGTGGCGACTAATCGCGCGGGAGGCGATATGCTCGACGAGTTGCGGGGCCGCAATCTGGCCCACGTTGGCTGCACGATTGGCCTGACGCTTGGCCTCATCCTGGGCCTGGTGGCGGCGCTGATCATCGTGACGCTGGTCAGAGCGGGCAGCGCGACCAACCTGGCGACAGTGGCGTGGTTTGGGCTGACCTTCGCGCTTGGCGTCGTCGGCTACTGGGCTGGTGGCCAGGTCTCGCGCCGGATGTGGGGCGACGAGATGCGCGCAAGGTCTCGCGAGGAGTAGCGGCTAACAAGCAGCAAGCAGCTGGCGCTACATGACCTCGCTGTGATGAGGCGGGGCGAGTCTATGGGACGGAAAACAGCTCATACCCCCAGCGACAATGCTGAGGATATGGGCCGTTTCCTGGGTGATCCCATCGCGCGCTGATAGTGGCTGCTGGCTGATGACTGCTGGCGCGATCGGATCGTCCTCGCTCACCGCTGGCTAGTACGAGGTCACACAGCTGCTGGTGGCGTTGCTCCAGATCGGCTGCACAGCATAGTAGTGCGTGCCGAGCGTGATGTTGGTCGAGTTGCTCGCCCACGCGCACAGGTCGCCGTTCTCCTGGCCCGTGGAACCCGTGCTGGTGATCCAGCCAAAACTGGTGGATGTGCGCTCCGGGTGCGGGTCGGTCATCGCTTCGGCGTATTCGTGGCCGCCCACGATGGAGAAGCCGTCAAAGTAGCCGTTGCCGTAGCTGTCATTCGAGCCGTTGACGAAATTCATGCCGCAGCTCGATCCCGCGTCAGGGATATAGGGCATGTAGGCATAGGCCATCTGCGTGCCACTGGTTGGCTCATCGTGCCACGCGCACCATTGTGTGCCAAAGCCGCTCATCGAATGGCCGTGCGGCGTGAAGACGAAGTAGGTGGCGTTCGCGTTGTAGCCGCCGAAGTGGTTCATGAGTCGCGTCGCCGCGCTCTGGATCTGCGACTGGGTTGGGCTGGTAGGCACGGAGGTCGTGGTGTCAATCCATGTTCCCGCCAGCTGGCCGGTCGGGTTTGTGATGTGTGTACCGCCGGTACCGCAGCTCGTCGAGCCGACCGCGATGCCCTGACAATACTGAGTGTCGATATTATCCCACTTGCTGCCGCCGACACCACTAAAGAAGTTGGTAATATACGTTCGCGCTGTGGCGCTCGAGTAGCCACCTGTCGAGAAGCCCGTGCTCCACTGGCTGCCCCACCAGCTGATGTACACCTTCGGCGCCGTCTCGACCGCGCCACCCTGATACACCAGCTTGGTCCCGGCGGCTCGGACGTGCGGGCCTTTCGTACCCTTGAAGACGCCCATGACGTGTCCATGAATCGTTGTCCCACTTGCGCTGGGAGCGGCCAGCGCCGGATTGACAGCGGTGAGGGCGATGAGACAAGCGGCGATGCCGAAAGCACCGCGGGCGATGGCGCTCAAACTCATACGACGGCTCAAGAGTGTCTCCTTGACTCTAGCGCATCCTGTGATGCGCCTACTCAGCGCTCGATAGCTATTCAGAGGCTGGACTGGAGTCAGTCGCCGTGCTCATTCATGCGGGCTTGATGCTCATCATTTTCGCGCTTGGATGATGCGCTCGCGCGATAGCCATCCACATGGCCGTGCGTGACAGAGAGACATGCGATGAGTCGGCCACGAAGGGAACAATCAAACGGCGCCAGGAGTCTGGGTGAGCGTGTAGCTGAGCGTCAATCCAGCCACGCCTTCTCGCGCATCGCGGTATCGACCGTGCGGCTGAGCGCCGAGGCCCGCCGTCATGACGCATGCCTTCGTGAGCGCTACGTGCGGGGACACCTCCTTATTGCATCCGGAGCATCCGGTCACTGGGCTTCAATTCACTTGTCCATGTGAATAATGGCTTGCTCGCCACAGCGACTGCTAGGCGCAACAGTACCTAATGCCCACTGGATTTGTCAAGTGGGCGTCGAAAACAATGATGCCGCACACGAAAACGCATGCTGGCGTCTGGTCGAACATGCGCGCGGTGTTCTCCGGCGAGCGTCCGCCGCACGGGGGTAGTGACTGCTTCCCACCGGCCCGGATGGGCGTGCGTCACGGGAGATGGCGCGGGGCGGTGGTATACTTTTGGTCGGGTCGCGCCAGGTAGCGATGGGGCGTATCACGCCGCGATGAGGTGACTCAAGCGCCGCATACGCCGCGTGCGCAGGCAGACCAGACGCTCAGCGATGACTGGCGCGGACAGTTGGTGGCTGGGGTACGGGGGGAACGTCACAGATGGATGAGCCGCTCATGACATGTCCGATGTGCAAGCGCGTCAACGAAGAAGGCGCACGCTTCTGCCCTGGCTGCGGGCGCCTGCTCGTTGAGCCTGGCCGGGAGATGTCCTCCAACAACGCCGCGCCGACGTATGGCGCGCAGGGTAGCGCGTTCACACGGTGGGGAGAGAGCGATCCCGCCATGGTGAGCGATGCGACCCGTGCGCGCGTCATCATTCGCTCGGCGCCGGGCGACGGCGAGGGCGGCGCTGACATCGCCTCGCAGCGCATCGGTGAGTTCGCGCTGGAGGGCCGCACGGTCACGATTGGGCGCACGCAGGGCTGTGACATCACCTTCGATGGCGATACACTCACCTCGCGCCGGCACGCGACCTTGCAGTGCGATGACAATCAGTATGTTGTGACGGACCTGGGCAGCAGTAACGGCACCTTCGTCAACGATCTGGAAATCCGTGAGCCGACACCACTGCGCCACGGCGACCGCGTGCTGATTGGTCAGCATGAGCTGCTCTTCCTGCTCGATCAACCGCGCGCCCTCGTTCCGCAGGAGCCGCAGCCGCCACTCGCGGAAGGGGCTGACGACGCGAGTGAGGGCGCGCCCGTAGCGCAGCGGGACGACGAGGCGCAGCCTGGTAGCGGTGTGCGCCAGACGGCTGCGCCAGTCCGGGCGGGCGCGACCGCGAAGATGTCAAGTGTCGCGCAGCTCGCGTCCACGCTCGCCGCCTCCGCATCGCGACTGGCGGCGCCGCCAGTCGTGACGCCACAGCAGGTGGCGCAGCGGGACGATGCCGAGCTTGACGCCATTCGCAAGCGTTTGCTGGAAGCGAGTGAGGCGCTCACCCGTCAGGCTGGACTCCAGAGCGCGCTGGCCGAGCGGCGACGCGTCGCGCTCGTGGAGATGCGCGAGCGTGTGGCTGATCTGCTCGCTGATCTGCGTGGCGACGATGTGGAGGCGAATTCGCCTGTGCATCATCACCCGCAGATGGGGCTGCTCGAACTGGTGGATAGTGTGGCGACCGACCCAAATAACCTGGAGCGGCTACGGGCGCTGGCCTATCGCGCGGATGAAGTGGCGCAGGCGCTGCGCGTGCACGGACCTAGCGAGGACAAGTGGACGTACGAGCGGGACCTGACGATACGGGGCCTCGAAGATATCCTCTTTCGCCTGCGTGAGCTATCATAACAGCGGCGACGAGCGAATACCTCTGGACATGGAGACCGCATGACGACGGCGAATGTGGAGACTGATCGAGCGCAGCGCGAGGCGCCCACGCGCAGCCTTGACTACGACGTGGTGGTGATTGGCGCGGGTCTGGGCGGCCTGCTCTCCGCTGCGCAATTCTTACGACGCGGACAGCGTGTCGCCGTGGTCGAGCGGCTGGCGCACCCCGGCGGACGCTTCACGGCAAAGACATTCCAGGGCGCGCAGGTCAGTACGGGCGCCGTCCACATGCTGCCATTTGGCACGAATGGCGAGCTTGCCGCGATGTTGCGCGCTCTCGGCGTACCTCATGCCATCCATGATTCCGAGGTGTTCGCGTCGTTCCATGTGCGTGGCCAGCAGATCGTCACGCGCTCCGTCCTTCAGCTCGCCCGCGTGCTTGGCGCGCGGCAGTTCGCGCAGTTCGCCCAGCTTGGTTATGCGATGCTGCTGCGCGAGCCGCGTCCGGCCGAGCGTCAGCAGACCTATCGGCAATGGCTCGATGCGCGCATCTCGCGCGCGGACTCGCCTGAGCTGTACGCCTACTTCGAGCGCGTTTGCCACTTCGCGCTCAGCGTCGATCTGGACGATGTGCTCTACCCCGAGATCGTCGAAACGACCAGGAACATGTTCCGCTATGGCGCGCCGGGCATCGTCGAGGGTGGCTGCGCCGCGCTGACCGGAGAACTGGCGCGCCGCGTGACCAGCGCGGGCGGCGAGACGCTGCTGGAGCATGAGACGCTGGCGATTGTGCGCGAGCAGGGCGCCGCGAACGGCGCGCTCGTGCGCGACAAGCGCAGCGGCGAGGTGATGCTGCTGCGCGCTCCGATCATCATCAGCAACATCGGCCCGGATGCGACCCAGCGCCTGCTCTCCAGCGAGATGTCTGGCCCGAGCGCCACGGAGGAGCTAGCCGCGCCGCGCCGCGAAGCCAGTGGACTAAAGACGCATCTGTTGGCCGACGAGTCTATCATCCCGCACCGTGGCATTATGTATTGCCTGGATACAGAGCGGATCGCGGGCATCGTCCAGCCTAGCAATAGCGATCGACGGCTGGCGCCTCCTGGCAAGCATCTGCTGATCACGCACCAGTTGATGCGTAGCGATGACGTGAACGCTGAGCGTGAGGCCGCGCGGGCTGATCTTCGCTATCTTTTTGGCGACGACTTCGGGACGAAAGTGCGCATTCTGACGATGAGCCAGTACCGTGGCGAATGGCCAGTCAACCGCAAGGCGCAAGGGTCGGATGTCTCGCCGCGCACCGATCTCGCGGGCCTCTATCTTGTCGGTGACGCGGTGAAGCCCTCGGGCTACCTGATGGTGGAGGGCGTCGCGCAAAGTGTGAACGCGCTGCTCGATACGCTCGACGGCTGGGATGTCGCCGACATGGCTGAGCGTGTGGCGAATCCTGGCGAGGCGCGCCACCCAAATACGCCCAGTAAACCCTCCAAGCGGCGCGCGTTCCACTGGCTGGTCGCGCCTCCGCCGCCCAACCCTGGCAGCGCGAGCGTGCGCCATGAGTGAGGCGGCGCCTGGGCCGTGGCCCACCGACCGCGAATCGCTGGAGCGCGACTGCGACATTGATTTCTTCATCGCAAGTGGCCCTGGTGGACAGAATCGCAACAAGGTCGAGACGGGCGTGCGGCTGACGCATCGCCCTAGCGGCATCGTCGTGACGGCCACAGAGCGCCGTTCACAGCTCCAGAATCGCGAGGCCGCCTTCGAGCGGATGGCCGCACGCCTGGAGGAGGCGCAGCGCGTAGAGACGCCGCGTGTGCCGACCAGACCGAGCCGGGCCAGCCGCGAGCGCCGCCTGGAGCTGAAGCGCCGCGCCAGCCAGCGCAAGCGTCAGCGCAGCTCACCGCCCGAGGAGTAGGCGCGCCGACTATCCGTGACCCGCGCGTGATACACTCAGGCTAAGCGGCGCCGAGTCTGCGTCCGCTGGAGGAGTCCACATGCCCATCGCCACGATCGCCAAAGAGTTTTCGTTCGACGCCGCGCACAGCTTGCCCAATTCCGATGGGCCGTGCAAGCGGCTGCATGGGCATACGTACCGTGTGACGGTGATCGCACGCGGGCAGACACAGCCGCTGGATGGCCGCGCCGAAGAGGGCATGGTCCTCGACTTCACGCGCATCAAAGAGGTCTTCAAGCGGCGCATCGAGGCGCGCTGCGATCATCAGTATCTCAACGAGACGGCGCCAGTCGAGCGAACTACGGCGGAGCTTCTGGCGGCGTGGATGCTCGCCGAGATGCGCGAGGAGCTTCCTCAAGTCGTCGCCGTGCGTGTCAGCGAGACGCCCTCCTCCTGGGCGGAAGTGACGGTGGACGATTTGCGGGCGAGTGACGGGGAGGCGTAGCGCACGATGGCGACGACCCCGGCGACTTCCTCACGCGAGCGGATAGCCGAAGCGCGCGGCGCGCGGCACGGCGCGGCGCGCACTTTCCCTGTGCTTGAAGTGTTCGGGCCAGTGCTGCAGGGCGAGGGCCGCATGATCGGCGCGCAGACCCATTTCGTTCGCTTTGGCTACTGCGACTATCGCTGCGCCTGGTGCGACACCCTCTATGCTGTCGAGCCAGAGCAGGTACAGCGCGAGGCGGAATGGCTGAACGTCGATGCGATTGTCGGGCGACTCGATGCGCTTGGCGCGCACACCATCTGGGTGACGCTCTCCGGTGGCAATCCGGCGATACACGATCTCGGTCCGCTGGTCGAGCGGTTGCATGCGTCTGGACGCAAGGTTGCCATCGAGACGCAGGGCAGCGTCTATCGTCCCTGGCTGGCGACATGTGATGTCGTGACCGTCTCGCCCAAGCCGCCGAGTTCTGGCATGGTCACCGATTATGCCCGCCTCGCGCGGTTCATCGCCCTGCCGCAGAGCAATCTCAAGGTTGTCATCTTTGATGACGCTGACTTTACCTATGCTCGCGACATCCACCAGCGCTACCCTGACCGACCGCTGTACCTCCAGCCCGGTAACGCCGTCGGACGTGACGACACTGCCGCGTTGCTCGCCAAGCTCGACTGGCTCGCCCACCGCGCAATGGCTGACGCTGCGATGGCCGATGCCATCGTCTTGCCGCAGCTTCATACGCTCATGTACGGAAATCGGCGCGGCGTCTAGCCCCTGCCCCGCGTGTGTCTGTTCCGTGTGTGCGCCTGACTGTGCGGTGCGTAGAGCGGAGTGAAACTTTCGCACGCCTGGTCGGCTCTTACTCGCGTGGCGGGTGAAACGGTGGCGCTGGACGTTTCCCAATGCGCGTCGCTGGTCAGGTTGGGCCTGGTAGTGGTAGAATTATATGAGGTGCGCCTCACATTTGTGTCGCGGGCCAGGGGAGCGTAGAGGACATGACGAAGATGACGGCGCCGGTGGAGACGCGATCTGTGAGCGCGCCGAGCGTCCAGCCTGAGAAGCCGCTCTTGCGCGGCTATCTGCACGCGGCGGCTGCCATCGCGGCGATCGTCTGCACGATTGTCCTTGCGGTGATCAGTGCGAACGACCGGCCCAAGCAGATCTCGCTGCTCGTGTATGGGGCCAGTTCCATTCTGCTGTTTGGCTGGAGCGCGCTCTATCACCTGGGAAACTGGTCGCCGCGCGTGCGCAAGCTTTTCCGCCGGATCGACCACGCCAACATCTTTGTGCTGATCGCCGGTACATATACCCCTGTCGCCTTCAATCTGCTCGCGGGTCCGGCGCGTGTGGCGCTGCTCGTCATCATCTGGACGCTGGCGGCGCTTGGCATGCTGGCGGCGGCGCCCGCCCTCCGTATACCTCGACAGGTGATGGCGGGACTCTACGTCGCGATGGGGTGGGTGGCGGTAGGCTTCCTGCCGCAGATCGCTGGCGCGATTGGCGAGCACGCGCTCTTGCTGATGGGTGTTGGCGGCGCGCTCTATACGCTCGGCGCGCTGGCCTACGCCCTGCATCGCCCGAATCCGTGGCCGCGCGTCTTCGGCTACCATGAGGTCTTTCACCTCGCCACCATCGCCGCCGCAGCCACCTTCCTGCTGTTCATCGTCCAGCAGGTGTTGCCCTACGCCCGTCACTAGCTGGCAAGGTCCGGTCGCGCGTCTCCGGCATGCGCATTAGCGCTCCACGGGCCGTGTCATCTCGATGAAGACGCGCTCGCCCTCCGGCGCGGCCGGACGTGTCTCGCCGATCGTTGTGAAGCCAGCGCGCTCGTAGACCCGGATGGCGCGCTGATTCCAGGCGAAGACGTAGAGGCGGAAGAGGGTGAGATCGTACCGTTCGCGGGCGAACGCCAGCCCAGCCTCGACCAGAGCCAGCCCTCGACCCTGACCGGTCAGGTCGGGACGCAGACCCAGGCCAATCGTCAGCGAGCCATCGGGTCGCAGCACATAGGGCGCAGCTAGCCCGCGCGTCTCATCCGCGCCCACCTCACAGGCGCTGCCATATGCGCAGAAGCCGATGGGCTGTGCTCCGGCCTGCCCCTGCTCGCGCACGGCGAAATAGGGACTGCGGGCGTCAAGCATCTCAGCCAGCGCGTCGGAGTACGCGGCGAGCGCCTGATCCGGCGCATTGTACACGGCATAAGGACCGTCGTAGCGCCACGCCAGAATCGCGCGGGCGTCGTCCTCGGTCATGGGTGAAAAGCTGAAACTCATGCCTCCTCCGCTGGAACGAGCGCCTGGTACTCCGGAGCGGCGCGCAGACTGTCGAGGTCGTGGTCCTGGCGCGCCCATGTGACCAGATCAGGGCGGCGCGCGAGCGCTTCGCGCAGCTCAGTGATAGCGTCCGCGGGCTGCCCATGTAGCGCGTAGTAGCATGCGAGGTTGTAGCGCGCGCTGCCTTCATGCGACGATCCCAGCCTGGCGTCGACAATCGCCCGAACGGCATCCTCCTGCGCACTGGTGGCCCGCTCTGTATCGCCGAGATCGCGATAGTAGTTGGCGATGTGTTCCGCTACATGCCCCAGCGTGTTGCCCAGGGTGGTGGTGATGAGCAGGTTCGCCTGCGACGCCGGGTCGTCTGGATTGTTCAACATGTCTGGCGGCACACGCTGTAAGGCCGCGATGAGGTCGCGTGTCGCCTGGTCAGAGCGCGCGACGGATTCATCCCAGGTCAGCCGCGCGTGCTCTGGCCACATCTCTGTGTTGAGCTCTCCCCAGCTGCGACCATCTGGCGGCTCCTCGCCCCGCATCATCGTCTCGATCCGTTGAGTTTGGCGATCTTTCCAGAAAGCCAGGTGCGCAACGACTTCTTTTGGCGCCCACTCCTCCGCCGTGCCGGTCTGGGCGCGTTCGCTGGTGTCCAATTCCGCCCGGTAGGCCTCTTCCTTCACCTGTGACAGTTCCACCAGGGAGATCAGAGCCGCGCGGGTACCTGCGTGTCCTGTATCGTCCGTCATGATGGTCTCTCTCCTGAAGCGATGCGCCACATACGCCACATGCGCTCATATTCGGCCAGCCGTGCCGCTTGCTCAACCTGCCAAAGCCGCAGCCACGCGGGCGCCGTGACTGCGCGCGACCAATGTACTGTTCAGTGTACTCGTGCTCCCGCAACACGCGCCAGCGTTGCGCCCATACAGTATCTACGTCTCGTGAGCCAGGGTCTTCTCATAGACGCAGGAGGTGCTGATGGCGCGCATGCCCGCCCGATGATAGAGCGCGTTGGCGTGCGTGGGGCTGTCGGCGTCCACGCCCAGTCCCACCCTCGGCTTGCCGCGCGCGTAGAACGTTGAGAAGATCGTGCGCACAAGCGCCATGCCTACGCCGCGCCCGCGCCACGGTCGCCGCACGGCAAGATAGCGCACATGTCCCACGGCTGGCTCGCCGGGTCGCTCCCAGCTACACAACGCGCCGCCGACGATTGTTTGGCCTTCCTCGGCGACGAAGTAGAGCGTTGGGTCGAAGTTCGGGACGCTCTCGATGTGAAAGTAGCGCCACTGCTCCCAGGACAACGGCGTATGGCCCCACTCGTCGGCCTGGGCCTCCTCCATCGCTTCGGCGAAGGGACGATCATCCTGACCGGGGACGAAGGCGCGGATGGTGACGCCCGCTGGCGGCGCAGGCGGCTCTGGCGGCTCGCTCATCTCGATCAGCATGCGCTCCCAGCGACGGACAAGGGTGTAGCCCCGTGTCTCCAGCAGGCGCCGCGCCCCCGTGTTGACGCTCCAGACATCCGTGGTCAGCCGCACTTCTGGCGGCGTTGGCGCGGCAAGCGCGCGTGCGTCCGCCTCTGTCTCGACGAGATCGAGCAAGGCCGACCCAATGCCGAGCCCGCGCGCCTCCGGCAGCACATAGCCCTGGAACTCGACCAGATGCGCGCCCTCGGGAAAGCGATTGAGCGCCGCGACGAGGCGGCCAGTGGGCGCGACGACGAGCTGGCTGTCGTCTGGCGCGTGGTCGGGCGACTTCCAGATGCGCCGCAGCGAATGCGCGCTCGTGTTGAGCGTGCCCAGATCGAGCATCTCGCAGGCGTTGATGAGATCGGCGACCTCTTGCGCCTCACCCAGTTGCGCGGCGCGTCTGGTATATCCAGCTGGCAGCATGTTAGGGTGCACCCTTCTACATTACATGACGAGTATGCCAGGCTCGGAGCGTGGCGGCGCGCTAGCTCTGGGCGGCGGATCCGTGGTCGCGCACACGGGTGGTCAGGATGTCGAGCGCGTGCGGCAGGGCGGGCATGATAGCCGCTATGCTCTCGCGCACTCCTTTCGGGCTGCCGGGCAGATTGATGATGAGCGTCGCGCCGCGTATGCCGGCGACCCCACGCGAGAGCATGCCGAACGGCGTGTGGCGAAGACTCTCGGCGCGCATGGCCTCCGCGATGCCAGGCGCCTCGCGGTCGAAGATAGCGCGCGTCGCCTCGGGCGTGATGTCGGTCGGGCTGAGGCCCGTGCCGCCCGTCGTCAGGATGAGGTGTAGCCCGCGCGCATCGGCCCAATCACGCAGTGTGCGCTCGATGGCGGCGTAGTCATCAGGGACGATAGCCCGCTCCGCGATCCGCGCGCGCAGGGGCTCGGCTTCCATGAGCTCGCGAATGGCCTCACCAGAGGTATCTTCACGAGCGCCAGCCGCGCCCTGTGTGCTGATGGTCAGAATACCAACCCGATAGGTGTCATCCATCTGGCTCCTCCTCCCGCGCTCGACGCGCGTCATCGCTTCCTAATGGTGTAGCCCATCGTTGCGTCAATGCGCAAGCGCTCCCCTCGGCCAGACGTGATAGGCTATGTGTTGAGAGCAGGCGACGCGCATGTACATGTACATGTAGAGGAGAGGAGGTAGCGCATCATGAGCGCTCAACCGACTGTTGCCGTGGTAGGAAGCGTCAATATGGATGTCGTCAGCGTGGTGACAGCCTTTCCGCAGCCAGGTGAGACCGTGCACGCGCACTCGACGTCATTTCATGGCGGCGGCAAAGGCGCCAATCAGGCGGTCGCCGCAGCCGCAGCCGGCGCAGCGGTAGATTTCATCGGCGCGGTGGGCGACGACGCCTTCGCCGAGCCGCTCGCCGCTGGCCTGGTGGCGCGCGGCGTGGGCATTGCGGCGCTAGCGCGCAAGCAGACGACCTCTGGCCAGGCGTTCATCACTGTGGACGCGACTGGGCAGAATACCATCGTCCTCTCGGCGGGCGCGAACGGGCAGATGACGGCGCAGGAGGTCGAGGCGGCGCATCGGCGCATCGCCCAGGCTGACGTGCTACTCACCCAGAACGAAATCCCCTGGGAAGCGACACTCGCGGCGATGTCAACGGCGCATCGGGCAGGTGTGCGGGTCATCGCCAACCCTGCGCCCGTGTTCGAGCCACCCGCCGAAGCGTACTCTCTTTTCGACACGCTCATACTCAACGAGATCGAGTCGGCGCGGATGGTCCACCACGCCGTCGCCACGCTCGAAGACGCTGAGCAGGCGGCGCGCATGCTGATCGAGCGCGGGACACATGAAGTGATCGTGACGCTCGGTTCGCTCGGTTCGCTCTACCTCGACTCGGACGAGCGGCGCATCACGACCCCGATCTTCCCTGTCACGGTCGTTGACACAACGGGCGCGGGTGACACGTTCATCGGCATGTTCGCCGTGGCGGCGACGGCGATGGATGTGGCGAAGGCGCTGCGCTTCGCCACGGCAGCCTCGGCGCTGTGCGTCACACGCCCCGGCGCGCAGGAGAGTATTCCCACGCGCGCCGAGGTCGAGGCGTTTCTGCGGCAGCAAGTGGCGGGCGAGTCTCATGCGGCGGACTCCTGATGCGTGGCCACACCGGCCATGATGAGCGCGATTCCTATGATCTCAGCTGGAGCGGGAAATTGCGCCAGCACGATCGCGCCAATCAATGCGGCGACTGCGGGCAGCAGTGAGAGGAGTAACGCGAAGGTTGCGCGCGGCAGCCGCGCCATCGCCAGCTGGTCGGTGATGTAGGGGATGACGGAGGAACAGAGGCCCACCGCGACGCCTGCCAGCAGAAGCTGCGCGTTGGTGAACGCGGGCGCCGCCGCACCTAGCCCCAGTGGGGTGATCGTGAGCAGCGCGACGAGTATGGCGGCGCCCAGACGGTCGATGCCCGTGCGACCACCATCCTGAGCGATGCGATGGCCCAGCACGACATACAGGATGAAGAAAGCCGCATTGGCGAACGCAAAGAGGAACCCCAACGGACTCCCGCTAAAGCGCGCGTCGGTCAGCAGCGCGCCGCCTCCAACAGCCAGCCCCAAGGCAAGGGCGTTGCGGCCTGTACGTGCGCCGAGCGCAGCCAGGATGATCTGCCCCAGAAATTCAATCGCCCCTACCGTTCCCAGTGGTAATCGCGCGATCGCCAGGTAGAAGCAGGCATTCATCAGGCCAAGTGTCACTCCGAGCGCGATCAGCAGCCGCCTTTGGTCCCAGGGAGCCGCGCGCAACACTCGCCAGGGCCGACGCCAAGCGGCGAAGATGGCGGCGGCGCTGGCGATGCGCAGCCAGGCGACGCCCAGCACGCCAACATGCGCGAAGAGCAACACGGCGAAGGCGGGTCCGAGATAGTGAAACACGGCGCTTACGACAAAATAGGCATAAGGTGAGATGCGAGGCAGGTCGGCGCTCGTACTACGCTGCATGGCTCACTCTCCTGTCCTGATAGCTCTTGCTCTATGATAGAATGCGAACCACGTATAGGGCAGAGTGAAGCGAAGGGGAATGCGCCGATATGCCTCATAACGCAAGGCAAAATAGTCTCTTCTCCTACACGCCTTCACATGAGCTGCTGGATGCTGTCAATATCCGTCTCCTCGATGAGCTGCGCCGCGACCCGCGCGTGACCATGGCGGAGCTGGGTCGTCGCATCGGCATGTCGTCGCCGGCGGTCAGTGAGCGTGTGCGGCGCATGGAGGAGTGCGGAATCATCGGCGGCTATTCCATCGCCATCAACCCCGCGCCGCTCGGACTGCCAATCGCGCTCTACATTCGCATTCGCCCACATGCGGGCAATCTGGCGCAGATCGCCGACCTTGCGCGCAGCATTCCTGAGGTCGTCGAGTGTCACCGCATCACCGGCGAGGACTGTTTTCTGATGAAGGTGTACATCCCGGCGATGGACCAGCTGGATCGCATTCTCGATCAGTTTCTCGTCTATGGCTCGACGACAACCTCGATCATTCAGTCGTCTCCCGTGCCATTGCGCCCACCTCCACTCCCTACACATGACTCTGAATCATGAGGCTTGTGAACGGTGTCAAGAAATCGGCCACCTCGAGACGATCCACCTGTTAGGGCTGGCAGCGCCGCTTGCTGCTCCAGACGTTGGCGGACGCGGCGGCTCTCGCCATCCAAGAGCAGCGGGATGTGGCCGCGGTAGCTGCGCGTCATAGAAGTTGCGTCGGCGGGCGCGTGATCATCGCGCCTGCAGCTTATGGTGGTCGGCTCGTGGCTGTGACACCGCTCGTGGGCTACACCACGCCGGAACAGTTCGTTCCCGGCCTACCGTTCTATCCGGTGTGAGGCCGCACAGCCCCAGCGCATCTCGTGGGCGAAAGGTCTTACCACCACTACTCCCACCACCACTGCTCTTACTACCATTGAGGTGAATAGAGGGCGGTAGGCGGCACGAAAGGCGTCATGCGCGTGTCGGAGGCGCCAGCGCCGCAGGCGAGCAGGAGCGGGTGATGCGCTCGTTCGGCTGGGCGCTCGACAGACGTGGAGAGGGGACAGGACTCGCCCTGGCGTCGAGCAGGCGCGTCCCGTCTACTTGACGGGCGGTATAGCATAGAATCGACCGGGCGGCGTCCATGAGGGCGGCTCCTCATGGGGGAGCGCCGGAGCGGTCTCGTCCAGGTGATGCGGTTCGGCGCGAACCGGGTAGGCGCAGGGAGCGCATTGCGCAGGGAGAGAGGGATCGATGCGACAGCGATTCGGGCTCGTGGTGGTGGCATTGGGCATATTCCTGGGCCTGGCGAGCCTGCTTGCATACACGGTGGGAGCGCTCCGGCAGGACGCGCCATACTTCGGCGCGATCGCAGTCCTCGTAGTGGCCGGAGGCGTGACGCAATGGATCATTGACCGACGGAGCGCCAAGCCAAATCAGCTGCCCATCGGAGCAAGCGGTCAGGCGGCGACGGCGACCAGGACGGTGGGCGGGCGCACGCATGCTCGTGGCATTCCATACGTCTTGCCACGTGACATCGAAGAGATGAATCGCCTCGACTTCCAGCACTATGTGCTGCGCCAGGCCTTCAAGGGCAATTTCGTGGCGCCCGTCGAGAACCCGCACGCGATTCTGGACGTGGGCGCCGGCACGGGGCGCTGGGCCCGCGAGGTGGCGACCGTCTTTCCCACTGCCAACGTGATCGGCCTCGATGTCAATCCTCCGCAGGTTGATGAGCAGGCGGAGGCTGGTGGGGAGGAGCTGCGCCCCCCCAACTATGCGTTTGTGTCGGGCAACGTCTTGGAGGGGCTCCCTTTTGCCGACGGCAGCTTCGACTTCGTGCATATGCGCCTGCTAGTGCTGGCACTGCCGCATGATCGCTGGCCCTTTGTGATCAACGAGTTGATTCGGGTAACCCGTCCCGGGGGCTGGGTGGAGTCGGTCGAGGTGATCGAAGATCAGCAGGGCGGACCCGCAGTCGATCAGATCATGGCCTGGGTCGCCGCCATGTTACAGCGACGAGGCATCGACATCACGGATGGCTCGCGCGTGGGGACCCTGCTGCAGGCGCAGGGACTCAGCAACGTGTCCAGCCGCCGCATTGAGGTGCCAATTGGGGTGCATGGCGGGCGGGTTGGCAAGCTGATGGCCACCGATATCCTCAACGGGATGCAGGCGCTGCGGGGACCGATGGAGGCGCTGGGCCTGACGACGGCCGCCAACTTCGATCGCGTGTTCGCCGAGGCGCAGCGAGCCATGGAGTCACCTCGCGTGCACTGTGTCGCGCCGTTTTACATTTCCCATGGCCAGCGGCCGGGATAAGGAACGTGCCCCGTCACGCGTGACCACCGAACGCATGGCGGGAGCGTCGGCGACAGGGTCGATGTGGACCTCGGGGTGGATCTCGGGGTGGATTCGGGGTCGGCGACACAGATGCTGTAGGCGGCGCTTCTCCAGCCAGTAGACAGCGCCGTCTCTGCCAGCATGCGACAAGCCAGGTGATGTGGACCAACGCGTATGTGAGCGGCCAAGCCTACCCGCGAGGGCAGTTGCCGTGCGACTATCACGAGCGCAGCGCAGACCGGGCCATGATCGAAGGATGTGAACCTCGCCGGCACAGCGAGCGGACCGGCGAAGGCGCCTGAGGGCACGAATCAATCCGGCGCGCCGTTGACTCCGCCACGACGACCTCCGTCCGCCCCAGGTCTACCCACATCCGGCGCGCCGTGCGTCGGTAGCGGCGCTCTGGCTCCTCGGGCGCTTCGACCAACAGCCGTGCGACGGTAGCGCGGGAGACGTGAATGCGCGTCGCCGCTGATGGTTGCGAGCGCCCTTGCGCGAACATCCACTCGCGAATAGGTTCACGCATGGTCACAGCGTACGCCGCACTGCCTCCCCTGCGTCTGAAGTCATTGCCTGCTTCATGCGTAGAGGAGGCTAACGAAGTGGCCGGTTTTTACAACTTTGTATGGTCGGTATAAGAGTATCGTTCACAAGGCTCACACGCGGATCGCAGGCGTTGCGGTGGGCGCCTGTGGACGATAGGTCAGTGGACGACACGAAGCGGCCCGACGGACAGATACGGTGTCGTCGGGCCGCTGGTCGTTCGCGTGAAAACGCGCAATGACAAACTGATGAGGGCTGCCGCTGACTAGTCGAGATAATCCTTCAGGCGGCGGCTGCGACTGGGGTGCCGGAGCTTGCGCAGCGCTTTCGCCTCGATCTGGCGGATGCGCTCGCGGGTGACACGGAACTCTTTGCCCACTTCCTCGAGTGTGCGGCTGCGGCCATCGTCCAGCCCAAAGCGCAATCTCAGCACTTCCTGCTCGCGTTGAGTCAGGCTGCAGAGCGCGTCCTTCACCTGCTCCTTGAGCAGCTGGTGACTGGCGGCCTCAGCCGGAGCGAGCGCGGCGTGGTCTTCCAGGAAGTCGCCGAGGTGGCTATCATCTTCCTCGCCGATCGGAGTCTCCAGGCTGACAGGCTCCTGGCTCACTTTGATGATCTCACGCACTTTGTCTGGCGTGATCTGCATCTCAGCGGCGATTTCCTCGGCGGTAGGCTCGCGTCCCATCTCCTGCAGCAGACGGCGACTCGTGCGAATCAACCGATTGATCGTCTCGACCATATGCACGGGAATACGGATGGTGCGCGCCTGGTCGGCGATGGCGCGGGTGATGGCCTGGCGAATCCACCAGGTGGCATACGTCGAGAACTTGAAGCCCTTGGTATAGTCAAACTTCTCGACCGCGCGGATCAGTCCGATGTTGCCTTCCTGAATCAGATCGAGCAGGCTCATGCCGCGCCCGATATACTTCTTGGCCACGCTCACGACGAGGCGAAGGTTCGCCTCGGTCAGCTGGCGCTGAGCTTCCTCAGCGTCATAGAGCGCGCGCAGACTCTGCTGATTGCGTGGCTTCTCGCGTTCGAGCTTGCCTCGCTCCATGCGCTTGGCCAGCGAGATCTCCTGCTCGGCGGAGAGCAGTGGGACACGGCCAATCTCACGCAGATACATCCGGACGGGATCGTCCAGGCTACTATCCAACTCGGCGGTCAACGCGGTGATGCTTTCGCGCAGATCGTCCCACTTATGACTTCCAGTCGATTCGATTTCGTCTTCCGGCCCTGGAATACTCCAGGCATCTTTGGTCGGGTCCAACGGGTCAACTGCCATAGGCCCTTCCTGTAGCAGATACACGTCGTCGAGTGTCTCGTCATCTGGCTCGATCAGGGCTTCCTCTCGCTCATCCTCATCCGCCTCGAAGGCGTCATCGATTGAACGACGCTCCAATGGCGCGTTTTCGGACCGCGCTGCCCCTGCAAAACCGAATGGCCGATCACCGGCTCGCTTACCTCTATCACCCGACGCCTGTGATGTCTCCACGGCGCCTACAGTATGTAACGCGCTGAAGCCGCGAAAAGAACTCTCACCGCTCGCTTGCGCAGATTCCTGACTGCTCATCCTCGCTCCAGATGCCCATGTCGCCCAGTTCGCCGCCCATTCCATCGTTGAGCCAACTTGGTCATTCACTTCAGTGCCACACGCCTCAGTCTCGAAAGTCTCGAACGACTGGGCGGGCTCGATATCGCCCGTCAGTGACAACTCCGCGCAGTGAGGCTCCACCGTAGGGTCAAAGACATGAGGCTCACGCATGTCTCGCTTCCGTCTGACCATTTCGCCGCAATCCTCCTGCGAATGTCGAGCCTGGTCGCGGCTGCGCCAGCGACCCCGCGCCTTCGCGCGCTGCTGAATGCTTTACCTACTACCAACACCATTGTCGAGCACAATTGCCGAAATTCCGCCGAAACCGCCGGTGGCGTCACCAATCGCTAGAGCGAATGACGCTTGAGCGCATGTTTGCTCTGCTTGGCCGCGCCAGCGGTGGCGCTGTCGATTGCGCGTCGTTGTACGATTAGCTGTTGCTTGCGCGCGATCAACGTTCGCAGCGTTTCGCTCTCGCCAGATTGCTCAGCCTCGCGCTGCAAAGCGTCCAGTTCGGCCATTTCACCCTTCAGCCGCAGACTCTTGAGACGATATGCGGCGTCGCGCGCGTCTTTGACCAGATGGGTCGCATCGCGCTCGCGCTCCGAAATCACCTCACACGCCTGCTCCGCCGCGGTGCGCAGCAAGGGATGCAATGTGGCGATGAAATCGTCTGCGGCCAGCGATGAGCCGTCACGAAACGCATGTGCAATGGAGTCGTAGAGCGCACGCAGCTCCGGCGTCGTAAAGTCACGTCCATCGAGAATAGCCGACACCTCGGCCCAGGTTGAGGGATACTCCAGAGCCAGCCCGAGGCAGTACGCCTCAAGCGTTTGCTCTGCGATCAGCGCGCGATCATTCCATCCCTCTGATGCGCTGGACGAACTATACCCCCGTGTCGGATGCGCTGTGGCAGCTTGGCGGTACTTAACTCCTAGCGAATCACCGCTGACAGAGCCGTCAACCCCGCCCTCGCGCTCGGCGACGGACCCTTCAGCGGAGGCGGCGGCTTCCTCCTCCGCATGACGCTGGCGTGTGGCGCGGGTCTCGCGGTCGAGCTGCGCGCGAGCCACAGGCAGCTCACGCCGTAATACGACATCGTCGATCCGAAGCTTCCGCGCCAGGCGAGCCACATACTCTTCAGCCTGAATGCGGTCGCGCACCTCCGCGATGACGGGCATCAGGCGACGGCGCGCCTCCAGTTTGCCCTGCGGGGTATCGAGCGCCAGGTCAGCCGTTTGCGCGTCAATCAGAAAGTCGATCAGCGGCTGCGCATGTTCGATGGCGGCTCGCCAGCCCTCCGGATCGCGGCGCACGAACTCGTCGGGGTCTTCGTGTGGGGGAAGACGCGCCACAGTAATCTCGGCGTCCACCTGCTCCTCGAAGCGCACCAGTCCCTTCGGCTCACCCTTGCGATTCGTTGGAGCGCCGGGAGCCGCCGCTGGCACGGGAATGATCATGCGATCGAAGGCGCGCTGCGCGACACTGATACCGCGCACCATCGCCGACTCGCCCGCCGCATCTGGATCGAGCGCGAGCGTCACGCGGCGTGTCAGCTTCTTGATGACATGGACATGTTTTTCCGTCAGCGCGCTGCCGATGATGGCGACGACGTTGCGAAAGCCGTGCTGATAGACGACGATGGCGTCCATATAGCCCTCGACAAACACCACGCGATCGGCGCGCTTGATCGCATCGCGTGCGAGGTCGAGGCCAAAGAGCGTGGCGCTCTTGTCGAAGAGAATCGTCTGAGGCGAGTTGAGGTATTTGGCGGGACCGCCACCAAGATCACGCCCGCCGAACGCCAGGGTCTGCCCCGCCTGATTACGAATTGGGAAGACCAGGCGATTGCGGAAGTAGTCATAGAGTCCGGCGCCCTGGCGCTGCTCGCGCTCGCGTGAAAAGCCGTTCTCGATCA
>DASQSS010000457.1:0-12712 GCA_035642255.1 Ktedonobacterales bacterium | reverse complement strand
TGCCCCTGTCTCGTCCAGCCGCACATTGACACGCTCCAGGCCCAGGTCCTGCGTATTGGGCGCGCGGCCTGTCGCGATGAGCAGCTTTGCGGCGCTGATCTCCTGACGCTGGCCGCGCACATCGGCTGTCACCGTCACGCGCCTGGCGTCTCCACGCACGGCGATGACGTTCGCGCGTGCAAGTATCGTGAGACCTTCTTCGCGCAGAATGCTCGTGAGCGTGCTGCTGACCTCCGGCTCGTAGCCCTTGAGAAGGCGTGGCGCGCGTTCGAGTATCGTGACCTGGCTGCCCAGGCGGGCGAAGAGTTGACCAAGTTCGAGCGCGATGTAGCCGCCGCCGACGATTACCAGCGAGTCGGGTAGCTCAGTGAGCTCCTGGTCTTCCTGGCTCGTCAGCAAATCGCTGGTCAGATAGGGCATCTCGTCCAGGCCGGGCAGCGTGGGGATGCTCGCATGCGAGCCAGTCGCGATCAGTACCTGCTCGCCCGTGAGCCGCCGCGTCGTCCCATCGGGCAAGCGCACCTCCGCGGTATGCTGGTCCACCATCCGCGCATGCCCTGCGACAATCTGGACAGGGCTGGAACCCCGAGATTCCTCAGTGTCGTCAGCGCCGGGGGCGAGGATGCTGGCATAGTGCTGGTCGCGATATGCGGCGACCAGCTCATCCTTTTGCGCGATCAGCGCGTGAATGTTCACCGGTAGCGCGACCGGTGTGAGGCCCGGGTAACGTGGATGGCGCGCATCATAAATGAGCTTGGCCGCCGCAATGAGATTTTTCGATGGCAGACAGCCGCGATTGACGCATGTCCCGCCAAGTGTTCGCGTCTCGGTCATGACAGCCGTCTTGCCAAGATCTCTGGCGCGAATCGCGGCGGCGAATGCGGTCGAGCCGCTCCCCAAAATGAGCAGATCATAGTGATCGATGTGATAGCCGCTGCTAACGTGGGCGTCAGAGTTCATAGCTGATGGAACACTTGGAACACTCGTCATCTCGTCGGCCATGCCAGAAACCTTTCTCCCAGGTAGGGTCGTCTCGTGCGCGTCACGACGGATGGGCGCAATGTTTGGATATGCGATACGCAAGGGTGATGAGATAGGTGTGCGAAGGCGCACTGTGGGCGTGGTCAGCGGAAGGCTAGCCCACTACGCTACAACTTGCCACCCCGGCGGCGTGATCGCGCAGAACACTACCCGCGACGGCGAGCAGGTCACGCACACGAGGGTCCGCAATCCGGTAGTAGACCTGCTTGCCCTCACGACGTGTTTGCACGAGGCCGCACCAGCGCAGGCAGCCGAGATGAGTCGAGACGCGGCTCTGTGGCGCCCCGACAGCCTCGATCAGCGCGCCGACGCTGCGCTCGCCGTTCGGCGCATCGAGCAGCAGCCGCAGCAGCCGCACGCGCGTCGGATCGCCTAGTGCGCGGAAGAAACGCGCATACAAATTCGCGGACTGTGCGTCAAAGGCCGACACCTCAGAGGCGGAGCTTCGCTCTGCACGCACACTCTGTACAGATGCGTCCACCATGTCCATCGCTGCATCTTTCTCTTTATGCATCATATCCGGATATGTGAATATATAATATGATGTTGCGCGACTGTCAAGAGTTGTCGGAGACGCGAGACCGATCATATGGGCAGCGTGGGCATGCCTCGGCTGAGTAACGCATCTATACGCGAGAGATTGCGGTTTGCCAGATCCGGCTAGGAGCCAGTGATCGTGAGGTTCGCGAAGCGAATCGCGGCTGGCCCAAAATACACGCCATCGGTGTACGGCTCGGCGGAGAAGCGCGCGTCGCTGAATGCGGTGAAGACATTGCCCACCAGCGAGCCGCCCTTGATCGGCCTGGCGCCTGACGCGTCGTGCCGATAGCCCAGGCGAATCTCCGTGCTGAAGTCGCCCGACACCTGGTCTGGATTGAACAGCGAGAACGCTACGATCTCATAGACGGGGCCATGCGCCACGCTGCGCAGCTGATCGAGCGGCGTGGGCCCGCACGTCACCGTCAGGTTGCCAATCTCGCCTGTCGCGGGTAGGCCGAGATACTGCCCGTAGCGGGCATTCGCCCACGGGCGCTTGAAGACGCCGTGCTCGATCAGGGTGATCTTCTGCGCTGGGATTCCGCTGGCGTCATAGGCTGATGTGCGCGCGCCATAGGGTCGCGTCGCGTCGCTGGTCAGCGTCAGGCGGTCGCCGCGTGGCTCCTCACCCGTGATGTATTCGCCCAACGTGAAGCGGCTCATCCGCTGATAGGCCATCTCGGCGGAGGCGTGCGCCAGGAGCGGGCCGCCGAAGCGCGAGTCGAATAGCTGAGCCGCCGCGTCGCCGCTGAGAATCACCGGACCCTCCCAGGGGTCGGGCGTGGTCGCATGGAGGGCATGCAGGGCAAACGCTCCATACGCGGCGACGACGCGCTCGATGTGCAGATCACTCAGGCGTCTACGGCGAAGCTCGGCGTGAAACTCCGCGACATGCTCACCCTCTCCGGCGATCAGCGCCAGATCGAGAAAGGCGCTCGTCTCGCGCTTGCTCGCGCTGAGCGCCTGGCTATTCGATAGGGTGTGCTGCGTGCGGGTGGCATAGATTTCCGCGCTCCCCAGCCGCACGCCTGGAGTCTGGCGCAGCGCCGCGCGAAGCCGCTGCCCGGCGCGCTCCACCGCCACCTCGATCGATGCGCCCAGCGCTGGGTCCTCCGCCTCGACGACCGGGAAGCCCTGGGCTGGCATAACCGGCAGCGTGAAGGGTCGATTGTCAGTCAGGCTGGCCATCAGCGCGCCATCGCGCAGGCGTGCGGCAAGTCGACTCGTGTCCGCTTGTTCTTCGGGCAACAGGATCAGCGTCGTCTCGCCCAGCGCCTGTTCCGCACCCAGCGCGCCATGTGTCGTGTGCAGGTTGTGTAGTGTCACGGACGTCTCATCACTCGACACGATGCGGCGGGCCTCTTCGATTTCATCGCCAATCAGATAGACCTGCGCTTCCTCGCGGCGTGTCGTGGCGACCTGCCAGGCGTCGATGCCCGGCGTCGCGCGCACAGCGCTGACCAGCTCATGCGTTGAAGCGGCCTTCATTGGCTCCGTTGCCTCGTTGTGCGACATCAGCCCAGCCTCGCTTTCATGCGCAGGTGGGGTCCGCCCACCGTGACATCCACGATCTCTTTATGCCCCTTGCCGCATTGCCCGGCTTCGAGTGAGGAATCGGCGCCGATTGCGCTAATGCTGCGCAAGAGGTCGGGCACATAGCCTGACATACCCACTTGCGAATAGAGGCGGCCTGTCAGCGCGCCGTTGACGATCTCCTCGCCGTAGAGCGCGCTGACCTGGATGCCCCAGCCCATCGGATCTTCCATGCCGCTCATCGCACGCCGCAGGTAGACGCCGCGTTCGACTCCCGCAATCATCTCCATAGGCGTCACCGCGCCAGCGCCGAAAAAGGTGTTGCTCATGCGCGCGTAGGCTTTGCGGCTGAAGTCCTGGCGGCGGCCGTTCGCGGTATGCGCGCCAGAGCCGTAGGTCGTGGAGGCGAAGTCGCTGATCGGATGGATCAGGATGCCATCGCGCAGAATCTGCGTTGGCCGCGCCAGCTCACCTTCATCGTCGAAAAAGTAGGAGCCAAATGCTCCTGCCCGGCTCGGATCATCATACATATCGACGCCCTCAGCCGCTACTCGCTGCCCGACGAAGCGTGCGGCGCGGGCGCGCCCCTTGGGGAAGAGATCCATCTCGACGCCGTGGCCGAAGCACTCGTGCGCGATAACGCCCGACATGGAGGGATCGGTGATCGTGTCGTAGACGCCAGGCTCGATGCGCTTTGCGCTGAGTAGCCGTGTCGCCGTCTCGACCGTCTCGTGGAGCTGCGCATCGGAGACGCGCGCGATCTCGAAGCCGCCCGCGCCGCTGATGGGCAGGAAGCTATAGCGAGTCTCGCCGTCCTGGCTCATCGCGACGAACACCGTGAGCGTGATGCGGCGCACATGTTGGCGTAGCCATCGCCCGCGTCCGATGTATTCCGAGGTATACGCGTTTTCCGTGTACCCGACCCGCGCCTGCACGATTCGCTCATCTAAGCTCTGCGTGCGCCGCTGGATGTCGCGGACGAGCGCCAGCTTCTGTGTGAGGGGAACGCTGGCAGGGTCAATGCCTATCGGGGTCGCGAATTCGCGAACATCTTGCCCTGCGATCGTCGCGTGGCCGCCGAAGATGATCGCGGGGCCATCGTGTCGCCGCAGGCCTCTGGACCACTGTCTCACGCTACGCGCAAGCGCATCTGGTGACTGGTCGCTGGTCGCGTATTCGTTGAAGGTGGCGCCGTCGTAGACGGTGAAGACGACGCCCTGTGTGGGACTGGTTTCGGCCGCCCGTTGTTCCTGTCCGCTGTCGGCGATCTGCAAGCCAGATGCGCCGCTGAAGAGCGCGGCGGCGTAGGGGAAGCGCGCCTCTAGCTCATCAATGAGCTCTCGTATGACCACGTCGCGCCTTGTTGTCACAGAATACGTCTCACTTCCCTCATCATTCCGCGCGCCGCGTCGCGCCGCGTCGCGCAGTGGTTGCATCCGGTTGCATCCGTGTGTATCCGTGTGTATCCGTTGAGATCAGCGCATTCTTTTGAATCCGTCATGTGAATCCGTCGCGCGTAGTCTGGATATCTTCAGGCGGGAAGCCACTACAAGCGGTGAAAAGACGGCGTCACTAGACGGATCACGCGGATCATTGAAAGGCGACAGGAGTGGGTCGGTGAATGCCCAGGATGCGCCAGTAAGACGCATCCTGCCTCTTGCAGCCAGTCGACTTCATTCCGCCGGAGTTAGGGTATTGGCTCTCGTAGCATAGCAGATAGGCGCTGCTCTGTATCCTTTAATTACTCGTGACTACTCCGGGGGTTCGTTCGATGGCTCGTTGGAGCGCTCGTCTGGAGCGCCGAGGCGATCCCATTGGCCGCGCATCATCAGCGCCGCCACGATGAGCACAGCGGAAAGGAAGAATATAGACGCGATTCCCAGTACAACAATCAGTCCCATCAGAATGAACCTCTCGAAACAGCGTGTCTTGCGCCTCCCTGAAACGGGACGCGCCCCCGGAGCGAACGGTAGCACGCGCGGCGCCTCTGGCGCGAATTGGCGGGCGAAATGGCGCGAGCGACGAGCGTTTGCCGAAAGGGCATATTGTCCGCCCGGGACCAGGATAAGCCTTCACATTGAGGCGAAGTTGTGACTATGG
This sequence comes from Ktedonobacterales bacterium, assembly GCA_035642255.1. Taxonomy (GTDB): domain Bacteria; phylum Chloroflexota; class Ktedonobacteria; order Ktedonobacterales; family JADMIN01; genus JAKAIY01. Next base: position 7,501 of record DASQSS010000457.1, on the reverse strand, counting down.
TATAACGAGCGGCGCCGCGCGAAGCCTGATTTTTTCGGGATTCACGGGCTGCCGAAAATCCGTTGGCACGATTCTTGCTCATTATGCGCTCGGATCAAACCGAGAGCGAGTTGTTACGCCATTGAACGCGACTATGTGATGCGCTGGTCCCCACGGCGTATCGCGAGCGTTGTCTGGCGTGGGAGAGGAGTGAGCTTCGTGGATGTGCTCGAAATGCGTGTTGATTCGTCCTTATCGCAGCAGACGACCCCGAATATATCCTACCGTCAGATCGCCGCTGTGCGTTTGCTGCAACTGCCGAATCCGGAACTCGAGGCGACTATCGCTAAGACACTCGAAGAGAATCCCGCATTTGAAGCTGAGACACGCCCATGCTGCCCTCGCTGCAACAGCCCGCTAGAGTCGCCACTGGCCCCCTGCACTGTCTGTGGCAGTGGACCTCGCTCCGCGGATGATCGTCGGCGCGACGATAGCCCCGATTTCGAAGGCCCAGCGTATTCCGGCAGCTACGCCGAGGATGAGAATGATGACCCGATGAGCCGGGTCGCGGCGACCATCCCAACAGGCGAGACGCTCCTCCAGACGCTCTGCCTCAGCATCCCCGCTGAAGACGCGCACATCGCCGAGTATCTCGTTGGCAGCCTCGATCATCATGGTTTTCTGCCAGCCGCCATTGTGGACGACGCCGCCGATGCGCTGGGCTGCGGCGAGGAGCGCGTCGAGCATGCGCTCAAGGCGCTCCAGCGGCTCGATCCGGCTGGCATCGGCGCGCGCGGCGCGCAGGAGTGCCTGCTGATTCAACTCGAACGGTTGGCCGAAGCCGGCGATCCACATCCCCTCGCCGAGACGCTGGTGCGCGATCACATGCGCGACGTCGCATATCGCCGCTTCCGCGAGGTCGCTAAGCGCCTGGGCCTGACTCCCAAGCGCATCGAGACTGAGTGGGAGTTCATTCGTCATGACCTCTACCCGTATCCCGCGCATGGCTTCGACTCACTCTCCGGCGCGCTGACGGCTTCCGCGGCTCCCGTTCGTCCGGATGTCGTTATTCGCGCGACCTCCAATGGCTTCATCGCCGAAGTTGTGGAGCGCAATCGCTACGTGCTTCGTGTCAATCCCGAGTACATCTGGGCGCGCAAGAATCTGTCGCATATTCAGTGCGACGACGGCGCTCGCACGCACATCCGCAGCCATGTGGAGCAGGCGCAGACGTTCATCGCCGCGCTGCGCCAACGGTGGGAGACCATGCAGCGCGTCTCAGACGCCCTGATCGAGATGCAGCGCGAATTCCTGGAAGTTGGCCAGAGCGCGCTCAAGCCACTGACGCGTGCGGATGTCGCGCGCAAGATCGGTCTGCACGAGTCCACTGTGAGCCGCGCGACCGACGGCAAGTTCGTGTTGCTGCCCAATGGCCGCACCGCGTCGTTCGATGACTTCTTCGACGCCTCGCTGCCCGCGAAGAAGGCCCTGTGTGACATCATCGCCGAAGAAAATCCGCAGCGCCCCTATAGCGATGAGCAGTTGATGCGCATCCTGCAGCGACAGGGCATCGAGATCGCGCGGCGCACGATCGCCAAGTATCGTGAGGAGCTTCAGATTCTGCCGTCACGTCTGCGTCGCTCACGCAGCGGCCAGAACGGTCAGAACGGCCCGAGCAACTCGGGCGCGCAGCAAGTCCTGCAGGCGCCAGGCAGCCAGCGGGCGGAAGAGCCTGAGGCGGCCGTCGCAATGGCGAGCGCCTAGCGCCTGTCTCGTGACAGCGCTGGGATAACATCCGCAACGCAGTAGTGACCAATGAACTGTCGCATCAACCGGGCCTGCGTCTCATTGAGCAGGCCCGGCCCGGCGCTCATGGTCGCGCGTCGTGGGCCGCGAAAGATCAGCGCCATTTCTCCCGGCGTATATTCCACTAGCCTGACCTGCGCCCAGAACACATCGCGATCACGTCGCAGCAAGGCATAGTGGATGACCAGACCTTTTTCGTTGACGAAGATATCCTGCGCGCTCCAGAGTCCGAAGTAGCCACTAATCCCGGCCAACGCCGCCAGCGCGAGAGCCAGCGCCCACGTAGGTAGATTGTTCAGCGGCGTGGTCAAGGTCAGTAGCGCCACGGCGCCGAGCGCCAGCAGCGCCACGCTTACCACTACCCCCAGCACGAGCCAAATGGCGCGGGTGCGCACCGTCAGGATGCCACTAATGTCGCCAACGGCGCCGCCCAGCATAGCGCCTTCGCTCAGGATTTGCGCCTGTGTGCGCAGGTCGCCGCCGAGCGCGGTCAGTGGTAGTCGCAGCAGGAGCGTTCGTCGCAGCTGCGCGCCGCGATGCAGAAGCGCGGGAGTGATGACGAGCGGAGGGCTGGCGCGCGCGCTGATGACCAGCCGCATGCCGCTTTGCTCGACGTGCTCGATCTCCTCATATGCGACGGTGCGCCACTGTCCCAGGGGACGGCCGCTGGCTACGGTGTCGGGTGTGACGCTCACGCTCTTGAGCAGCGCCCACGCTAGCCCGAGCACGGGGAGCCACAGCAGCAGCGACAGCGGCAACCACAGAGGGATGGCTCCCGACACGCCAATCACCACGGCTCCGGCGATGGCGCAAACGATCGGGCCAGCCAACAGCGTCATCGCCACCCAGGCGCCTGGGCGATAGACGACTGACTCCGCGAGATACGTGGAGGCGGACGGAGGCTCAAGAAAGGCAGCATTCTGCGAGGTATCGAGCGGCAGTGTGATGCGGGCGTTGCGACTGAGGTCAGGCGTCGCGAGCGCGCTGAGCGTGTCACGCTCCTCGTGCGCGCTGGGATCATACAGATCATGTGATGGAGTAATGAGTGAAAGCGGCTGCTGGTCGTCCATGTCCATGTGATCTCACCCGGTTCGGAGCGCTCGCAGAATGACGGTGGCGGTCGCCCGCTGTCGGGCATTATAGCTGGCCTCGGTTCACCACGCAACAGCGCGCCGCCGCGACCAGCGCTTGCGAATGGCCCGTCAATGGCCCGTCAATGGCCCGTCAGTGAACTGGCGGTTGACTCGCGCGTGAGTAGACTGTGAGCTCTCGCGCGGGCACGCGCGTGCGCGCCCGCGCTATGCCGGATTGCTGACGTTGTTGACGAGCGGGCATGCTTCTTGATAGTCTACCTCGTGAGGCGGACAGTGGGGGTGACGGGGCGAGTCGGTCGTTCTCGGACCTGTTCAGGAGAGGCAAGCCAGTGTTGAAACGCGGTCGTGCGCGGGGCGCTATACCACGATTGCGACATGAGCAGGTTGTCGAGAGCTTCGTCGATTATCATTTCGGGCGCCTCTCGCCTGAAATGAATACCGCCATCGAGCGACATGTGCGCTCATGCGCTCGCTGTAAGCGTGAGGGCCTGAACAAAGCCGCGAGCGATCGCAAAGGCGCCGTGCGCCAGTTGCGTGGCGTGCGCGGCGGCAAGCCGCTGCTGCGACGGCGAACACGCAACATCCTGCTGGTATTGGTCCTGTTGCTTGCTGCGCAGGTATTGGTGTATGAGGTGGTGAACGGACGCGCCAATGCGCTGCTCACATTACTGAGCAGTGGTTCTGGCGCGGGCGTCCAGATCGGCGTGGACCAACGACCCGCGACGACCCTGCAAGCCAGCAGCGCGTTCCCGCTCATCACGACGGGCGCGTCCGCGATCGCGCTCTCCCCTGATGACAAGCGGCTTGCGGTCGCTGGTGGCAATGGGCGTCGAGTCGTCGCCGTCTGGGATATCACGGCGCAGAAGCTCGTGACTACCTTCGCATGGAGCGACGCCAAGCCACCAACTACCCTCGCGTGGTCAGCGGACGGCTCACGTCTGGCTGCGGCGAATGGCGCACAGATCGCCGTCTGGGATCTGGCTGCGGGTGCGTCGCTTTGGCAGCTAGGCGTCCCGTCAGCGCCAGCAATGCGTGTCTATGATGTGGCCCAGCAAGCCATCATTGGTCGCCCTGACCCTGCGCATGCCTTCGATGGGGGCGCTCTCGTATGGGGCGCGGACGGTAGCCTGACTCCCGCTCCGGCGGGCGCGCTTGGGCCTATCGGCGTCTCAACGCCGCAGTCGCCCGTCATCGGGATATGGTCGTCCTCTGGCTCGCATCTGTTTGCGGGAAGCGGCGGCTCCGTGCTGGTGGGCGCCTCAGCCGCTGACGCCAGGCTCGGCGTCACACTGCTCGACTGGTCTCCGGGTGGACGCTACTTGCTCTGGGGCTCGCTATCACAGCCAGTCGCCGTCGGCTCCGTGGCGACCTCGAAGTCCGCCAGCCGTCCGCCCGATAGCTTCACGGAGCAGCTCGCTAGCGAAGTCGCGCAGACAGGCGGTAGCGCGAGCGTCGTTGTGTGGTTTGCGCCCGTCGGCAAGCGGGTGGCCGTGTGCGATCAGCGCACGACGAACGCGCACGTCGTGATTGTGGATATTGCGACGGGAAACGCCGTCTATCAACTCAGCGATACCTGCGACGGGCTGACGGCGCACTCCGCGTCGTGGTCGAGCGCGGGCACCTCGTTCTACGTCGTCCCGAGCAAAGGTCCTGTCCAGACGTATACGATTCCCGCCGCATAGCCTCAAGATGCGTCCTCGTGTCCTCGACTCCTCACACTACGCGGGTGCGCCATATTGCTCAGGTAAAGGTCGCCACGCGCGGCCCCTCTCATTCGTACACCTTGCAGCTACACCTGCGCGACCATGCGACGTCCTTCGCGCCCGCCGGCGCGACGGCGCGACGGCGCGACGGCGCGACGGCGCAAGCTGTACCCTAGCGTTCACCGTAGGGGCAAGAGAGGAAAGGGCGATGCGTTTCATTACACGCGTTGTTGTCTCGATCATTGTCAACGGACTGGCGATCGGGCTGACGGCGGCGATCCTGCCAGGTATTCACATCGAGCCGTTCGGCATCGGCGCGCTGCTGCTCTTAGGACTGGTGTTCGGCGTCATCAACGCCATCATCCGGCCAGTCATCAACCTGCTGTCGCTGCCTATCACCATCCTCAGTCTGGGCCTGTGGCAGCTCGTTATCAATGCGCTGCTGCTCTATCTTGGGTCGCTGTTCGTCTCGAACCTGAAGATCGACAACTTTCTCTGGGCGCTGCTCGGCGGCATCGTCATGGGCATCATCGGCGCCATCTTGGAGGCGATCTTCCGCAGGATCATTCCCGAGGAGTCCAGGGCGAGCCACGTCGGTCGCGCTAGCTACTAGCCTGGTTGCGGGCCGCGCTACACGACTGCGTCCGTTATGCGCCACTATGGCCGTTCCAGGTGTTGGATCGAGCATGCGCGAGGCGTTCGCCTTCACATCTCTGCGCTGAGACATGGGGGCGAACGCCTCGCGCGCTTCATCATCGTGACGCCAGTCGCGTGAGGCGTTCATGGCAGAATGGCGGGTCGTGTCAAGCGCACATTCGCTGGTAGTCGTTGGTAGCCTGTCCGTTTGCTCGCCGGGCCGCCCAGTCTGCGCGCCACGCCTGGGAGCCAGCCAGGCCGATGATGACGTGTACTTCATCGAATATGTGGAATGAGCAGGGCGATTTGGCGCCAATGATGCCGGGAAATGAACACTGGCGCTCGATGCCGGGAAGCGGTTTGGAAGGAGAGGACGCGCATGCCGATACCGACGCTGCCCTTTGGTCGTCTGGGCCACCGTAGCACGCGAACCATCTTCGGCGCGGCGGCGCTGGCGCATGTCTCGCAGACTGAGGCCGATCAGACGCTCGATACGCTGCTGCAGTACGGAGTCAATCACATTGATGTCGCCGCCAGTTATGGTGACGCCGAGCTACGGATCGCGCCTTGGCTGAAGCGCGCTCCAGGACAGTTCTTCCTGGCGACCAAGACCGATGGGCGCACAAAGCAGGCGGCGCTCGAAGATTTGCAGCGCTCACTCGACCGTCTGGGCGTCGATTCAGTGGATCTGTGGCAGCTTCACGCGCTGGCAGACCCCATCGAGTGGGATACGGCGCTTAGCCCTGGCGGAGCCGTCGAGGCGGCGAGCGAGGCCAAGCGACAGGGCCTCGTGCGCGGCATCGGTGTGACTGGCCATGGGATGCAGATCGCGGCCACGCATCGCCGTAGCCTCCAGCGGTTCGATTTTGACTCCGTGCTGGCGCCCTACAACTACATCACCATGCAGACACCCTACTACGCGGAGAACTTCAATGCGCTGAGCGAGACCTGCCGTGAGCGCAATGTCGCGCTTCAGACGATCAAGTCCATTGCACGGCGTCCCTGGCTAGGCCGACCGCATACGCGGAGTGCCTGGTATGAGCCGCTGGAGGATCAGCGCGACATTGACCTGGCTGTCTGGTGGGTGTTGAGTCGGCCCGACATCTTTCTGTGTACGGTCAGCGATATTGGTCTGCTGCCGCGCGTGCTCGACGCCGCCGACCGATTCGACCCAGCCGCGCCACCGCCTGGCGACGATCAGATGCGGCAGATGACGCAAACCGCCGACATGGACGCGCTCTTCGTGTAATGGCGGCCGCGGTCGTTTTCGTTCAAGGAGCAGTCAGCGGTGGTACGTTACTTGCGTCGCAGACGTGTACCCCAGACCGGCAAGACGAATGCCACATGAGCATAAGAGAGAGGTGTAGAGAAATGTCCTATCAAGACCCGACGGGCGACACCATGACGACAGAGGGCGCGGGTGTTCCGCCACTCGTTGGCTACGGCGCCGACTCGACACTTAATACTAACTCGGGCGGTGACGCGATTCCCACCAGCACGACGCCTGGCATGGGCGCAACGCCCGGTATGGGCGCGCCCATGCCGAGTTCTTCGCCACAGCAACTTGGCTCGACGCAAGGTGAGGAGGAAGAGCCGGAAGATGTCTCTATTGAAGTGACCGAAGTCGAGGTCGATGCGCTCGACGACGAAAGCTGGAATCTACGTCGCGCTGGACTGATCGCGGGCGTCGTTGCGGCTGGCCTGGCGACAGGCGCGGGCGCGGCATGGTTCCTGATCAACCGACGGAGGGCGCAGCAAGCGCGCATCGCGGCGGCTCAGGTCGCCCAGATTGCGCAAGCGCGCAGAATGTTCGGCGCGCTGCCAGCGCAGTCGAAGGCCAATCTGGCGCCAACGTTGGGACGCTTCATCTCAGTGGTAGCTCCGGCGCGCCAGCGGCTCGCTGACGCCTCTGATACCAGCGTGGAGCTGACCAAGCGCGCAACCCAGTCAACGCGTGAGCTGAGCGCGACAGCGGTCACACTGGCCGAATCCGCGCTGGCCGCCGCCCAGGACGCGCTCGATCGCGCGCTTGCCATTAGCCAGACGCTGCGTGAGCAGACGGTCAGCGCCTCACAGGTCGCGCAGGATCGCTTTGGAGATACCTGGGACCGCACACGCGACACCGCGCTCATCACCTGGGACGCCGCCGCGCAAACCGCCAAAGTCGCGCGCGACGCGGCGCTTCACACCGTGAGCGTCATGAGCGACGCCGCGAAGAAGACCGCTGACACAGCGACTGTCGAGAGCAAGCGCACTGCGAAGGTCGCCAAGGCTGGCTACAAG
>DASQSS010000456.1:0-8486 GCA_035642255.1 Ktedonobacterales bacterium | reverse complement strand
GCCACATGCGGTGTGTTGTGGCGAATTGGGCGGCGTCCGCTGCAGTGAAACTTGGCCCTGACCCGCTCACTCCTTGCTGAGACGAGATCGCTCTGTCACCCGTTGGGCGTTCCACACTGGGACCGTTGGTGACAGACGCGGCATGAACACTAGCAGGAGTCGAGCTGAAGGCTACTGCCCAAGCGACGAAACACAGGACCGACACCAGACCAAGCATATACAACCATGACTTGCGCATTGTGAGCGATCTCCTTTCTCCAGCGCTCTCCCGCCAGTACAGTATCTGGTTCGGGTAGAGGCTGGCCTGTGGCCTGACCTAGCAGCAATAGGTGTACATGTTCCCCCCCGTCGAGGAGGAGGACGGCCATGTCGTCCAACCGGCATGGGGCGGATTGTCCGAGGTAATGCTGCCATTGGCGGTTTGGTAGTGGCTCACGTTGCTGGTGTCGATCCACTGGTTGCTAATGAAGTGCGCCGTGGGGGCCGATGCGCCACTAGTACCGTACAACTCTTGCCCGATGTTAATGTCATTGGGGGTCATGGAGTTGCCTGTCGAAGATCCTGAGTACGAGTAGTTCGGGCTGGATATCGACACTGAAAACGAGCTGCTGCTGGATCGCTTGATGGTGATATTGGCATAGTTTCCATAATCACCAGATGGTACGGTTGACAGCACATGCTCGTAGTAGCTGGAACCGGGTCTCTGGTCAGCCCAGAAGTAATCGATCGACGTGTAGTGATCGTTGCTGTACGTGCTGTATCCTGCCTCTACCCAGTATGAATAGGAGCTGCCGTTGTCCGCCAGCCACATCTCGTTGTCAACGAACCATCCTTGACCGCAGAGACTAGCGCCGGGCGTGCACGAAAGTTGGACAACAGATTCTGCAGTATGCGAGCCATTGATTGGCCCGCCTGGCCAATCGTTGATGCCATAGCAGTGATATGTGCACGAATATGCCGGACGCGCTGGAGCAGCCTGGACTCCACTAGTCCGACCGAAAGCCCCGATCAGCGTCAGTGCTAGTGCCACAGCGACCACAACCCGCACTGCGACGGTACCACCAGCTAATCTCCATGTATCCCACCTGGGAAATCCAAACAAAGTCACCCGAAGCATGTCCGTTACTCCTACTTTCAATTGGACGTTCCATGCTCTGCAAACCTCATTGCGGGACATCACTTGTTGCGCGAGCGCACACACAGTGACTGCGCTGTGTTTTTCCTCAGCACAGCTACCTATCCCTTGGCAATGCGAGTTGCGAATTGCTGGCTCGAGAGATCAAAAGCACCACTGATACCGGACTCAAGACACCTCCTGTCTACTCAATCCAACTACTCTGGTCAACCCATAGAGATAAGACGCCGCCTGTCGAGAGGCATGGGGATCTACGGGTATGTACGGGGTTGCGCCGATTCCTTTGACGTGAGATCAGACCGAGTAGTGCGTTGACTGAGCGTGCGAATACGCTGCGTTACATCCGGACGCAACAACAAGCGTACCGGAAGTCTAGAGACAGAGCGGGTCCACCCGACTCTTCGGCTCGTTGAGCGCCGTTTCGATTATCGATCCAACCAAGTAGCTGTGCCTTGCTACACAAGAGATTCAGGACTAGGCGAACTATAACAGGTAAACAGAGTGTTGTCAATGGCAGGCGTTCTAGGGCTCTACATCCTTTAGGGGGAAACTCGCGGGAACTTCACCTCTCACTTGGAGGCGGGCGCGCCCAAGGTCACTCAAAGACCCCTGGAAATGAGGGTTCCTGGCGCACTGGCTGGCGACGGTGAATTGCGCTTCCTCTTAAAGGATGGGGACTCTCAATGATCACTGTCTCAGTGGCACACACCCACTGGGTATGTGAGCGGAGTTAACTGCGCGTGTCAATGTCTGACACCGCCCTGCCCGAACTGCTCCATCAGGATGATGCATGCGTGGGGGCCTTGAAGCGCAGACAGTCAGGCGATATACTGCCCGGCACAATAGCAGAGGAGAGCTGTGTGGCGATCTAACACTGTTAGGACAATGAAAGGCGTTGAGCGCGCATGCGCAACATTCTCAACCTGCCCGAATGGACGGTCATCAAAACTGAGGAAGAGCCACGCGCCTATCACATCCACGCTCGCTTTGACATCCCTTCCAGCGCCTGTCGCTCCTGCCTGCGGTTTGGCTATCTGCGGCGCTACGGTGTGCGCGAACAAGTCTATCTTGACCTCCCGATGCACGGCAGGCGCGTCGCGATCCATGTGCATCGCCAGCGGTATCAGTGAGCCTACAGCAAGAAAGTCACGATGCAACCCTTGCCCGATATGGACGACCAACGCAAGATGACGAAGCGGTTCATGGAGTATATCGGGTGCGCGGCGCTCCAGCGCACCTTCATCAGCATCGCCGGGGAATGCGGGATGGACGAGAAGACGGTCCGCAACGTCTTTAAAGACTATCCCGCACGGCTAGACGCCGCTCACCCGTTTGTGACACCCGCGTGACTCGGCATTGACGAGTTGCTGCTGCTACGGAAGCCGCGCTGCACCATGACTAATCTCCGCGAGGCGACGGTCGTAAGCCTCCTGGCGAGCAGGACGCACAATGTCGTGGTCAACCATCTCGCGCGCCTGCCGAAACGGGAACGCGTCGAAATCGTCAGCATGGATATGTGGGCTCCCTATCGGGAAGCGAGCCGCGCCGCGCTGCCCCAGGCGCGCATCGTCGTGGACAAGTTTCATGTGGTGCGCATGGCGAATCAGGCGGTGGAAGTGGTGCGCAAAACGTTGCGCGCTGAGCTCTCAGACAAGCAACGGCGCGCGTTGATGCGCGATCGCTTTGCGCTGCTGAAGCGCGCTGACGCCCTAACGGACCGCGACCGGCTCACCCTCGACCTCTGGACGGCATAGATGCCGCTGTTGGCGCGGGCCTATGAGGCCAAGGAGGCGTTCTATCGCATCTGGGACGCGACGAGCCGTGTGGAGGCGGAAGCGCGCTACGCGGACTGGTTCAAGCACCTCGCCCCGGAAGTGGAGACAGCGTTCGCGCCGCTCATGACGGCAATGGGAAACTTGGAAGACGAGATTTTCGCGTACTTCTCCGTTCCTGGCGCTGCCGTGACCAACGCGACGACGAAGGCGCTCAACGGCCTGGCAAAGCTCGCGCAGCGCATGGGACGTGGCTACTCCTTCGAGGCGATTCGAGCGAAACTCCTCTACGGCATCACTCCGCACAAGCGGGCGCCAACCTCGCTCCGAAGCCATTTCCCAGCGACGAAGCTATTGCAGCGTTCCAGCCCCAACCGTCGCAATCCAGCGGTGAAGATGCCATCGGCATCCAGGTTGATGGCTGACTATGGGGTAGCGATTTCAACCTTGGAGGCTAGGTTGAAATCTGAGGCGGAGGTAGTGAAATCGACCTCATAATCCGGATAGCGTAAATTTCTTGCGTATCGCTAAGATTCCTGGGTGTGCATCGGTCAGTCCGCTAGCGTCATCCTCACGGGTTGGCGTCAGAGTTGGCGTCAAACATCCTCTTGCCCATATAACGGCGTCATCCGCATTCCCGCAAGGCATGCGAGAATCCCTGAATCCAAGCCCATTCAACCGGGCAAACGAAAACGCCTGCCGGTATGGCAGGCGTTTGGGGGTAGCGCATACGGGATTCGAACCCGTGATCTCCGCCTTGAGAGGGCGATGTCCTAGGCCGCTAGACGAATGCGCCATGTCGCGGAGGCTTTCGCGCCCGCGAAGGATATTTTACGCGATACGCCGCTTCGCCGTCAAGCCTGGGATGACGCACGTTGTTCGTTCACCCGCACGCCCGCATGTGCGTCGTCACACGTCGTCACACGTCGTCACACGTCGTCACGCATGGACAGGATGGCGGAGAGCAGCAGGTTGGTATGTCATGCGCGCTTGAGGCTGGCGGGATCAAACGCTGGGTTGGCCAGCTGCAGACGATCGTTGGGCGGTGGCGCCGCGGTCTCGATCAGTTCACGCCAGGTATCCATCTGCGCGTCGTCGTTGACCATCAGCGCGGCGCGGATAACACCGTCGCGCACATAGATGGCTGTGAAGGCGTCCTGAGCCATGTCGCCACGGATGATGACCTCCGAATCAGGCGTGGGATAGCCCAGCATGTTGATGGAGAGATCGAACTGGTCAGAGAAGAAGTAGGGAACGTGCAGGTAGCGCTGGTCGCCGCCTGTCATATTGATCGCCGCTGTCTGCCCGCTGGCGATGGCGTTGTCCCAGTGCTCGAAATGGAAACGTCCCATCACCGGATCAACGAACGCTGCGACATCGCCCGCCGCAAAGACATCAGGAGCCGAGGCGCGCAGGTGGTCATCGACCAGCACACCCTGATGGGGGTCCACATTCAGGTCGGCCTCGGTCGCCAGGTCAGTGTTGAGCTGAATTCCGACACCGACGACCACCAGATCGGCGGGCAGCGTCAACGGCTCTCCAGGCCCCTCATGAGGCGCGATTCGCACGGCGCTCACGCGCCCATCAGCGCCCGCGACAAACTCTATGGGCGCCTGGCCCAGATAGAAGGTCGCGCCGCGTGACGTATACTCGTTCTCCAGATAGTCAGAGAGGTCAGGCGTGAGCATTCCTCGCCAAACCCGATCAACCGGGTCGACGATGCTGACGCGCGCGCCCTTGAACAACGCGTTGCTGGCGCACTCCAGACCGATAAAGCCTGACCCGACGATGACCACATTGCGTCCGGGAGCGCCCAGGCGCTCGCGAATGGTGGTGGAGTCGTCGAGCGTGCGCAGCACGAGGACCCCCGGAAGCTGCGCGCCAGGGATGGTCAGCGCGCGTGGACGCCCACCCGTGGCGAGCAGCGCATGGCTGTAGCTAAGGGTCGAGCCGTCACTGAGGGTCGCCTGCTTCGCCGCGGTATCGAGCCTGGTGACACCGACACCCTGTCGCACGTCGACGCGCTGCTCATCATACCAGCGCGGCTCCTGCGCGAAGATGCCGCCATTGCCATACGTGCCGTCAGCCCCGATCTCGCCGCGCAAATACTCCTTGGAGAGCGGCGGACGGTGGTAGGGCGGATGCGGCTCCGCTGCGACGATGAGGATGGAGCCGGTCGCATCGCGCTTGCGAATCTCCTCCGCCGCTGTCGCTGAGGCCAGGCCACCGCCAATCAGCAGATAGTCCACCGCTTGCTGCGCGCCTGCTGTCGCCATGATTCGCTCCTTCCGCTCGTCGCTCGTCACCGCCTTCGCGCTCGCCACCAGCGCGCTATCCGGGCGCGCGATAGCCCTATAGCCGTACCCTTCTATCACAGCACGGCTGCACGATGGCTGTCCAATGGCCGTCCGATGATCACACGAGAGCCGCGCGGACCCAGGCGTAGACGGGAGGAGCGCTATCAGGCGGCACAACGGTCCCTCGCCGTCTGTTCACCGTCGGTTGTCGTCAATACGTGCCTCGTATATGGCTCGTAGGTGGGGAGAACGCCGTCACGCCAACTAGCGCGGCGTGATCTCCTTATCGGGCGCGGGCGGAAGCGCGGCCTGATCATCACCATCTTTGTCGCGAATCGACTTCTGGAACTCTTTGATGGTCTGACCGGCGGCTGAGCCAATCTCGGGCAGCCGCTTGGCGCCAAAGAACAACAGCGCGATCAGCAATAAAGGAATCAGAAATTCCCAGTGAAAACCCATCTGACGCTCTCCCTTCAGGACTCTGACTGGAGTCCGGCGAGGCGTCGTGGCGCCCGCGCCGTTCTCCTGGAGAGTATACGCGCCCCAGGCGCTTTGACACAATGAAGATCGTCGAAGCGTTGTCTCAACGCCCTCTCAAAGTCCGGGCGCAGCAGGTGATGGCGGCGTGGCGAGAGTGGCTGGCTGGTCTGTCGTCACGACTGCCTGCTCAGCATAGAGGCCGCGATACTCTGGCGGCAGCAGCTGCGCGATGTGTGTCATGATCTCGTCGATCCCGCGCTCCAGGTCGTCTTTCGTATGGCGTGCGCCGCTCTTGGTCAGCATGAACGGCGCGCCGTAACGCACGATGATGGTAGGGCGGCGAATGATGATATGCCCCTTGCGGAATGCCTGCTTGCTATTGATAATCGCTACCGGCACGACAGGCGTATTCGCGCGCAAGGCGATCAACGCGGCGCCGGGCAGTCCACGGATGAGCTGGCCTTCGCTGCGATGCCCTTCTGGGAAGATGGCGATGAGCTCGCCCTGGCCGAGCAGCCGCTCCGCGGTGCGGAGTGACTCACGGTCACCTTCGCCGCGCCGCACAGGGAATGAGCCGGTGAGCCCGATGATCCACCCAAGCACAGGAACCTGGAACAGCTCGATCTTGGCCATGTAATGGGTGATGCGCGGAATCGGATAGGCGACCAGTGGGATGTCAATCCACGCGACATGATTCGAGGTCAACATCGCGGCGCCGTCACGCGGCACGTTCTCCAGCCCCTCGACACGCAGTTTGAAGAAGAGTGGAAACAACATCCCAGCCGTGCGGCGAATGATCTCATAGCGAATCGGCTTCGCTGTGCCATCCCACCGGACGTCACGCCGCACGGTGACCCTAGGCGCGACATACGCGCCTTCGCGCGCCGACCCACGGAGTCGCCGGCCCGACGGTGCGGAAGCGGCTGGAAGCGTGGCGCCAGGCGCAGGGGACGCTGGGGGCTCGGTTGGAATGGGAGATAGACTCAGCTGCGCCTCGGCGGCTGAGGCGGCGGATGCGGCGGATGCGGCGGATGCGCCACCGGTGACGACGCCCAGGCGCCGCCTTGCCTCCTCGAGCAGCGCGCAGATGCGCTCGACGACCGCGTCGATCTCACCATCGCGATTCTCGATGACGATGGCGTCGTCAGCCAGCTCCATCTGGGCGGCGTCTTTGTTGTCGCGCGCTTCGATGTCGGCGAGCACCTGCGTCAGCGCTGGGGCGTCTTCGCCTAATGCCGCGACCAGGTCGGCATGGCGCCGTCGCGCGCGCTCGTCCGCGGGAGCCGTGAGCGCGACCTTGAGGGTGGCGTCAGGGAGCACGACCTTGCCGATGTCGCGCCCGACCATCACGACGCTATGCGCGTTCGCCATCGCGCGCATGCGCTCGATCAGCGCGGCTCGCACTGCCGGGATGCGCGCGACCGTCGAGACATTGCTGGTGACATCGAGATTGTGCAGACTGGGGGCGAGGTCGTCCGGGTCGTCGTCCGCGAAAACACTGTACTGACGGCCGTCCGCGACGATGGGGCGCATGATGCGGATGGGCGCCGCGGCGATGAGGGCGAGCAGCGCGGCTTCATCATCGGGCGCGACACCGCGACGCAGCGCGAGCAGCGTCAATGCGCGATAGAAGGCGCCGCTGTCGATGTAGAGCGAGCCGAGCCGCTGAGCGACGCGCTCGCCGACGGTGCTCTTGCCGACGCCCGCCGCGCCATCGATCGCGACCTGTGTGACTGTCGCATCACCCGCGCCGCCAGCGGCGTGGCCCTCGTCACTCATAGCGTTCCGTCACTCTCCTCGCTGGGCGTCTCGTCACCGCGCTCCCGCCGCGCGCTGGTTCACAGACGCCATACCCCGCTCAGTATAACATGGCGCTGGCTGAGCGGTCAGCGGCGCGTCCGCTCCACTTGTAGCCCGGCCAATCGCTCTGCGGCAAGCGTGACGGCGATAGCCCAGATGGGGTAGGGCGCGAACATGAGACGAGTCGAGCGCCGTTGATAAAAGTGTGACATGAGGCGCTTTCCGTGGCGCAACGCAGCTATAGCGAGCTCCACACGCGGCGTCATGAACAGACGAAGATCGGAGCCGACAAGCTCGAGCGCTGGGTCAATCAGCGCACAGATGCGATGACGAGGATGAGGAAGCGTGAAGAAACGCGTCAGGTTAGTGACAGGATCACACCCTTCGGCGTCGCGCACAGTTTCGCGCATGGTTTCGCGCATAGTTTCGCACATAATTTCGCGCACGGCCTTGCGCGAGAACGCGCTCGCGCTGCTCTTTGCGCTTGCGCTCATGCTCATCCCCAGCGCGCTGCTCGACGGTCAGTCGGCGCAGGCGGCGTCCCACTCGACCTACTACGGCGTCGCCGATAGCGCGCTGCTGACGTCAACAAGCACAGCCACGGCGACCGATACACCGATGATCGCATCAACAAGCACGCCCGTTCTGACCGCCACCAATACGCCCGTTCCGATCGCCACCGCGACCAGCACCCCGACTCCTCCTACGCCGACTCCTATACCGACCGCGACCAACACCCCAACTCCTCCTACGCCGACCGCGACGCCAAGCGGCCCGCCACCGAATAACCTTGACGTGAGCGCGGCAGCGGCTGCCGCGCAATGGCCCCAGCAAAACGGCAACTGGTGCGGCATTGCGACGGTCGCGCTCATCGCTGACTATCTCAATCCTTCTTCTCCAGTTTCACAGTACTCTATCGGCTCTGCCGGCGGAGTGCTCAATAATCCCGCAAGCACGAGCGAGTGGGGAGCGCCCACATGGATTCCGAATGTCGGTCCCGGC
>DASQSS010000455.1:0-4769 GCA_035642255.1 Ktedonobacterales bacterium | reverse complement strand
TGCAGATCGCGCCGATGCTGGGCATGGCGGCCATCAGCCCCAGTCCCTGCGGCCCCACATGCAGGATGTCGCTGGCATAGATTGGCAGTAGCGTTGTTGCGCCGCCCAGCAGCACGGCGACCATATCCAGTGTCACCGCCGCCAGAATCACCTTCGTCCCCAGGATGAAGCGCACGCCGCCCATCAGCCCTGCGACGGTCATGGGCTCGCTCGACCGCGTGGCCTGCCTGCCACGAATGCGGCTGACCGCGCCGATGAAGGCGACGCCACCAAGCGCATCGAGCAGATAGACAGGCATAGCGTCGCCGCGCGTGGCGATGATGAGGCCGCCCAGCGCTGGGCCGAGGATCGCCGCGAGCTGCCACGAACTGCTGCTCCATGAGGCGGCGTTTTCGTAGTGTTCGGCGGGTACGGTCTGCGGCGGCAGCGCGCCAGACGCCGCCACGTTGAACGCCTCGCCGACGCCGCGCAACGCCAGCAGCGCGAAAATCAGCCCGACTGGTCCATGCGTCAGCGCGATCAGCGCCAGTCCCAGTGAGGTCAGCGCGATCAGCCCCTGCGTCAGCATCACCAGTGCGCGACGGTCAAACCGGTCGGCGGCGTGACCCGCCACTAGCGAGAGCGCCAGCGTTGGCGCAAACTGCGCCAGCCCGACCAGGCCCAGCATTTGCGCAGAGTGGGTGCGCGCATAGAGATCCCAGCCGATAGCGACGGTCAACATCTGCTCGCCGAGCGTCGCCAGCGACGTCCCGATCATGAGCGCGCGGAAATCGCGGAAACGCAGCGCGGCGTAGGGGTCATGGCTGCGCTGCTCACCCGCGTGAAGCCGGGCGGCGTCAGCCAGCGTCTGCGTTTCAGCCCCGCCAGCCGTCTCCTCATCACGGTCTTCCGCGATTGACACTCGTTCTCTTCTCCCCACGCCGTTGCCGTCTGTCTCACACGAGCATCATTGGCCAGATCGTGAGACGCTGTGAAGCGCATCCCGCCAGTCAGCATGACCGATCGTTGGAGGGCGCGGCGTGCGCGCCCTCCGTGGCGTCGCCATGACGGCCCGTCGATGCGCTAGCGCTTGAGCCGGTCGGCGTACTTCTGGCGGAACTTCGCCACTTTGGGCGCGATCACTACCGAGCAGTAGGGCGCCTCAGGATGATTGACGAAGTAGTTCTGGTGGTAATCCTCAGCGGGATAGAAGACGGTGTACGGCTCGATCGTCGTCACGATGGGGTGGTCGTACAGCCGCTGTTCCGTGAGCTCTCCGATGACCTGCTCGGCGACGCGGCGCTGCTCGTCGCTGTGCGGCAGGATGACGGAGCGATACTGCTCGCCCACGTCGGCGCCCTGGCGATTGAGTGTGGTGGGGTCATGGGTGGCGAAGAAGACGTGCAGCAGGTCGCTGTACGAGACTTCATTGGGGTCAAAGACGATCTGCGCCACCTCGGCGTGGCCCGTTCGCCCGGAGCACACCTGCTGATAGCTGGGGTTGGCGACATGGCCGCCCGCGTAGCCCGGCTTCACCGAGACGACGCCCCGCAGGTTCTCGAAGATCGGCTCCAGACACCAGAAGCAGCCGCCGCCCAGGGTCGCCGTCTCAAGTCCTGGCGCCTGCGCGCTCGCTTGCGCTGTCTGCGCCGTCGTAGTGGTATCGGTTTCGTCGCTCATGTGATGTCCGCCTGTTCTCCGATTGCTCCGCGATTGCTCTGCGCCGAATGTCGGCCTCCCTGCATATCATGCCACAGACCGCAAACCGCTCGTCGTCGCTGGCCGCATGACCAGACCGACAGCGAGCGGTTATGCGCGCGGCTCGGCGAGCGCCCAGTTACTCCTTCACGTCGGGCAGCGCTGTCATCACGATCATCACGACCAGGAAGATAGCGGCGTAGATGCCCGCGACGAGTAGCGTGTGATTGAGCGTCACCGGCGTCAGCGGAACGAGGAAACTGCCGATAGCTGACAGTTTGGGACTGGAGAGCGCCAGTGACGGCATCTGATTGAGGTTCAGGCCGAGGAAGTCGCCGCTGACCAGCGACCAGAAATCCCAGTGCGTCAGCTTGTCGCCCAGGACGAGCAGCAGAATCGAGAAGTTGTCCACCGGAAACCAGATGACCGAGACGGTCAGACCAGCCGCGAGTGAGCGTGTGACCGTCGTCACCGCCGCAGCCATCAGGATCGAGACGCCCAGGCTCACCGCCACCGTCCCGATATAGGCTCGTGTATCGGCCCAGAAGGTCGCGTCGGCCACCTTCAGCACGTCGAGGTTGTGCACGGTCGCCTCAAGCGCGATGACCGCGCAGATCGACGAGAAGATGATCAGCAGCGCGGAGCAGATCACCGCGACCAGCGCGATGACGCTGAGCTTGGCGAAGAGCAGCTGGAGACGCCCGACACCGCGCCCGAGCAGCACACGGACTGTGCCACTGGAATATTCCATGCCGATCAGCCGCGCCGTCAGGACGATAATCATCATGCCCCAGAAGACCCGCAGCAGGAAGAGGTCGCTCTCCATGAAGGTGTAGAGCACTGCCTGCGGCTCACGGGCGATCCGGTCTGGAAGGTTGCCCCCGCCGCCGAGAATCAGCGTGAAGAGGATATAGCCTCCTACCATCAGGCCGAGCATGATCCAGAAGGTCCACTGGCGCGAGAGCTTGATCCACTCGCCGCGCATCGCGCCGAGGAAGGAGGGCCGCGCCGCGCGCATGTTCGCGGTTTGCGCGCTCGTCTGCGTGATTGTTGTCGCCATCCGTCTATTCCTTTGCGCCCCCGCGTCTGGCGGGGGAATCGCCTGTTACTCGTGGTCTCCGACTGAATCCTGGAGCTAGCGGCTCGCGTCGCCCGATTCGCCCGTCAGCCGCAGGAAGACCGCCTCTAGATCCTCGCTATAGGGCGCGATGGTTTCTGGCGCGAAGCCCGCGTTCACCAGGAAGAGGTTTAGCTCTCGGCCCCAGCCACCCGGCGCCGTCGTGATGAGCGCGCCATCGCTATCGAGCCGCGCTTTCGCGCCCCACGGCTGCCGCTGCGCCAGCGCCAGCGCCTCAGCCGCCCGTCCCGGCTCCATCGTGACACGGAAGGCTCCATGTGAGCTGACCAGATCCTCGATGCCAGAGACCTTGACCAGCTTGCCTTTGCTCAGAATCGCGACGCGGTCGCAGATCTGGCGCACCTCGGTCAGCACATGGCTGGAGATAAAGACCGTCTTGCCTTGCGCGGCCAGCTGGCGCAGCAGATCGCGCATCTCGACGATGCCCGCCGGGTCGAGGCCGTTGGCTGGCTCATCCAGAATCAGCAGGTCGGGATCGTGCAGCAGCGCCAGCCCGACGCCCAGCCGCTGCTTCATGCCCAGCGAATACGTCTTCACGCGGTCACCATCGCGTCCCGCCAGGCCGACCAACTCCAGCACCTCATCGATCCGCTGCTCAGAGACGCCGCCGAGCGTGTTGGCGACCGCGCGCAGGTTGTCGCGCCCCGAAAGATAGAGATACAGCGCCGGCTGCTCGACCAGCGCGCCCACTCGCGGCAGCACAGTCGCTTTGCTCGTCGCGATATCTTGCCCCAGAATCTCCACTGAGCCATCCGTCGGGCGAATCAGGCCGAGGCACATGCGGATGGTGGTCGTCTTGCCCGCGCCGTTTGGCCCCAGGAAGCCAAAGACCTCGCCCTGCCTGATCTCCAGGTCGAGGTGGTCCACTGCCATTCGCTCGCCATAGCGCTTGCTCAGCCCGCGGATGCGCAGCGCTACCGGAGCGCTCGTTGTTTGCGCGGCGCGAGTCTGTGTCGTCGTCTCAGTCGCCATAGGTTTCATCTTCTCCCCGATTCACGGTCGGTTCTGTCGCATCCCACCGCGCGGGCCACGTCATATGGCTCCGCTCGACGTCACGCCACTAGCATAGGCCTCGCTTGTCGCGTGTCTATCGTGCGCGTGTCGCAACTCTGTCGCAATCACGGACATACCGTGTGGCGATGGGTATACTGTATCGAGGCGCCGCGCTCCCTCACGCGGATTGGCGCGTCTGGCGACTCGCTGGTCGACCGGAAGCGCCGACGGGGGAGCGCTACCGAGAGGAATCGGGAGGGATTGAGAGCGCATGCCGAGCATTTTGCTGGTGGAGGACGCGCAGGAGCTTGCGCGTGTCGTCGCCCGTGAGCTGGAGGCGGCGGGATATCGTGTCACCCACGTTGGTGATGGCGTCCTTGCGCTCGAAGCCCACACACGCGAGCGCCCCGACCTCGTGATCCTCGACTGGATGCTGCCGGGGCTGGACGGCCTGGCGGTGCTGCGGCGCATGCGCGAGTCGGCGGCCACTCCCGTGCTGATGCTCACCGCGCGCAATGAAGAGGCCGACCGCGTGATTGGCCTGGAGGTGGGCGCCGACGATTATCTGACCAAGCCGTTCAGCATGCGCGAGCTGCTGGCGCGCGTGCGAGCGATGCTGCGGCGCGTGGAGCTGATTCGCCAGACAGTGACCGCCGACCGCGAGCCCGGCGCGACGCCGCTGCGCTACGGCGCGCTGCTGCTCGATCCCACCGCGCGGCTCGTCACGCTCGATGGCGCGCCGATCGATATCAGCGCGACTGAGTTCGCGCTGCTGCAGCTGCTGATGCGCAGCCCGGGACGCGCCTTTAGTCGCGCGTATCTGCTCGAAACGGTCTGGGCGGAAGATTACATCGGCGGTGACCGCTCGGTGGACAACGCTGTGCTGCGGCTGCGCAAGAAGATCGGGCCACTGGGCGAGGCGATCGAGACGGTCTGGGGCGTGGGCTATCGCCTGCGCGCC
>DASQSS010000454.1:0-13002 GCA_035642255.1 Ktedonobacterales bacterium | reverse complement strand
CCGCATCTTCCGCCGCTAGCGCCGAACATACGGGCGGTTGAAGCCGCGGCCCAGAGCTTGCGAGCCGCGCGGGTCGGCGCCGCTCCTAGCCTGCCTCCGCGCCGCGATCTACCGCAATCTACACCGCGATCTACAAGGGACACATCATCACGGTTTCGACGTGACGACAATCCAGGGACAATCCAGAGACAAGTCAACGGACAATTCAAGGGAGAGCAACCCATGGCGCTGGCGCTGCGCGAAGAGGATGTACGGGCATTGCTGACGATGCCGGAGACGATGCGCGTGCTGGAGGGAGTATTTCGGCGACAGGGCGCGGGCGAGGTGCGCAACCAGCCCCGCATGCGGATCGCGCTGCCGGAGGGGCGCGGCGTCATGCACACGCTGCCCGCGTATGTCCCCGGGCAGGCGGGCGACCCTGCCGCTGAGGGGCCAGGGTTTGTCGGCCTGAAGTCGTATGTCGCTGTCGCGGGCAAGGCGCGCTTTGTCGTGCTGCTCTCCTCGGCGGAGGATGGGCGGCTGCTGGCGATCATCGAGGCCGACTTGCTGGGGCAGATGCGCACAGGCGCAGCCTCGGGTGTCGCCACACGCTACATGGCGCGCGACGACGCCCGCGTAGTGGCGCTGCTCGGCGCGGGTGGGCAGGCGCGCACGCAGGCGCTGGCGATGGTCACGGCGCGGCCCGTGCGGACGATGCTCGTCTACGCGCGCGACCAACAGCGTCGCGAGTCGTTCTGCGAGGAGATGGCCCAGGCGACGGGCGTCGAGATGCGGCCGGTCGCCAGCGCGGAGGAAGCGGTGCGTGCGGCGGATATCGTGGTGACAGCGACGACGGCGAAGGACCCGGTCATGCATGGCGAGTGGCTGCGCCCCGGCGCGCATGTCAATGCGATGGGTTCGAACTGGGGCCATCGCCGCGAGGTAGATACGGAGACGGTGCTGCGCAGCGCGCTGATCGCGGTGGATGACGAGCAGCAGGCCAAGATCGAGGCGGGTGACCTGCTCATCCCGGAGCATGAGGGGCGATTCAGTCTGGTCGAGGCGGCTGGTGAGGGACGCCTGGTCGAGTTGGGGCAGATCGTCGCGGGCAAGGTCGCTGGCCGACCAGACGCTGAGGCGATCACGCTCTTCAAGTCGCTGGGCATCGGCGCGGAAGATGTCGCGACAGCGGCCTATATCTACCAACAGGCGCGCGAGCGCGGCATCGGCCAGGAGTTTCCCTTCGTACCCTGACAGGGTGTTTCGGCGCGGACGAGGCGCCATCCAGAACCCCCCTCGCTGTAGGAGAGGAGTTGGGGTGAAGGTTCACCTCACCGCCGACGACAGGAGTGGACGACACGACGATGAACAGCTCAACAGCGGAGGATGACGGCCGTGCGACTGACGCCGCTTCGCTGCTACGAGTCACCCACTGGAACGGCGTCGCCGAGACGTATGATGCGTATCGGCCCGCCGCGCCGTCCGCGCTGCCGCCCCTGCTGACGCAGCTTGCCGAGGCGCCACGACCAGCGCTGGTGGTGGACCTTGGCTGCGGGACAGGGCTCTCGACGCTGCTCTGGGCGGATGTGGGGCAACAGGTGATTGGCGTCGAGCCGAATGATGAGATGCGCGCCCAGGCCGAGCGGCGCGCCGCGCGCATGCGCCCTGCCGCGACGCATCTACGCTTCGTCGGCGCAACCGCTGAACGCAGCGGCTTGCCTGACGGCTGCGCCGACATCGTGACCGCATCGCAGTCGTTTCACTGGATGGAGCCGACCGCGACGCTGGCCGAGGTCGCGCGCATCCTGCGGCGTGGCGGTGTTTTCGCGGCGTATGATTATGATTGGCCGCCGACGGTCACCTGGGAGAGCGATGCGCTCTTCCATCGTTTCATGGCCCGTGTCTTTGCTGTCGCCGAGGCGCGCGGGAAGCGAGTCGGGCCAGTGGGCTGGGAAAAGTCTGGTCATCTGGAGCGCATGCGTGCCAGCGGCCACTTCCACATGGTGAAGGAGATGGGGCTGCACAATATCGAGCAGGGTGACGCCGAGCGCTTCATTGGCCTGACACTCTCGATGTCGTCCATCCTGGCGTTTGGCGAGGTAACCGCCGAAGAAGTTGACCTGGCGGCGTACCAGCGGGCCGCACGCGAAACGCTGCCCGCGACGGAGATTCCCTGGTATATCAGCTATCACGTGAGGCTTGCAGTCAAATGACCGATGCGCATCTCCACGGGTTCGCCGCCATTTGCCGCGCTCGACAGGCGCGACAGGCGCGACACATGGGTCGTCGAATGTCGCAGCGCAGCGCGCTGGGGTCGTTGGCGCTGCTCGGGGCGCTGCTGACACTGCTGGCGGGCTGTGGCGCGCAGGCGGGCGCGTGGCGGCTGATCGGCCCGGACGATGGCGCGCATGTCTACACGATAGTCGCCGATCCGCATGTGGCTGGGCTGGTCTATGCGGGAGGCGACAAGGGCGGCGTCTATCGTGGGCTGGCTGATCAGACGGGGCATGTGGCCAGCGGCGATGGCATCCCACATGACGCGGTGGTCGCCAGCGTGCTGCCCGACCCAGCGCATGCGGGCGTCATCTTCGCGGGAACGAGTGACGGCCTCTATCGCAGCGATCACTACGGCGACCACTGGAGCGTCTACAGCGCTGGCCTGCCGCGTCATGTGGCGGCGGTGGCCCTGGCGGCTACACCCGACGACGCGACCTTGCTCGCCGGTGTGGACCAGGGTGGTCTCTATCGCAGCGCGGATGACGGCGCCACCTGGACGCCAGCCAACGGCGGTCTGCCCGCGCAGGCGACACCTGTAGCGCTGGCCTGGGATGCGCGCGATCATCTCTGGCTGCTCGGCCTGGTGGATGCCCCTGGCGCGGCGCTCTACGCCAGCGCCGATGGCGGACAGACCTGGACTCCACGGGCGGCGGGTCTGCCTGCGGGCGCTCAGGTGAATGCGCTCGCCGCGCTGGGCGACTCCGCGACCACGCTCTTCGCCGCGACGACCCGGGGCCTCTTCACCAGCGCCAATGCTGGGCAGACCTGGAGCCGGGTGAGCGGCGCGCTGCCGCAAGGCGCCACGCTGGCGCTCGCGACCCTGCCGCAACAGCCCACCTGGCTCTACGCCTCAATCGGCAGCGCGGTCTATCGCTCGACCGATAGCGGCGCGCAGTGGCGCGTGGTGGCTCCCGGCTTGACGAGCGACGCGCAAGGGCTGGCAGTGACAGAGGGCAAGCAGAGTGGTCCCGTCGTCTATGCGGCGGCAAGTCAGGTGGCGCGCTATCCGACGGGCATTGCGTCAGGCGGAGTGAGCGTCCCTGACTGGCTGGCGCTGGTCGTCGTCTTACTGGCGCTGGTCGTCGGCGGCTACGTGCTCGCGCGACGCTCCCGACGCTTCGGCTATGCGATGGGCGTGCTGCGCAATGAGAGCAACACGGGCCGCGCCGCCGAAGAGCGTGAGCGTTGGCGGCGCCAACAGGAGGAACGATCATCCTCCCGCTCCGCCAGTGGACCAGTCGGGCGCGCCGCTGAGGCGCAGCGCGCCAGCGAGACGCACGCGGGAGAAGGGCGTGTCAGCGCGCCTTCGGATCTGACCTCGCGCGCCACGACCGGCGCTCCCGCCGACGAGGGCAAGTCCTCACAAAACGGCCACGGAAAGCCGAAGCAGCGGGGATAGGCTAGGCGCCCGTCAAGGGAAGCATGGCGGCGGGAGTTCAGAGCCGCGATCAATCGAGCGATCAGGCGCTCAGCGCAGGGCCGCCAGCCAGCGGGTGGTCGCACGCGGCGAGCGCAGGCGGATGAAGGTGACGTGCGCGTATTCGGGCAGTGTGGGAATCAGCGGATACTCGCGCCGATGCTTGGGCCGGGAAGTTAGCGCCCAGATGAAGAGCGAGTCGCGCGTGAAGAACTGATGCCAGAGCCGCTCGCGGTTGCCGCTCCAAAGCTCCACATGCGCGAAGACGCGCCAGAGCGTGCGGCGCAGCAGCCGCCATAGGGTGATCGCCAGCGGATAGTCGAGCCAGATGATCGTCTGCGCGCGCGGCCAGACTAGATCACGCGCCTGGCGGTAATTGCCGTCCACCACCCAGGCGTCGCCCGCGACCGCCTGACCTGCGCGCTCACGAAAGACTTCGGGCTGCGCAGGTGTCCAGTTTGGCTCCCACTGGAGGGCGTCTAGCTCGACATGGGGCGCGCCGAGACGCCGCGCCAGCGCCGCCGCAAGTGTGGACTTGCCAGAGCCGGTGACGCCGAGTACCACGACGCGATAGCCGAGCGCCGCCAGAGACTCGGGCGGCTTGTCTGGGACAGCTGTCGTCGCCCCGCTCGCGAGTACGCGCGTATCAGCCGATTCCGAGGATGTCACGGCGCTGCTACTCCTCCGCTGACAACGCGTCGTGTCACCATATGATTGCCTGACGCGCAGGCAAGCTAGTATAACATACTGACCTACCCGAAGCGCATCGGATTCTGTCGCGGGCATGGTGGGCGCGCGGTCGCTGACTGGCAGGCAGACTCCGTTGTCAGTGGATGGAGGAGCTTGCGTGCGCGAGGCGTGTATGCGTCTGTGAACGAGTAATGGGCTTATCGCTGGGGAGCGGCGCTACCGAAGCGTCGCCGCGCTGGAAAGATGGCGGCTCACCGTCGAAATGTTCGCGACGTGAGTTTGACAGCGCCGCGCGTGTGTGTGTTTCTTACCTTGCGCGCCTGTCTCCACATCTTCCACTCTATAGCGACTCTATAGTGACTCTATGGCGACTCTGCGGTGCGGCATGGGCTTCGATACAGGAAGGAGCGACGCTGTGGCTGACGATTCTAGCGAAACACCCCAAGCGGCAGGCGCGGGTAGCGTCCCCGCGAGGGGCGTGCCACAGCCGAGCGGACAACCCTCAGGAGCGCCGAGACCCGCCGCGCCACACCTGCCGACCGCGCTGCTCTATGATGAGGCGTTCCTCGACCACCGAACGCCCACTGACTTCCCCGAACAGCCTGAGCGCGTGCGCTTCGCGATGGAGATGATAGACGCGCTGATCCATGAGGGCACCATCCCGCGCGAGTTGACGCTGCGCCTGCCGCCACGGGCCGCCACGGAGCTGGAGCTAGCCAGCGTCCACGATGTCAACTACATTCGCAGGGTCGAGCGCGCGGTCGACAAACAGGCTGATGAAGACGCGATGAGCGGTGAGCAAGGCTCACGCGAGTTGACCCACGAGGTCTACGTCTCCGCTGGCAGCATGCGCGCCGCACTGCTGGCCGCCGGAGCGCCGCTGGTCGGGCTGGACGCCATCGCCGAGGGGCGCGCCCGCAACGCCTATGCGCTGGTGCGGCCGCCAGGACACCACGCGCGCCCACGCAACGGGATGGGCTTCTGCATCTTCAACAACATTGCCGTCGCCGCGCGCTATGCGCAGAATCGTCATGGCTGGCGCAAGGTGTTGATCGTTGATTACGACGTGCACCACGGCAACGGCACGGAGGAGATGTTCTACGACGACCC
Source organism: Ktedonobacterales bacterium (assembly GCA_035642255.1). Taxonomy (GTDB): domain Bacteria; phylum Chloroflexota; class Ktedonobacteria; order Ktedonobacterales; family JADMIN01; genus JAKAIY01. The sequence continues at coordinate 7,529 of DASQSS010000454.1, read as the reverse complement.
AGATGTGGTCTACTTCTCGACCCATCAGTATCCGTGGTACCCCGGCACGGGCGCGTCAAGCGAGCGAGGCGCGGGGCCAGGTCTGGGCGCGACGGTCAATGTGCCGCTGCCCGCTGGCTCCGGGTGGAGCGTCTACGACCCGATCTTTCGGCAGGTGCTCTGGCCGGTGGCTGATCGCCTCAAGCCCGACATCATCCTGCTCTCCGCTGGATTTGATGCCCACTGGCGCGACCCACTCGGCGAGATGCGTCTCTCTACCGCCGACTTCTCTGATCTGACCCTGGAAGTCATGGAGATGGCCGAGCGCTACTGTGATGGGCGACTGCTCGTCGTGCAGGAGGGTGGCTATAACCTCAACGCGATGGCGCAGTGCGCCGCGACGGTGATGGTGGCGCTCACCGGCAGCGATGGCATCGTAGATAATCTGGGCCAGCCGCCGCCAATGGAGTTCCGCTGGAACGAGGAGGCGATCATTCAGGCGCTCTACGAGCTGCATGGATTGGCTGGTTATCGCCGCAAAGCGCGCCAACCCTGGACACGGCCAGATTACACAGCGCCCAACGCCCCGCAAAACAAAGAGCCAGTCGAGTAGCCTCGTGGCCCTCGACTGGCTGGCTGGCTAGCGATGTATGCGCCAACGCATGCGCCGGCCTATGGTTGGCTGCTGATGAGGCGCAGGACGGGCGTGCTGTCGCTGCCGTGTAGCCAGGGCGACCACGACCCGCTGAAGTCTGGCGAGCCAACCTGCACATCGCCATTGACCAGCGCGTAGATCTTCGCTGACTGGCTCTGTGATTCGTTTGCGAGCAGTGCGCCGACCGGAGTGACCTCGGTATCGCTCGCCAGCACACCCATTCCCTGCGTGTCGAGCAGCCAGCGCGTGTGCGCTGTCACGACACCATCTGTCGAGCGAGTGTCCTCGGTCACGTAGAGCCGCTGGCCGTCAGCGGTGGGGCTGACAGAGAGGGTATCGTTCATCGCGGCGCCGTTGGTCGTCGTAGGGCCGCCCAGAGCGATTTCACCGACCAGCGTCGGTCCCTGCGCGGAGCCGTCCAGCACGTAGACTATGGCGTCAGGGCTGCCTGAGACGACATAGACCTGCGCCGCGCTCACGGACTGACTGATCGCCAGCTGCTCGCTGTGGAATGAGCCCGGCAGCCCCAGCGCCTGGTCGAGCGTTCCATCCGCTGCGCTGATGCGCCGTACGACGAGGTACTGCACGCCCTTGGTGTCGATGGCAAAGAGCGAGTCGAAAATCCACTGGCCATCGGGTGAGACGACGAGCGCGCCCTGCGCCGCCTCTGTGAATGACATGTGCGAAAGGTCCGCGACGGGCGTCTGCGAGGGGAAGGCCGATGCGGGCAGACTACTCGTTGGCGGAGGCAGCTGCACGGAGGTCGGCGTCGCGGGATTATACGTCGTGGTGACCTTGCCAGCCGCTGTCACCACCAGGAGACGGAATCCAACGACCTTCCCCGGCGCCGCGCCCACCCCAATGTAGATGGTCTGGCCATCGGGTGAGATCGCGAGCGAGCGGGCCTGTGCGCCTGCCGGGAGCGGCGCGCCCTTGGGCATTGTCAGCGGCAGGATGAAGCGCGTGGCGCCGCTGGCCGCGTTGATGGCTACGAGCGCCTGCTTGCCGCCGTTCTGGGGTGAGGTCAGCTCATAGATGGTCTGGCCACTCGTCGCGATGGCGACGGGCAGCGTCGCGGCTGAGCCAACAGCGAGCGGCGTAGTCGAGTTGGGCGCCGAGCGGATGACGCGAGCGGTTCGCTGGTCGGTCACGAGCACTTCAGCGACCTGCCAACCTTGCTGAATGCCACCCGCGCTCACGGTCACGATCTTGTTCGTCTCCAGCAGCGTGTCGCCCGACGGCGCCGCCGGGACGACATGCGTGATCGTGTTAGTCGTGCGTCCGGTAGTGAACGCGCCAATCGAGACGAGCGCGCCACGCAACAGGAAGACCAGCAGCCCGACCAGCACGACTCCCAGCGCAACGCTGAGCAGGCTGAAGCGGCCCACTGAGCCGATCGCTCGCAGCGGCCCAAGCCAACGTTTCTCAGACGCGGCCTGACGGCGCACATCGTCGCGCAGGTCTGGCACATAGGGTACAGGCTCAGCGCCCAGCGAGGTGAGCAGATTATAGGGTGTGCGCAGGGCGATCGCGCGAGCGCCGCACGTCTCGCAAATAGCGATGTGCTCGCGCACAGCTTGGGCTACGTCCGGAGGAAGCTCACCGGAGAACTCGGCGACCATCAGCTCGGGTTCGAGTGGACAATTGAGCGGGCGCAGTGTGCCGCGTCGCGTGGTAACACGACTGTAGCGTGTGTAGGGCGTCTCTATCTCTGGCATCCTTACCCCCTCCGCTCATGCGTCACTGGTGTCTCAGTGGCTGCTTCAATACACATAGATAGCTCTGCGCCTTCTCACTATCAGCGTCTCATCGCGCTGCGCTGGCGTGTCACTCACATGTGCTAGTGACTGGTATTGTCGGTCAATTCGTCCCAGATATCTTCAAGGCTGCGTGTTACCGCTCCATGCGCTGGGCGCGTGAACGGCGTCTCCTGCCATTCCTGTTGCACGTCTTGCGCGTCGTCAAATTGCGCGATGTCGTAGCTGTCGTAGCTGTTGTCCGCGCCATCCTCCGCGTCGTCGATGCTTGCTGGCTGAGTTGACGCATCCGGCGAAGCGAGCGTGACAGGCGCGGTGGGCGCGACGTCGGCTGAGGCCGTGTCTGTCATCGCGGGTCCTGTCACGTCGGTTTCTGTCACGACGGGGACTATCACGACGGAGGCTGTCATGACGGAGGCTGTCATGACAGGAACAATGATCGGCGGCTCCGGCATAGGATCGGCGACCAGCGCCAGTGGCTCGTCGTCCACTGTCTGGCCCGCCGCCAGCGCCTCAGTCTCCTCGATCCGGGACTCACTCAACGGCGTAGTGTGGTGTATGGCGACAGCCGCCAGCGTATCGGACACTGCGGCGCGTGCGCCCATCTCACCTGTGTCGCCGATGGGACGTGTCTCCGCCTCGGATTGCGTCAGCTCGTAGCTCAGTGGCGCATCCTCGCTCGTCGATGCCTCATCAGTCGTGATGTGGTCGCTGGTGGGGGAAGCGGTCGCCTCGAAGGCAAGCGGAGCATCCTCGTCGGCGGATGTGACTGCGACGGCGGAAGAGACAGCGATGGACTCGAATGACAGCGGGGTCATCAGCCCAGAGTCATCGAGCCAGTTCATGCGGATATCCGTAGTCTCAGGCGCGTCATGCATGGCGGGCAGGCTATTCGAGCTGAGCTCGTAGGCGAGCGGCATGGAGCGCGGACCCGGCAGGCCGAATATGCCCGGCGCGTCAGGATCGGCAGCCGCCACGGGCAGCGCGTCCACGATCGGACCGACAATCGCGTCAGAGGCGACCCGTGTAATCAGGCCGCCACTCATCGGCGCAGGATTCTGCTGCGCGATCAGGCTGCCTTCGGTGTCCCCTGCCAGGTCATCGAGCGACATAGGCGCGGGCTGATAGGCAGACTGCGCGGTGTCCAGGTTGATGCGCGGCGTATCGCGGCGGCGATCAGGCGAGCCACGTTGTGACATAGCTGCGACTGCTTCAGCGCTCTCGTTGTCCTGTTCATCCTCTCCGTCGTCTTCGCTGAGATATGAGACGCCACTGAGCACATCTCGCCCGTGATCTGGCGTTGACTTCGAGTTGACCGCGATCAACTGATCTTCGCCGCGCGCGTGTTGCTCGTCCTGCGCGTCGTCAGACGCGTGCGAGGAGATGACCACCGGCTCCGGGACAGGTTCGGCGGCTGGCTCCGGTTCGATGGGCGCGCGTGGCATCGCGTCGCCGAATCCCAGCTCCACAGGCAGCCCCAACGACTGCACCGCCTGGCTATAGTGTTCCGAGAACAGCGCCAGTCCATGGACGATGCGTTTACGCGCGGCGCTGTTGGTGATGCCGAGCGACTTCGCCACTTCGGCCTGGTTGAGCCCGGCCACGAGATGCAGCGCAAGGCACTGCGCGTCACCATAGGGCAACTCGGCGAGCGTCATGCGCACGAGCCGGTGGCGTAGCGCGTCGCGTGGGTCGAGACGATCGAGCGTCTCATCCATGTGGCTCTCTGACCCAATGGTGGAGGCGGCATGGCTGGCGTCGCCGCTGGCCGCTTGCGTCAAGGGCTCTTCCGCCCAGACGAGCGGGCGCGCCTGCCGACCGACTCCTCCGGTGGCCTGGCGCAGGCGACGCAAGCCACCGTGAAGCAGCCCGGCTGACTCTTTTCCCGTCTGCTCCGTAAGCAAACCAGCGACACTCGCGCCACCCAGGCGCGCGGGCGCGGAGCGTGGGCGGCGCAGCGCGTCGAGACCAGCCTCTGTGCAAGCGCGCAGCAGCCAGAGACGCAGATTGTCCGCGCCATGTGGGCCATGCAGACGGCGCTCCATCCGCTGGAAGATGCGCTGGGCAAGCTGGCGGGCTCGGGCCTGGTCACCACAGAGGCGTGTGAGATAACGCACGACGGTCGGCTGATAGCGCGCAATGAGCGCGGTGAGCGCCCATTCCGCGCCTGCGCGCGCCTGCGCGGCTAGCCGGCGCTCGCGCTCAGATTCCGCGTCGAACGCTGGTCCGCCTGTGGGAGGAAACGCTTCTTGCCAGACCATCTCCGCCTGCCTTCCTGTGGGAGGCCCCGTGTTCGCCATCCCCTGCGATCTTGGCCGCGTGAGCCGTCATGTCAGAACGGGCGCCATGTATGACGTGTATGACATATAGGGCGTTTGCGCGCGATCAAGTCGTATCTCTCCCCTGGCGGCGCCAGGTAGTTACTTCTCTGATGTGTGGAAGCGAGTGGAAGCGAACACTGGCAAGCGCGCATCGTCGCCCGCTCCAGATGATCACCGCGCGGATATGGCGGAATGAGGCGACGGTCGGCGATGGCGACGACGCCTCGCTGATGATCATCGCCCCCCAGAGGCGCCTACGCTTGGCGCTGCTAGCCTTGCTCGCGCTTGTTGAGCTTCTGTAAGTAAGACGGCTCATCACCCATCTTTGCTACAGCATGAACTGACGCCAGCAGAATCGGCTAGTGGCCCTGCGCACAATCGCGCGACATCGTTGCTCACCCGTGTCGCCCTGGCACGCAGGAGTGGCGCCACAACCACGCCTCCATCAGAGTGGTCGATACCTCATGTACAGATAGCGACGCCGCCCGCTGTTTCTTGGTTCCCTGAACCCCTTCTGGCGGACGACCGCGCCCATCCTATCGCCAGATAATCGCCACACATTCGATACAGTCTCGGCGCCGTCTCGGCGCAGATTCGCCAGATTTTCGCGCGCTCACAATCAGCCCGCTTCCCTTTGCCCTCATTATACGCTGTCGCGCCAAGAAATAAATCGTTGGAACACCTGATGTTTCTCCGCCAGGCGCGACGTATAGTGCCTCTCGCTGAGAGATGCCGCGCCCGGACCCTACGAACCCAGAACCCCGGCGAACGGCGCGAGCGTGAGAGGAGCGAGCGATGCGACTTGACGAGATCGACGCGATTGTGAACGCGCGCATTGGGGCGCAGGACCCAGGAGTAGCCGTCGCCGTAACGCACGGCGGCCAGCTCATCCACTGCCAGGGCTATGGCATGGCGCAGCTCGAATGGAGCCAGGCCATCTCGCCCAACACCGTCTTTGGCATCGGGTCGATCACCAAGCCATTCACCGCGACGGCGATTCTGTTGCTGCGCGCGGAGGGTAAGCTGAGGCTCGACGATGACATCACCGCCCATCTGCCAGACTACGACATGCACAGCGAGACGATTACCATCGCGCATCTGCTTACGCACACATCGGGTATTCCCAACTTCGTGACTCTCCCCGGGTTCTGGGAGAGCGGCATCGCACACGACCATTCGCATGCGGAGATTCGGGCGCGGTTCGAGCGTCTGCCGCTGCGGTTCGCACCCGGCGAGCGCTACAGTTATAACAACTCCGCCTATTGCCTGCTGGGCATGCTGATCGAGACGCTGTCTGGCATGCCGTATGGAGAGTTCATCCGCGAGCGCATCTTCGAGCCGCTCGGCATGCGTGATTCCCACTACCTTGCGCCGCGTGCCGTCATCCCCCGACGCGCCGAGGGCTACGCCGCGACCGCGAGTGGCTATGAGCGCGCCCGCTACATGAGCGCGACTCTGCAATATTCCGCTGGAGCGCTCGGCTCAACAGCGGAAGACCTGGCCCGCTGGGATCTCGCGCTGCGCAACGGGCGCCTGCTCGACCACCAGACTCAGGCCGAAATGCAAGCTCCCACCCGTCTGGCAAGTGGCCGGACGGTCGGCTATGGCATGGGTTGGGGCATCCGAGGCTACCGTGGGCGACGCGCCATCGGCCATGCTGGAGGTGTGCCGGGCTACTCCGCGTTTTACGGACGTTTCCCAGACGAAGACCTCTCGATCATCGTCCTCTCGAACCGTGCGCTGTTTGATGCCGCTGGCCTGGCCGAGCCAATCGCGGCGCTGCTGCTCGACCTTCATACGCCCCAGCATGAGCCAGTCGCACTCCCCTCTGAGGCGATGGCGCGCATGACGGGAACCTATGCGAGCGTAACTGGCGATGCGCTGGAGATTTCGCTGCGCGATCGCGGGCTGCATGTCAGCGGCGAGATGACCTGCGACCTCATCCCCCTCTCCGCGACGACATTCGTCTCCGCGACTGACCCTGACAGGCAGGTCCACTTTGCGGATGAGGGGCCGGCGGGCTTCGAGCGTGTTACCGTAACCGTGCCGTTCTATTGGTACGAAGTCATGCGCACGCGCGGCTGACCCGGCGCGTGGGGCAGTCTGTGGTGGGTGTGACCGAGGTGTGTGGCGCTGGCGAAGTCCCGAGATGCGGCTGTGACGCTGGCGTCGTACAACCAGGTCACGATGAGAGGTTGAGAGCGACAGCGGCGTATCAGCGCATCAGGATATCAAAGTAGCAGGGCGTCAGGACAGGCGCTCACGCCGCGCCTCGCATCGTGAGGAGAGGAGATGCGTTATGGGTTGGCTTATCACTGGGCTCGCACGGCTCGTGTTACTTGGGGTCTGGATCTGGTCGCCGCTGGTGACGCGCGCGTTCCATGGGACAGCGCTGGATGGCTGGCTGCTGCCGCTGCTTGGTGTGCTCTTCCTGCCGCTGACCGCTCTGTCCTACGTGCTGCTGTACGTCCCAGGCAGCGGCGTAACAGGTTGGAGCTGGCTGTGGGTCGTTCTGGCGTTCCTGATCGATCTGGGCACACATAGCTCCGGCGCATATTCCAATCGCAAGCGGATTGCGAACTATCGAGCGTCCAGGCGAGGTTTGCCCGCATAGCGCGGGTCAGGCGCAGATGTGAAACGACCGTGAGCCACGCTGGCTGGGCTGTGACAAGGACGTGACCCCGGGCGCATATGCTTGCCGTGAGTGGGGGCGAGGCCAGTATCCCAGCATGCCAGTCGGCATGCAGAAGCAAACGTATTGGCCGATGAGCGCCCCACGCGAGGAGGGGTACCATGAGAAAACCGCAGATTACCAGA
>DASQSS010000453.1:0-4018 GCA_035642255.1 Ktedonobacterales bacterium | reverse complement strand
CGGCTCCGCAGCCGTCCAGTATGCTCACCTCCAACCGCTACAGCCTGATCTTTGGCGTTGCGCTGACGGTGGTGACGCTGATCGCGCTGATCGTGGCGTTCTTCTCGTCAGACTTCCGACCACGCGCATCCAGCGCGCTGCCATCTTCATGGACGCAGACCTACAATGCTGATCTGACGGGCTCTGACACGGGCGCGTGGGACGAGACGCAGGGCTGCAATATGACCGGGCTCGGCCTGGATGCCGCGCCTGTTGACACCAACGACGCGCAGTGCGCCTTCCTGCCGAGCGTGCGGCAGAATGTCACCGCGCAGGGCTTCTACTTCGTGACGCAACTGGCTCCCGCAGCCAAAGTCAGCGCCTTCGCGCGCTCGATCATCTCCATAGGCGACATCAGCGACTCGGGTGGCGCCAGCGGCGGAACCATCCATTTCGTCATCGGCCAGGACGGCTCGTACACGCTGTGTGAGGGTGATTGCCTGCAAACCACCAGCGCGATCTACCTGCATGGCGGGCTGGCGTCGTGGCATGGTGACGCGCTCGTCGCCAACACAGTGGCGGTGAAGGTGACGCCAGACCACAGCGCGCTCAGCATCTACGTCAACGACCAGGAAGTCGCAACCGTCGCGCCGCAGTTTGGACCACAGCCCGCCATCGCGGTGGGCGCGCCCGCTGGCGACGAAGCGATCTTCACGCACGCCTCGCTCTACACAGGCCAGTAGTTCCACCGCCCCTCCCCGCGCGAGCAGGGCAGGAGGCTGAGGGTACACCCATGTCGCAGTTCGAGCCACAGGACCCCGCCTACGAGCAGCGTGTGCGCGACAGCTTCGCTCGCCAGCGTGTGATGGAGACGATGGGCGCCACGCTGCTGCGGGTCGCGCCGGGCGAGGTGGACATCGAGCTACCATTCCGCGAAGAGCTCACACAGCAGCACGGCTTCCTGCATGCGGGCGTCGTCACCACCATCGTAGATAGCGCCTGTGGCTACGCGGCGCTCAGCCTGATGCCGCCGGGCGCAGGTGTGCTCACCATTGAGTTCAAGCTCAACCTGCTCGCGCCCGCCAGCGGTGAGCGGATGATCGCGCGGGGGCGCGTGACGAAACCTGGCCGCACCATCACCGTGAGCACGGGCGATGTCTTCGCCGTGCGAAATGGGAGCGAGAAGCTCATCGCGACGATGACGACCACCATCATGACCATCCACAATCGCCCCGGTGTCACCGACTAATCCGGCGGTGCACGCTCAGAGCGGCATGCGCCCACGATAGGCGGCGTCGAGCAGATCCACGATATGCAGCACCGGCATGTCGCTGCCCATCTGTTGTAGCTGTGAGCGTAGCTGCAGCGCGCAGCCGGGGTTCGCGGTGACGACCGCTTGCGCGCGCGTGGCGACGATATGCCCCGCCTTGCGTCGGCCAAGGGCGCCCGCCATCTCCGGCCGCGTGATGTTGTAGACGCCCGCGCTGCCACAGCAGAGCGACGACTCCACCATCTCCACCACCCGCAGCCCAGGAATCGCCGCCAGTAGCGCGCGTGGCTGCCGCGTGATGCGCTGCGCGTGCGCCAGATGGCATGGCTCCTGATACGTCACCGTCATCGGCAGCGGCTCGAAGCGCGTACTCAGCTCGCCGCGCGCCAGCGCGTCGCCCAGGAGCTCGGTGATGTCGCGCACGCGGGCCGCGAACGCTTCAGCGCGCTCGCGCCATGCGGGGAAGTCGGCGAAGAGCTGTCCATACTCCTTCAATGCGGAGCCACAGCCGGCGGCGTTGCTGATGATATACGCCGTGCCGCTTGCCTCAAAGGCCTCAATATTGCGGGCGGCCAGCGTTCGCGCACGATCCATCTCGCCCGCGTGAATGGTCAACGCGCCACAGCACTCCTGCGCGGCGGGCGCGACGACGGTGAAGCCGTTGGCGTTGAGCACGCGAATCGTCGCGCGGTCCGTCCCGGCAAAGATGGAGCTCATCACGCAGCCCGCGAAGAGCGCCACACGCCCGCGCTGCGGTCCATCGGGTGGCGCGGCGTAGACCTCATCGTGGGGCGTATAGAACTGGTCAGGCGCGTCGGGCGCGAGCGCCTCAGTCGCGCGCAAGCCCAACACATCGAGCGCGCCGCTCTGTCGCGCCAGCCGCCGCGCCCCCGAACGCTGATAGAGCCGCAGGGCGCGCCCCGCCAGCCGAAAGCGCCGCCGGTCAGCGAAGAGGCCGCCGAAGATAGCCGAGCGCAGCGCCCGCTGCCCCACAGGACGTGGCCGCGCCCGCTCGATCTGGGTGCGCGCCGCCTCGACCAGCTGCCCATAGCGCACGCCCGAGGGGCAGACCGCTTCACATGCGCGGCAATCCAGGCATTGATACATCTGCTCGACGAAGCCAGAATCGGTCAGGCTCAGCTCGCCGTCGGCCACCGCCTGAATCAGCCGGATGCGTCCACGCGGCGACGAGGCCTCGCTGTAGGTTTCGAGGTAGGTGGGGCAGGTGGGCAGACAGAAGCCGCAGCGTATACACTTCTGCAGGATGTCATCGCTGGGCTGGTCGGGTCCGGTGAAGCCAGAAACGCCGCGCCCACCCGCGCCGAGCACATGCTGGGTCAGGTCGATCGCCTCCGGTGGAGCGGCTGGCTGACCGTCCACGAGATGCCCGCCCGTCTGCGCTTTTATGGGGATCTCCGCGCTCACCTGTGACCTCGCCTTCTCCGCTCGCGTCGCCTGCGCCTCCGCTGCGCTCTCCCCCATTATAGACGCCGCATCCAGCGCACGCGCCACGTCTCTTGGCGTCAGCTGCGGAGAATGGACAGCCAACCAGCCAGGTCCAGTCACGGGGAAACGTCGCAGTTCCGACGCACGGCAGCGCGGCGGGCGAAGGGAGGGACTACATGCCACCAATGCCCGCGTGAATCGGCTGCCCGTCCGGATGCTCGGGCGTCCACTCGGTCGCTACCAATCGGCGCCCGGAAACCAGCCGTGAACGCGGCGAGGCCAGGTACACCGCAGGCGCGGCGACGTTCGCGGGGTCAAGCAGGTTCCACCGCATCTCGTCGGGGAGGTGTTCGGGGACCATTCCGGTCGCGGTTATACCGCCAGGCAGCAGCTCGTTGAGGCGGATTCCCGTCCCCTCCAGGTCTTGCGCCCAGATCGCTGAGGCAGCTTCGAGTCCAGCTTTCGATGGGCCGTAGGGCGAGAAGCCGCGCCGCTTCATCGTCTCGTAATTCATGCTGATATTGATGATGCTGCCTGATTGCCGCTGGAGCATCTGTGGCGCTACAGCGCGCGCCATCAGGAACGGACCGGTGAGGTTGGTCGCGATAACCAGCTGCCAGATTGCAGGGTCCAGTTCCCAGAAGGGTGGTGGCGCGGTCACGAAATTCGGGCTGACGACATTCATGCCCCGCGCGGCGTTGTTGACCAGCACATCGATCTGCCCGAAGCGCTCCACCGTCTCCGCTGCCACGCGTTCGCAGCTGGCCGCATCCGCGACATCGGCGAGCAAGGGCAGGACTCGCTCGTGGGCGCCGTTAGCCTCAGCCGTGCGCGCAACCTCTTCGATCTCGCCGCGCTCGCGGGCTGCCGTGAGCACAATGCGAGCGCCTTGCGCTGCATATTCCAACGCGATAGCCCTGCCGATGCCGCGCCCCGCGCCCGTCACAATCGCTACCAGCCCATCGAGTTCACCCATGACCTTCGCTCCTCATCTAGCTGTGTACTCCTATTCGCACGAACGCGCTCAAGGCGCACAACCAAGTTGCCGAGCAGACGTCGCCTTTGAGTATGACTACCGCGAACAGCGTCATATACGTTGGGTTAGCCCCGCCTGATACCTTCTATGGCACAGGAGATAGACAGTGCGGGCTGCTGCGCTACACCGGCGGCCAGTGGCGGTTGGTGAGCGTTCACCCCGCTAGCCAAGCGCGAACCGTAGCGGCATCGAGGCGGCGATAGATACCATCGCAGCCGCGCCACGTCTTACGCTTTACGCTGGCTCGGCGCCGTAGCCGTGCAGGAGCAGCCCTTGCGCCACGCTCG
>DASQSS010000452.1:0-11308 GCA_035642255.1 Ktedonobacterales bacterium | reverse complement strand
GTTGACCGCGCTGGCAATGTCTACTCGGTCTACAGCGACAACCACAATGTCTACTACAGCTTCTCCACCAACCACGGTCAGACCTGGAGCGCGCCCGTGCGGGTGAATGGCGCGCCGTCGAGCACAGCGGTGATGCCCTGGAGTGTAGCGGGCGATGCGGGCAAGCTCGACATCGTCTGGTACGGCACATCCTACTATGACGGCGTGAACCCGCCCGACAGCTATCCCAGCAGCGCCGCGTGGTATGTCTACTTCGCGCAGAACCTGAGCGCCACGACGACCGGCTCCAGTTTCAGCCAGGTCGCCGCCTCACCCATCAACCACTACGGTGGCGTCTGCGAGAGCGGCGTCTCGTGCACGGGCAACCGCGATCTGTATGATGACTTCGGCGTCGCCGCCAGTCCCACGACTGGCCTGGCCTCGATCGTCTACAGCAATGACCAGTATGATCCCAGCCAGCCAACCCTCTGCGCACAGAGCCAGAGTAACTCGTCGAGTTGCGGTCATACGAGCATCGCCACACAGACCAGCGGCTCCGGCGTCTTCGCCGTCGCCAAGAAGTAGCAGAACGCTCGGTTCCACATCCCGGCGCAACAAGCGGCCCGCGCTACACGTTATCTGTGTGGCGCGGGCCGCCGCTCTCACAAGCGATAGGTCATCCGAGCGGGCGCAAAGCGACACTGACCCAGCAGCTAGAACAGCGAGAGCTGTTGCGGGGATGGGCCGTCATCGCGCTTGTCATCTTTTGACGTCCCCAGCTTGCCCTCGCCCGCCAGGCGGCGCGCCTCGGCAAGCGCGGCGGGGATGGCGCGCTTGAAGTCTTCTTCAACTGTCGTCCGCAGACTGCTCTGGTGCAGCGCCGCCGCTGGATGGTACATCGCGACGACGATGCGCCCGTCGATCTTCTTCGCCTGGCCGTGGATGGCGCTGATCTTGGCGCTAGGGAAGAAGCGCGCCATCGAGAAGCGTCCAAGCGTCACAATCACCTTCGGATTGAGCGCGGCGATCTGGCGCGTGAGGTACTCGCCACAGGCGGCGATCTCATCGGGCAGCGGGTCGCGGTTTTCTGGTGGGCGATGCTTCACGACGTTGGTGATGAAAACGGTCGAGCGGTCCAGCCCGATGCTGGCGAGCAACTCATTGAGGAACTGCCCCGCCGGCCCCACAAACGGCTTGCCCTGGCGATCTTCGTGGAAGCCTGGCCCCTCACCGATGAACATCACCTCAGCGTCGGCGCTGCCCTCGCCTGGCACGCCGTTCTTCGTGCCCTTGCACAGGTCACACTTCGTGCAGACCCGCACCTCCGCCGCGATTTCGTCCAGAACCTCCTGCGCCGTCGCCATCGCCCGTCCTCCTGCGTTCATGCCACGCCGCACGGGCGACCACTGCCCGCGCATCCATAGCGCCCCTCTATGATAACGCATCCGAGGGCGCCGCCGCGCAAAAAAGAGCGGCGGGCAAAGGGAACACATCACCCTTTGCCCGCCGCCCGCTGAAGGACGGTTGAGACGCTAGCGCTGCTGGCCGCGTCCGTAGTCACCACGGCCACCCTGCTGTGGGCCGCGACCGCCACTCATACCGCCGCCGCCAGGACCACGTCCGCCACGGTCGCCACCGCGGTCGGAGTAGCCGCCGCCACCACCGTAGCCACCGCGTCCGCCGCGATCACCGCCGCCCATGCGCGGGCGCGCCGGACCACGCTGGGCGCGCTCGGCCTCCAGCTCCTCTTGCGAGGGCATCTCGCCGCTGAGGGCCGCTTTACGCGAGAGGTTGATGCGTCCCTGTGGGTCCACCTCGATCACCATCACGGTAATCTCGTCACCCATCTGCACGACCTCTTCGGGCCGATTCACGAAGTAATCGGCCAGGTTCGGCGTGCGGACGAGTCCTTCTTTGCCGGGCAGAATCTCGACGAAGGCGCCGAAGTCCACCAGTCGGCGAACCACGCCCGTATAGATCTTGCCGACCTCGACCTCTTCGGTCAGCGCACGTACCGCGCTCACGGCGCGCTCCATGCCCTCGCCGCTCACCGAGGCGATGTGGATCGAGCCGTCCTCTTCGATGTCGATCTTCACGCCGGTCTCTTCCTGGATGCGCCGCACCGTCTTGCCGCCTGGGCCAATGACCGTGCCGATCTTCTCCGGGTTGATCTTCAGCGTCTGGATGCGCGGCGCATAGGGCGACAGCTCCTCACGCGGCTCAGGCAGCGCCTGGAGCATCTTATCCATGATGAACATGCGGCCCGCGTGCGCCTGGCTCAGCGCCTGCGCGAGCACCTCCTGCGAGAGACCCTTGACCTTGATGTCCATCTGCAGCGCGGTGATGCCGTCCGCTGTGCCCGCGACCTTGAAATCCATGTCGCCCATCGCGTCTTCGAGGCCCTGGATGTCGGTCAACACCTGATACTTACCGCTGACCGAATCACCCGTCTCGGTGATGAGACCCATCGCGACACCCGCGACCGGCGCGGCGATCGGCACACCCGCATCCATCAGCGCCAGTGTACTGCCGCAGACCGACGCCATCGAGGTCGAGCCATTCGAGCTCAGGATCTCCGACACCACGCGAATGGCGTAGGGAAAGATGTCCTTCTCGGGGATGACGGGCAGCAGCGCCCGCTCAGCCAGCGCGCCATGCCCAATCTCGCGGCGACCCGGCCCGCGCGACGAGCGTGTCTCGCCGACGCTGAAGGACGGGAAGTTGTACTGGTGCATGTAGCGCTTGCTCTCGTCGGACTCCAGTCCGTCGATCTGCTGGCTCTCGCCCGGCGAGCCGAGCGTCACCAGGCTCAGCGCCTGCGTCTGGCCGCGCGTGAAGAGCGCCGAGCCGTGCGTGCGAGGCAGCAGCCCCGTCTCGCAGCTAATCGGGCGGATGTCGGTCGGGCCGCGACCATCAGGGCGCAGACCCTTCTCCAGAATCTGCGTGCGGATGAACTTCTTCAGCTCACTATCGTAGAGCCCGCTGATCTCTTTCATCCGGTCAGGATAGCGCGCGCCAATCTCGGCGACCATCGCCGTCTGCACTTCGGCCAGCGCTTCGTCACGCTCCGCCTTGTTCGTCCGGTTTACAGCGGCGGCGAAGCGCGGCTTGACGAAGTCCTGCACGGCCTTGAGCAGCTCGGCGTCCTGCTGGGGTGGCGTGAACGCACGCTTGGGCTTGCCAACCTTCTCGCGTAGCTCGTTCTGCGCCTTGAGCAGTAGCTGAATCGCCTCATGCCCCTTGCGGATGGCCTCGATCACCGTGGCCTCGGGCAGCTCTTTCGCGCCCGCCTCGACCATCACCACCGCGTCAGCCGTGGCGGCCACCACCAGATCGAGCAAGCTCTCTTTCAGCTCCGTCTCGGTCGGATTGATAACAATCTGGTCGTTCAGGTAGCCCACGCGCACAGCGCCAACCGGCCCAAAGAATGGGATGTCGGAGACCATCAGCGCGGCCGACGCGGCGGTGATGCCGATCACGTCGGAGTCATTCTCGCGGTCAGCGGAGAGCACCGTCAGCACGATGTGGACATCGTTGCGATAGCCCTTGGGGAAGAGCGGGCGCATCGGGCGGTCGGTCAGGCGCGCCGCGAGAATTGAGTGCTCGCTGGGGCGTCCCTCGCGCTTGATGAAGCCGCCAGGGATGCGGCCAACCGCGTACAGGCGCTCTTCCACATCTACGGTCAGCGGGAAGAAGTCAATGCCCTCGCGCGGCGCAGCCGAGCCGGTCGCCGTACCGAGCACGACCGTGTCGCCGTAGCGCACGAGCACTGCGCCGCCCGCCTGCTCAGCGACGCGCCCGGTCTCGATGCTAAATTCGCGACCGGCGATGGTCGTCGTTGTTTTCTCTATCATGTGTACCTCCGAACGCTCCGGCTGTGCGGCCCTGCCGCGTGGAGAAGCGTTCCTTCCAGTCCGTTGTGTTGGCGTCTGGTGAGCGAGTGAACGATCATCGCGTTCCCAAAGAAACCTGCGCTCGACGCCCGTTGGCTCCGCATACATGCGGATGTCGCGGATCAGCGCCATGCCGCCGCATATCCGAAAATCCGTTGCGCATCCTGCGCGCGGCGTCTCGACGTCACGACTCCATGACGGCGAATAAGCCCCGAAGGAGTGAAGGAGTCGCACCCGAGGCGCGCTACATGCGCCTTGCGCCTCACTGTGCGTCAGCGCGGCTTGCGCTGTCTAGCTCAACATGCTACCCCGCGCGGTCTGACGCGTCGACGCCACCTGCGCCACGTCAGACCGCGCGGAGCCAGCGCAGCTAGCGGCGCAGACCCAGCTTCGCCAGCAGCGCACGATAGCGCTCCGGGTCCTTGCGGTTCAGATACTTCAGCATGCGCCGCCGCTGACCCACCATCTTCATCAGGCCTCGGCGCGAGTGATAGTCATGCTTGTTGGCGCCCAGATGCGCGGTCAGCTCCTGAATGCGCTTCGTGAGCAGCGCCACCTGCACCTCAGGTGAGCCGGTGTCGCCCTCATGTGTCTGGTGCTCAGTAATGATCTCGGTCTTGATGTCTTTTTCGAGAGCCATGCGGTGTGTTGTGACGTCCTGCCCCTCTGGCCAGATAGCGCGCCCCTGGCGTCCCCGTCCCGTCTCAGCCGCGAAACGGCCGAGAAGCGGAGAAGCCGCGCGCGTCACGCGCCAGCGCAGAACGTCCTCCTCCTTTTGAGTTCTGTGCGCGTCCGCTGGCGCCTATCAGGCGCGAGAGACGCTCAATTCATTCAACAAGACTCGCGGCCACTGCTTGTGCGCGTCCATTCCGGCGTGTGCGGTGTCGGCGCGCATGAAGCGTCCGCGAGCGAATAGCTGCGCAACCGTCGGGTTAGCGCAGGTGAAAAGCGTGTCGGGTAGGCTGGCGTGCGCGATACATCCCTGTGGCGTGAGGGAGGTGCGCCAGTCAGCCCGCTGGACGTGATCGTCGTCCGTCTCGGAGCGCCGGGCCTGCGCATAGTGGAATCGCCCGCGCTCAAGTGGTTTCACGGGCGGCCCAGCAGCGAACTCCCCACCCCTCTCATGGGTGGCGCATCTTTTCCGGATGTCAATCATCTGTTTCAGCACTCGTATGATAGCATAGCGCGCCGCCACCCGCAACGCTCGGCGCATAGCGAGGCGCATGCGCAAGGCTTGTGTGATGTGTCATCGCCGCGCCGACAGCGGGTTGAAATCGCGCCTGGGTCGCGCCTGGGTCGCGCCTGGGTGGCCCTGCGAGTCTGTGCGGACCGCAACGTCGGCCCGTGCGAATTCGTCGCTTCATGGCGCGGATGGATGTGGGTAGGGCGGGAACCCGCGCAGACGGCGTTTGGCAGCGGAACGCCATCCAGGCGCAGTTGCAACCGCCAGCGCTCGTGACATGTCGAACCCATCTGATGCGGCGCCAGTGTGTGATACCATGGGGCGTGCGAAGGCGCGGACGCAGACGAGAAGCGCTGTGACATGCTGTGACACGCCATGCGAATGCCATGCGGAAGGAGCGGAAGCCGCAATGGAGTACGAAGACCTTACCATCGCCTGCTATGACGTAACCGAGCAGGAGCGCGACTATCTGGAGCGTCAGCTAGCGGCTCGCCTGCCCGGAGCCACGGTCATCCTGCGCGACGGACCGCTGACAGCCGAGACGGCAGGCCCGGAGAGCGAGCGGGTCACGCATCTCTGCGTCTTCATCCACTCGCGGGTAGACGCGGCGACGCTGGAGCGATTCCCGGCGCTGCGCGGCGTCGCGACACGCAGCACAGGCTACGATCACATCGACCTGGCGACATGCGCGGCCCGCGACATTGCCGTCAGCACGGTGCCGCGCTACGGCGAAAACACCGTCGCGGAACACACCTTCGCGCTGATCCTGGACCTCGCCCGCAATATCCACAAGGCATATGCGCGCACAGTGACAGGCGACTTCCACCTCGAAGGGCTGATGGGCTTCGACCTCAAGGGGCGCACGCTGGGCGTGATCGGCGTCGGCAGCATCGGGCTGCATGTCATCCGCATCGCCCGCGCGTTTGGAATGCGCGTGGTCGCGTATGATGTGCGGCCAAGCACACTGATGGCGGAAGTGCTCGACTTCAGCTACGCTAGCCTGGAAGAGACTCTGGCGCAGGCGGACATCGTGACACTGCACGCGCCAGCGCTGCCGAGCACGCACCACCTCATCAATCGCGAGCGTCTCCAACTCATGAAGCGTGGCGCGCTGCTCATCAACACCGCGCGTGGCTCCCTGGTCGATACCGAAGCCTTGCTCTGGGCGCTCAACGCGGGCATTCTCGCGGGCGTGGGCCTCGACGTGCTGGAGGGCGAGGAGCTGATCACGGAAGATATGGCGCTGCTGGCGCGCAACGAGCAGCAGGCGACCGAGGAGCAGCTGCGCACTGTGCTACGGGCGAATGCGCTGCTGCGCCGCCCAGATGTCGTGATTACGCCGCACATCGCTTTCTACAGCCAGGAGGCGTTGCGCCGCATCCTCGATACCACCGCGTCGAATCTTGGCGCGATGGCCGATGGCGCGCCCGAAAACCTGGCGAAGATGCGCGCGTAACAGGCATCGGCGCTGGCTCCCAAGCAGCGAGTCGCTCTGCCTTACTCTCAGGACCTGCGCAAGGCCCGCATCCCATGCGATCTTGCGGAGCGCAGCAGGTGACAGGTACATCCGCTGGGCGCTGGCTCCCCTCGCCCTCTGGGAGAGGAGACAGGAGTGAGGGCGCGCCCTTGACACCACTGGTAAATCGTGTCTATAATAGTTACAGATAGATGCGTCGTGAGGAGGAACGAGATGCGAGCCAATACCCAGTTCGCCATCGCCATCCATATTCTGACGCTGGTAGCCCTGGCGGAAGGCGCCCCGGTGACGTCGGCGGAGATGGCGAGCAGCGTCAACACGAATCCGGCGTTTCTGCGGCGCATCCTCGGCGACCTCAGCCGAGCGGGGCTCGTGGAATCGCAGCCGGGTGTCAGCGGTGGCTGGCGTCTGCGGCGGACGCCAGAGGCGATCTCCCTGCGCGACATCTTTCGCGCGGTCGATGAGCGCCACCTGCTCGCCATGCACCACCATCCCAACCCAAACTGCCAGATCGGCGCGGTCATCCAGACGACGCTCGAAACATATTTCGGCGAGGCTGAGTCCGCGTTCGAGCAGACCCTGGCCGGACGAACGCTGGCGCAGGTTGTCGAGACGGCACTGGCGACGTCAGCCCGTGAGGCGTCATGAGCGCCTCACTTTTTTTACCAGAATTTGTACCTGTTGCGGTTGCAAATTGACTCGTGCGGCACGCGGCATGTGGACTG
Source organism: Ktedonobacterales bacterium (assembly GCA_035642255.1). Taxonomy (GTDB): domain Bacteria; phylum Chloroflexota; class Ktedonobacteria; order Ktedonobacterales; family JADMIN01; genus JAKAIY01. The sequence continues at coordinate 4,051 of DASQSS010000452.1, read as the reverse complement.
TAAGGAGTATCGAAACCGATGAAGATCGTGTTGTTCGGCGCAAGTGGCATGATTGGCCAGCGCATCGCTCGGGAAGCGCTCAGTCGTGGGCACGAGGTGACAGCGGTCGTGCGCAACCCAGACCAGATGACCTTGACACACGAGCGTCTGGCAGTGGTCAAGGGCGACGCGCTCGACGCCGCTGATGTGGCGCGTGTCGCGGCGAGTCAGGACATCGTGGCGAGCGCTATCGGGCCATCATCTGACCAGCCCGCCGATCAGCCGAGCCGGGCCGCACGCGCGTTGATCGAAGGAACCAGGCGCGCTGGCGTCGGACGTCTGATCGTTGTCGGCGGTGGTGGCAGTCTGGAGGTCGCGCCCGGTCAGGCGTTGCTCGATACGCCTGACTTCCCGCCCGCGTGGAAGCCCGGAGCCATCGCCCAGCGTGACGCGCTGGCCGTCTATCGCAGCGAGCCTGCATTCGACTGGACGTATCTCAGCCCACCCGCGTTCATCGCTCCTGGCGAGCGCACGGGCCACTATCGCGTCGGCGGCGATCAGCTTGTCACGGATGCGAGTGGCGAGAGCCGCATCTCCGCTGAAGACTTCGCCATCGCGTTTGTGGATGAGATCGAGGCGCCGAAGTATCCGCGCCGCCGCTTTACCGTCGCGTATTAACAACTACGCGCGACTACCTGGCGCCGCCTGACGCCACCCCATCTGTATCTGACGCGCTTCTGATGCGCTTGCCGGACGCATGCGCGCCCGGAGATTCGGAGAAAGCTTCCATGACCATGCCAGAGCAGCGCGTGCGCGCCGCATCCACGCCCACGTCCACGTCCATTGATCCCGCGACACAGGTTGGGCTCGTCTCGCTGACCGTCGCCGACCTTGATCGCTCGCTGGCCTATTACACCGAGGCGCTTGGCTTCGCGCTCTTGCGACGCGAGGAGCAGACCGCCATCCTCGGCGCTGGCGACGCGCCGCTGCTCGTCCTCACTGAGCTGCCGGGCGCCCGCTACTGGCCAGGGCATAACACGGGCCTCTTCCACTTCGCCATCCTCGTGCCGACGCGGCTCGATCTGGCGCGCTCGCTGATTCATCTGTTGCAGGTAGGCCTGCCCTTCCCCGGCCAGGCTGACCATGCCGTGAGTGAGGCGCTCTATCTGACCGACCCCGACGGCAACGGCATCGAGATCTATCGCGACCGTCCGCGCGACGAGTGGACCTGGCGCGGTGACCGTGTGCATATGGTGACGGACCCGCTCGACGTGCGCGGTATGCTGGCTGAGGCGACCGCGCAGCCCGCCCCCTGGACGGGCCTGCCCGCTGGCACGCGGCTCGGACACATGCACCTTCAGGTGGGCAATATCGAGCAGGCGGCGGACTTCTACCACGGCGTGCTCGGCTTCGACATCACCGCGCAGATGCCTAGCGCGCTCTTCATCTCGGCGGGTGGCTACCACCACCACATCGGCCTCAACACCTGGCAGAGCCGTGGCGCTGGCCCAGCTTCTGCGGGAACAGCGGGACTGCGCTACTTCACGCTGGAGCTGCCCAATGAAGAGGCGCGGGCGGAAGTTCTCGCGCGTGTCAGCGCCGCCGGACTCCAGTACAGCGAGGTCGGGAACACCGTGGCTGTGCGCGATCCGTGGAATAACGTCATCCTGCTGGGCATCGGCGCCGCGCCAGACGCGCAGTCCGTGGCGACACTCAACGCTGCCCAGGCGCTCTAAGCCGCCGACGTTTGGAGCATGACGCGCCGCGCTGATAGACAACATGCGCGACGAAGGACAGATTGAAGGAGAATTGGTATGGGAATCACGATCATTGGCGCGGGTAACATGGCCCGTGGCATTGGCACGCGATTGGTAGCGGCGGGTGAGTCCGTCACCATCATGGATCGCACGGCGGAGAACGCGACCAAGCTCGCCAGTGAGCTTGGCGCTGGCGCGAGGTCGGGCGCGACCGTGACAACGGCGCCATATGGCAGCCCGATCACAGACGACACCGTCGTGCTCGCGTTGTTCTATCCAGTCGAGAAGGAAGTCGCCACTCAGTTCCGCGATCAGCTCGCGGGCAAGACGGTTGTGGAGATCAGCAACCCGGTCAATGAGACCTACGACGATCTCGCGACCACGCCGGGCGTCTCCGCCGCTGAAGAGATCGCCCAGATCGTGCCGCGGGCCAAGGTGGTGAAGGCATTCAACACAACCTTTGGCGGCACACTCGTCGCCGGAGAGGTCGCCGGGCAGCCGCTCGATGTCTTCCTCGCCAGCGATGACGCCGACGCGAAGGCGCGCCTGGCTAAGATTCTGGAGGCGGGTGGTCTGCGCCCGCTGGATGCTGGTCCGCTGAAGCGCTCACGCCAGCTTGAGGGCCTGGGGCTGCTGCACATCACACAGCAGTTCTCGCTCAACACGGGCTTCGGCAGCGCCGTCAAGATCATCTCCTGACGCCCCTTGCCTCGCCATGTGTCCCCCGCCGCTCTACGAGCGACGCGACGCCGATGCTCAACGTATAGCGGTTGAGCATCGGCGTCATGCGTAGGTCATACGCAGTTGGAAGTATGGGCGACCCGTCCCCAATCACCCGCAGGTTCCATTGCTCTCGTCGAGCCATCCTGGCGGGCCGCGCCATACCTCCGCCCTCATGCCCGCCGTCGGCGCGGATGAGCGACGACGAAGGAGCTACCCTCAACCCCTAGCGGTCCTCCCATCGTCAGGAAGCGCATGCCAAGCAATGTCAGCCATACGACCGTCGGCGCCAGGGAGATCAGCGACACCCACAGGCCGAACGTTCCGGCGCTCGCGGGCACGAGCATCAGCAGTCCAGCCGCCAGGCCAGCGTAGGCGGTCAGCTTCGTAAAGGCCGTGCTGCGCAGCATGACTGCCGCGAAGAGTAGCGTGCCGATGCCACCTAGTACATAGCCCACGACGAATGCCGTTCCAGTCCAGTTCGCCATCACCGCTTGCCCTGCCGCCAGAAACGCCGCGCGCTGCGCCTCGCTTGTCGCGTGCGTGTAGCCGTTGCTCAGCGTCATCATCGAGAACGCCGGGTTCACGCTCAGCATCACGCCATTTCCGACAAGGCTGAGCGCCAGCGCGAGCGCGGTCAGCGCCTGACTCTTATTCCGCAAGGTGACATAGAGCGCTAGCGAGATGGGGATCATCAGCACGGCGCCCGCCACCATCACCAGATCGAGGTCGAGCAGGCCGATGAGCCCATTGCGCTGTAACAGGTTGAACCATGCGTCTATTGCGCTGGGCGGCTGCCACACCATGAATACGAACACCGCAAGCGCCGTCAACAAGACGGCCAGCAGCGCCGCAATAGCGCTGACCCAGTAGAGTGGCCTCCATCCGGTCGCATCGTCCGCCCGCTCGACGGGCGCCGGCTCTCTCGCTATCACATCTCGTTCGCTGCGCGGCTGAAGCGCAGGTGGCGATTCCACCGTAGGCGTTGTCATGACGCTTCTCCCTTCCCTGCTGTGCCTCCACCCCTGGCCACGCTGGTCAGGGATCAGGGGTCAGCTATGCGCCAGCGTCGGCGTCCGTGGAGGAATCGGCGGCTCCGCGTAGCTGAGCGACTCTGGTCGTCGCATAGCTACTCCATCGGGTCCAGCGACGACGTAGGCGATCATCACGGCAAGCTGAGCCAGGCCAAAGGCCAGACCGATGAGCCCACCCGCCAGTAGGACGACGAACCACGTTCGATCTGGAATCTGGTAGGTGTTGACCAGCGCGCCGACCCAGGCGACCAGCTGCGCGATGCCTCCAGCTAGCGCGATGACGCCGCCCACGATCATAAAGGCGACGGTCGTCCAGAAGAAGCTATCGAGTCTGGGGACGAAGTCGTAGCCGTTCCCCGTGGCCGTTGGCGTGTAACTGCCACCATTGGTGAACATCAATGCCATGCTGATCCCGGCCACGATCAGTCCAGCGACGCCCACAATCACGCCAATGACCCAGATTCTGGTAATCTGCGATTTTCTCATGGTACCCTTCCTCGCGTGAGGCGCTCATCGGCCAATGCGCATGCTCCAGTGCGCCGGCTGGCGCGCTGGCATGCT
>DASQSS010000451.1:0-6423 GCA_035642255.1 Ktedonobacterales bacterium | reverse complement strand
AGCGCGCGGTCCATTCCCCGCAGCGAGGCCGTGATGATGTGGTCGAGATCCTGCTCGCCTTCGCGGTTGCGCTTCATCGGATTGAGTCGAAGCTCCAGCGTCGTGATGTTGCATTTGCGATAGGCGCCGCCGATGATCTCGTATACCGAGCGCTCCACGGCGAGCGGACTCGACTGAATCAGCTCCGTCCAGCGAAAAATGTTGTCGTATTCGGTCAGATTGTTCACCTTGTCTGGATGACTGACCGTGATCAGCTCGACAAAGTCCCAGTAATTCTTGCTGGGCAGACGAATGCCTTGCTGATGGGCAATGCTCCACATGATCGCTGGATCAACGGCGCCGCCAACATGGCAATGCAATTCGGTCAACTCGGGGCGTTCGCTAAAGAGCGTCGTCGGGATCACACCCACTCCTCCTGCTCGCTGCGACAGAACACGCGAGATGTCACATACGAGACGCGCATATTCATGCTGACGCTGGGTCAGCCGCGTTCGCGATCACACGCGCCGCGTCGCCCACATGAAGAGTGCCCGCTCGCAGCACCTTCGCATAGACCCGGCTTTCACCCGGGTGCGTCTTCTGTGATATCCGCGTAAAATCGCCATCATTGAACGCATGAGCGATGGTTTTGCACGGCGACGTGTACTGTGTCACTTCGATCTGTACCTCGTCGCCCAGAGCTAGCCGCGTCCCCGGAGTCAGCGCGGCCTGTGGCACGCCCGCCAGCGTCACGTTTTCCCCAGCGGCGCCGGGATAGATCGGATGCCCCTCGGCGGCGAGCCGCTCGATCTCCTCTAGTGTAAACAGGCAGAGGGCGCGCATCGGGCCGCCGTGGTCCCGTATGTCATCGTGCAGATCACCTTCGATGCCCTCGTCGGTGAGTCGCGCCTCCGTGATGGGCAGCTTCGGCGCTCCGCCCCGCGACACATTGATCTGATAGATTCGCCCTGCGGCGCTCGTCATCACACTACGCTCCCTGTCATCCGGTACGACGTCATCTCGCATGCCGCGCGCATGGGGTAATCTGCCGGCGTCATGTGGTCACATGTCATTGTATCAGACGTCCGCGGATCGGTTGGCGACGCCCGCATCTGGCCGTTGGCGACAGCCCGTGGACGTGGGCGCATAATGTCAGGGGCGCAGATGGCGTCCGTCACGCAGCCACAGGATAGACAAACCCATGCTGACACCTGACTCCGGAACACAGGCGGCGCTCGACGCGGAGGCGCGATCCACGCTCCCTGAGTGGGGCTTGCGGCCGGGCCAATGGCGCGTTACTGGCGCGGTAGCAGGCGCGCAGGGTGGGCTACTGCGACCTGTCATCGAGATCGAGGGAGCGTCCTGGCTACTGCGGCGTCAGGCGCCTGATCTGACCGAGAGCGACACACGTTTCCGCCATACCTTCATGCGCCAATTGAGCGACGCCGGGCTGCCCGTGCCACGCCTGCGACCCCGACCCGATGGGCGCACCTGGGCGCTCGATGACAAGGGCATCGTCGAGCTACAGGAATATCTGCCCGGCGCAGCCTACGCGACAGACGATCCCCGTGCGCGCGACTGGCTGGCCGCAGCCGCCGAGACGCTGGGAGCGCTGCATCAGGCCTCGGCGGAATTCGACTGGCAACCATTTCGCTGGCCAGAGGAGCACAGCGCCGCTGGCCTCGCGCTCGCCTATATCCAACGCATCCGCGCGGCAGCGGGAAGCGCGCCATCTGAGCGCATTCGGACCGGACTGGAGCGCATCGCTGACGTCAGCGACGCGCGTGTCGCTGGCGCCATGAACCTGCTCACACCCGGTCAGCCCGGACCGCCGCAGCTCCACATCCACGGCGACTACCAGCCCCACAACCTCGCATTCGGGGAAACTCGCGTCTCGGCGATCTATGACTTCGACGCCGCACGCTGGGAGCAGCGCATCTACGAGGTCGCCTACGCGCTGTTCTTCTTTACCGGCCTGCGTTGGGATGCGACCTCCTCGCTCACACCCGCGCTCGTAGATGATGGCCTCGACATTCTGCGCGTCCATAGCTTCCTCTCAGCCTATGGCCGCGAGGCGCCGCCCGCGGAAGACGAAGCGGAGCTGCTGGCGAGCGCGCTCACGCTCGTCTTTCCCGTCGTCTTCGCCAATGGCGTCGCGGAGGACATCGTCTTCGCCGACGATTACGAGGGCGCGCTCGACGAGGACGACGCCCTCGCACGGCTCGCCTGGGCTGATCGTTTCTGGCTCTGGCTCGACCGCTATGCGGGCATACTCGCGCAGGCGTGGGAAAACGCCTGACCGACGCTTCGTCCTTCTCGCCCGCTCCGTTCACGATTCCGCAGAGGCGCGCTACGCGAGCAGCGGCTTCACCGCTTGCTGCTCCCAGCCTGTTACCTCGATTCCGCCGGGCAGCAGCAGCACATCCACTTCCGTCCGCAGCCCAAGACCCTCGCTCGGCAGATAGATGCCCGGCTCCATGCTGACGCAGGTATTCGCCAGCAGCGGGCGAGTGTCATGAGTCTCAAGATTGTCGAGGTGCGCGCCCGCGCCATGCACCCGCTCGCCAATGTTATGCCCTGTACGATGGACAAACGCGTCGCCATAGCCCGCATCCGCAATGACGGCGCGAACCTTGTCGTCCACAGTCCAACCCTCGATGCGCAGCCCGCTGTCAAATGCCTCACGCAGCATCATCACGCCTGTATCCCGCGCGCGCGCGATGATGGCGAACAGGTCAGCCATCCGTTGCGACGTGCGCTCACCCAGATAGGCCATCCAGGTATAGTCCGCGAAGATCGCGCCAGCCTCGGCAAGCGGCGCGCTGAAATCTATCAGCAACAGGTCGCCCTTGCGCGCTGGGGCATGACGATCCGCCGTAGGACTGTAGTGCGGGTTGGCCGCGTTACCGTTGACGGACACCAGCGGTAGCTCATCTTCAGCGACCGCCAGACCCTCGGCGCGCATATAGGCGGTCAACTCACGCTGGATGCTATATTCCGTCAGGGGGTCATCCGCCAGCAATCGCTCGCGAACCCAATCGAAGGCGCGCTCGCCCGCGCGCACGAGCGCCTGCCCCGCGCGCCGGTGCGACTCGATCTGCGCTGGCGTCAGCACAGCCTCGAACTGCTGCGCGAAATCCGCCGACGAGACGACCTCTGGGCCGAGCGATTGTACGAACTCAACCGTGCCAGCGTCCACAAGCGAGCAGTAGGGTATGGCGTTCAACGGCACATACTCCATAGCCACCCGCCGCGCGCCTGCCAGCGCCTCGCTCAGGAGATCACGATACTCGCGCCAGGTGCGGTATACGCGCTGCTCGCCCGGCAGGCCAGCCAGCGCATGGGACTCGACCGCACTGACAATCGCCACAGGCTCGCCCGATGCGGGCACATAGTAGAGCCATCGCCGCGTGAAGAAGGCCAGCGGCGATAGTCCGAGCACACGGTGCGCTATCGCGTTTGAGCGACGAAAGTCGTACAGGAGCCATCCGTCGATCCGCGCCGCTCGCAATGCGGCCTGAAACGCGGTAATATCTGGCATGGGAAGCACTCCTCCTGATGTGAAATGAGCGCGGCTCTCGCGCCATTGTACGCGACATCGCGCATATTGCGCACCGCGCCCAACGGCGATCGTCAGTCTGGCGCATCGTCGCCACGTCGATCGAATCCAGGGATGTAAACGCGGGCGCAATGGAGCGTCATGATAGGAGAGCAGCATCGACGCTTGCTTTTTCGTGCGGTAAGGCGCCCGCATGGAACCAGCCGCAACAGCCCCACGTACGTATAGGTACTATGTATGGGGTCGAGATCGCGCCAGGTTGATTGACGCGCGCAGGTCAGCGCAGCACAATATGATGGCGCCAGCAGATCGTTGCGCAGACACGATTGACATACTCGTGAGATGGACGCGCCATCCTGGGTAGCGCCTCTGGGGTATAACAGCAACGTCAGCATATATGGCGAAAGCGTCTGACGAACCGACAATCGAGCGATGCCCGGTACTCGGATGGCTCAATCGTCTTCGTGGTGGATGCGAGTTGAGAAAGGAGCGCGGCCCGTTCCCGCGAAAGCCACGCCGTCGTGGCGCGTATCGCCCAGCGGAGGACAGCCGCAAAGACGTGTGAAGCTAGAAGATCTTCCTGCGCTCTCGATACAAGAGCTAAGCCACACTGCTCGCGGCATTATCGAGAATGTTGAGCGTGTGATCGTCGGCAAGCAGGAATCCGTGCGCCTGACGCTGATTGCGGTGCTCTGTGGTGGCCATGTGCTCATTGAAGATGTGCCTGGCGTGGGCAAGACCACCTTGATGAAATCCATCGCCCGCTCCATCGGCTGCGGATTCAAGCGTATTCAGTTTACGCCTGACCTGCTGCCCAGCGATGTCACGGGTGTCTCGATCTTCAACCAGCGCACGGGCGAGTTTGAGTTCCGGCCTGGTCCGATCATGAGCCAGTTCGTTCTGGGGGACGAAATCAACCGCGCGACGCCCAAGACGCAATCGGCGCTGCTCGAAGCGATGGAAGAGACCCAGATCACGGTGGATGGCGTCACCTATGCGCTTCCTCGCCCATTTCTGGTCATGGCGACGCAGAACCCTATCGAATACGAAGGCACATTCCCATTGCCGGAGGCGCAGCTCGACCGCTTCATGCTCAATATCCGGCTGGGATACCCGAGCGCCGGTGACGAAGTCACGATCCTCGACCGCCAGCAGCGCCACCATCCCATTGATGACCTGGACGCCGTCATCAGCGCTGAGCAGCTTATTGCCATGCAATCGCGCGTACGCGAGGTGAGAGTCAAACAGGAGATTCGTGAATACATCGTGGCGTTGGTCGGGGCGACGCGCACCCATCCACACGTCTACCTTGGAGCCAGTCCGCGCGGCTCGCTGGCGCTCTTCCAGGCTGCGCAGGCGCGCGCCGCGCTGGATGACCGCGACTACGTCGAGGACGACGATGTGCAGGCGATGTTGAAGCCAACGCTGAGCCATCGCATCATTTTGCATCCGAACCTCAGGCGCGACGATGTCACGGCGCTCACCGTGCTCGATGACGCGCTCCAGCAGGTTCCAACGCCGGGCGGTCCTTCGTCACTCATCGCGCGCAGGTAGCCGTCGGAAAGGCGATATGCTATGCGTCCGTGGCAGCTCATCGCGCTCATCTTCCTGATGGGCCTGCTCGCCGTATTCAACGGATGGAAGCCCTTCTGGGTGCTATTTTATGCGCTCCTGGTCGCTTTCGCGCTCGCGCTGGTGTGGCTCGCTCTTAGTGTGCGCGGGCTCAGGTTTACGCGCTCGTCCGTGGGCGCGCGCGCCCAGGTAGGCGACCGCATCGAAGAGCGGCTCGCTCTGGAGAACCACTCCTGGATTCCCAAGCTCTGGGTGCAGGTGAGCGACGGCTCGACCCTGCCCGGGCATCACGCGGGCTACGTGTCCAGTGTGGGCCCACGCCAGCGCATCGCCTGGCGAGCGCGCACGCTCTGCCGCAAGCGCGGACGCTACACATTAGGCCCAGTCACCGCAACCACCGGTGACCCACTTGGACTCTTCCGGCGCGAACTGACGCTAGCCTCATCCTCACAGCTCCTGGTGCTGCCCAATGTCTTCGACCTGCGCGCGTTCCCGCTTTTTCCGGGCGTCATGCCTGGCCGTGGACGAGGCTCCCAGCGGTCGCTTCAGGTCACGACGAATGTGGTCACGGTGCGCAATTACTTGCCAGGTGACGCGCTCACGCGCATTCATTGGGCGAGCACCGCGCGCCACGGACAGATGATGGTCAAAGAGTTCGACCTCGACCCCACCATTGACATCGTCATTTTGCTGGATCTCGATAAGGATGCGCAGGCGGGAACTGAGGATAGCTCGACGGAAGAGTATAGCGTGACCATCGCCGCCAGTCTTGCCGCGTTCTTCCTGCGCCATCGTGAGCTGGCTGTCGCGCTGGAGACGCCTGGTCCGAGCGGCGTCTCGCTGCCACTGGATCGCGGTGAACGTCAACTCGATCGCATGCTCGAAGCGCTGGCCATCGTGCGCGCCGACCGTCACGTCACACTCGCCACCGCGCTCGTCGAGCTGGAGATGAAGCTCGCGCGCAACACGGCGCTGATCGTCGTCACACCCTCCACCGAGCTCGACTGGGAGCAGCGGCTGGGACGTCTGCGACGGCGTGGTGTCCGGCCCGCGGTAGTGACACTTGATCCCAGCTCATTTGATGACAGTCGCGGCGGTATCTCACGCGTCGTCGATGCCCTCGACGATGTCGGCGTCCCGACGATCTCCGTCCGACGTGGCGACGCCCTGGCGCGTGTGCTGGAGAGCAGCGCCCCGACAACCCGTAGCCCGGTGCTGCGATAGCCCATAGCCCACTCGCCGAGGGGAGGCGTTCTTATCATGCGAACAACGACGGACGTCGCGCAGCGCAGCGCGAGCCTGGGAAAGTCGTC
>DASQSS010000450.1:0-2061 GCA_035642255.1 Ktedonobacterales bacterium | reverse complement strand
GTGAAGGTCTTCGTCAATGGCCCGGCGAACACCGATGTCGTCGTCGACATCGCCGGCTTCATCATGTAGGGGCTTTGTGGCCACGTACGCGCACGAGGTGGTGGCGCTATGGCAATATCAGGTGCGCCATTAGCATCTCCTCCTCTGCCACGATCCCTTCGTCACCAACGCATGGATCGTGGTGAGCAGCTTGAGTAGCGCGAAGTTACGGGACCTTAGCATCGGTGACTTGGTCGCCGACGTGATTATGGATCTATTCGCTATCGTCGACTGACGCCGAAGGCAGGCGCATAACGCGCTACCAAGCCAAACGCAACCTGTAGCATACTCTGCATCGTCCGATACCACTTTGGGTAAGCGCACCAACTCTAGATGAATGGAGGCGACTCATATGGCAGATGAAACGCACCCGATGGCCGCTCCAGTCCCGATGAAGAAGCACAAACCGGCTTCGAAGATCCACACGGCCGCCTCGACGAAGCCGTTCAATCCGCACGCAGCGCACAAGCCCTCGCCACAACTGCATTCCCCTAGGGCCAATAAAGCCTTCAACCCACATGCGATTCATCGGCCAGCTCCGCAGACCAAACAGTCGGCTGGTTGACTTTCAGGCAGTTGGAGTGAGTGAGGATACCGTGGTGTGAATTGTCATGGCGATGAGCGTTATCGTCACATGCATGCAGACCACCCTGTCTGCGCACTGTGAGCTTTGACGCCATCGCCCCATCGGCGCCATGCGCCTGAGTTGAAGTGAGTGTGAGGCGCAGCTCTTAGCCGACAATACCTCAATTGTCACCACCTCATGCCTCATGATGCTCTCTCGCCACCGTGGTAGGGAGATATCGCAGGTGTGCTGACTTGGCCAACCGCCGCTCGCCTGGCTCTGGCGCGTCACCGCCACAGACGCAGGGGCGTACTCCTGGGCGTCGCACATATCTGTAACAGCGACCGGACGACGTCAGGCTACATGTGCTGGCAGAGTCTTGTGCGGTCGGGCTGTACGTTGGTTCCAACGTTGGTTCCAGCATCAGCCTGACGGCGTACTTTGTCACACTTTTGGGCGCGTTGGTCTTCGCCCGTTTCTCGATCTCTGTGTCGTATGCGCACGGTAGGTTACACCCACGTGACGCATTCTCATGAATGACTTCTCCTGTCCCACGCTATCTGCCGCCGATGGTCTGGAGCGCTCAGCCGCACCAGCAGGCGCTCAACCCGTGTCTGCACTGATATCTCCTCAGTGTCCTGAACCCACCTGAGCGCGGCCCTCATCTCGCCCAATCGTCCGGGGGCAACTGCGCTCATGTCGGCACGTCGTTATATTTCATGATGGGCTGATGGGCTAGCTGTCGCGGCTCGCGTGGCGCGATGGATCGCCGCTCAGGGGATGAACAGAAGAAGGACGTGCGGAGTATGTCGCGGGACATGATGTTTCAGATCGCGTATCTGCTGATACTCGCGATCCTCGTCGCTATCTTTGCGGTGGGCTATGCGTGGCTGATGCGCATATTTCGGCGGCGACGCGCGCCACAGTCTGCGACACTTGCTCAACGCTGGCTGGCCGCGTTTGTTCCGGTCGTGCCACTGTGCATCTTTGGCGCCTATGTCCTCTTCCGAACGCGGCCAGCCGCTGCGCTCGACAGCCTTGCATTCGGAGCACTCGGTGCACTCGTGGCGGCTACGAGTTGCGTGAGCATCAGCCTAGCGACGCGCGGCGCGCCGAACATGGATGCGGATCTGAACGCAGCTGCGGAGGTGCGGGCCGACGCACAGGTGGAGGCGGTTGCCGCACAGCGATTCGCCGCTACGCGTGAGTGGCCAGGGCGCTAGCGCAGCACGACACGGCGCGGCAGCGCAGCAGCACAGTGAGCGCGGGACTATCGGCGCATCGAATCGCCATGCGGGACCCTGAGGTGTTACTCTGCTTTGCGGGCCGTGTCCAGGTATATCGGACGACGTTCACATGCGGATGGAAACTACGGATGGCAGCCCGATAGTGTGCGCGTCTACTCCCGGGCCCACCCCGTGGGGGTCAGCGATCGCCACCGGGCAAATGCGCGACAT
>DASQSS010000449.1:0-5104 GCA_035642255.1 Ktedonobacterales bacterium | reverse complement strand
CCGTCACCTGCACAGCCACTGACAGCTCTGGTAACACCGTTACTGGAAGCTTCACCGTAACCGTGCGGGACACGACGCCGCCGACGCTCTCCTTGCCAGGCGCCATCACAGCTGAGGCGACCGGTCCAGATGGCGCCGCGGTCACGTATTCGGCCACCGCGACGGATCTGGTGGATGGCGCGGTGACGGCGGTTTGCATGCCTGCCTCGGGCAGCGTGTTCCCCATCGGCGCGACGACAAGCCAGACGACGACCGTCACCTGCACAGCCACTGATGCGCACGGAAACTCAGCCAGCGGGAGCTTTAGCGTAACTGTGCAGGACACAACGCCGCCAACGTTGTCCCTGCCCGCTGACATCGTGACGCCCGCGACGAGCCTCTCTGGCGCCGCGGTCACGTATTCGGCCACCGCGACGGATCTGGTGGATGGCGCGGTGACGCCGGTCTGCACACCGGATTCGGGCAGCATGTTCTCCATCGGCGTGACGACAGTGAACTGCACAGCCACTGACGCTCATGGTAATACGTCTAAGGGCAGTTTTACTGTCCGAGTGTCCTACCAGACGTCTGGATTCTTCCAGCCTGTCACTCCCAGCCCATATGCTCCTTCGACTATTAACTGGAATACGGTCAAGGCTGGGTCAACCGTTCCGCTGAAGTTCCAGGTCTTCGCGGGTTCGGATCAGGTAACCAGCACGAGCGTTGTACAGCAGCCGCTGACACTGACGCAGTTCAACTGCTCCTCGGGAACTCAGGACTCCGTGGACATTACGAGCACAGGAGGCACTAGCCTGCGCTACGACACCACGGCAGGGCAGTTCGTGTACAACTGGCAGACTCCGAAGCAGTCGGGCGCATGCTACTGGGTGACGGTGACCCTTCTGGATGGGTCCTCAACCTCGCCCGGCACGTCAATCCAGGCGTTCTTTATGTTGAAGTAGCGGGGTCGGCGCCCTGGCGCCATCTCGACTGAGATGGCGCCAGACGGCTACTCAGCGTTGCGGAACAGCGCAATAACAGGCCCTCCTGAACGGTTATCATGTCAGACATGACCGATACCGTTCGGGAGGGTTCGCTTTGGGGCCCAGCGTCGTGAGGCGCGAGCGTCCCCATCGCCGTTCGCTCCAAAACGTCTGCGTCAGTAAGCGGAGATAACAGGCGCCACATTGCGCGGCGTATCGATCGATGGGTGAGGCGGACGTATCGCAATGCGGACCAGCGCGGAATCATGCGGGATCGCGGGGACGGGCGACGCGCACCCACACGCCGCCCGTCTGATCCTCGTTTCGTCCTCGTCGCGTCTCGCTGTCGTGGATTGCCAGCCCGACAAGCGGGGCAGTCGCCATTCGGGGAAGTCGCGTGGTGGCAGGCGCTCTACCGGGCTGAGACGTCATTGACGGAATGATGAGCGTAGATCGCGCGCATTCTGCCGCGAGCGGCGCGTGTCGGCGCGCTGTAGCTGCGGCGGCGCCTGTCCGTTATAAGGATGATAGGCGGCGCCGACCGATATGCGCGGTGCGCTGAGGAACGCGTACCGCAAGTGCTTGATGTGGGTGCGGTGACGAAAGGATCAATGATATGGCGCGCGTGGACATCAAAGGCGAACAGCATCCGGTGAGTGAGGTCTTTAGCGAGCGCTACGCCTTCGTCGTGCCGCCGTACCAGCGACCCTATGCCTGGACGACCGAACACGCCAGTGAGCTCTTCGAGGATTTGATCGGCTATCTCGGCGACGCCGACGGATCAGTTGAGGAGCTCAATCCCTATTTCTTAGGCAGTATCGTGCTCATCAAAGGGGATCGACCCGAGGCGCAGATCGTGGACGGGCAACAGCGACTGATTACCCTGACGATCCTGCTAGCTGCGCTGCGCGCGGTCGTGCCGCCGGAATACGCCGAGAGCATCACACGGCGGCTGTATGAGCCAGCAGACCCCCTCAACAACATCCCTGCCCGCTATCGCTTGCGCCCGAAAGAGCGTGACGCCGCCTTCTTTCAGCAGTTCATCCAGAGCGAGAACGCGATACAACGGATGCAGGGGCAGCCACATGCCGAACTGACCGAGAGCCAGCGCAACATGTATGAGAATGCGCTGCTCTACCTGCGAGTGTTGCGCGAGATGCCAGAGGCGAGGCGGGTGCGGCTGGCGCAGTTTCTGGCGCAACGCTGCCTGCTGGTGGTCGTCTCTACGCCCGATCTCAGCTCAGCCTATCGCATCTTTTCCGTCCTCAACGATCGCGGACTTGACCTCTCGTATGCGGACATCCTCAAGGCGGAGGTCATCGGTCAGCTCCCGGAGGTAGCGCAGAACGAGTACACACTGCGCTGGGAGCAGGTGGAGGAGTCGCTGGGCCGCGACGCCTTCAACGACCTGATCGGCCACCTCCGCTCGATCTATCGCCGGACACGCAAACGCGGCGACATTCTCGATAGCTTCCGGCAAGATGTCATTCGCGCGCTGAACGACTCACGTCGCCTGATTGACGAGGCGCTTGTTCCCTACGGCTCGTCCTACTACGTCATCCTCAACGCGGCTTACGAGCATCACGAGGCCGCGCTGGCCGCGAAGATCAATCAGTCGCTGCGATGGCTCAGTCGAATCGACAACTTCGATTGGGTTCCACCTGCGCTGATGTATCTGCAGCGCTACCATGACCAGCCAGAGCGGTTGGCGCGCTTCTTCGCCGACCTGGAGCGGTTGGCGGCGTCGCTGATGATTCGCCGCCAGTTTGGGCATCGGCGCGAGCCACGTTTCTGGCGTATCCAGGCGATCATTCGCCAGGGTGACGATCTGTCGCACCCGGATTCGCCGCTGCAATTGACGCAGCACGAACGTGAAGAGACGATCCAAACGCTTGGTGGTGACGTCTATCTGATGCCCGCGCCGCCGCGCAACTATCTGATGCAACGGCTCGACAGCGCGCTCGCCGGATCTGGCGCGACGTATGACTCGCGCATCATCACGGTGGAGCATGTGCTGCCGCGCAATCCGCCCGAGAAGAGCGAATGGACGCAGTGGTTTCCAACGCCTGCTGAGCGCGCCCGCTGGACGCACAAGCTAGGGAATCTGGCGCTGCTCTCACGCGTCAAGAATATGCAAGCTGTGAACTACAGCTTCGCTGTCAAGACGAAGACGTACTTCGCGACCAAGGACGGCGTTTCGCCGTTCGCGCTGACGACACAGGTGCTGCGCGAGGAGGTCTGGACACCCCAGGTCGTGGAGCGGCGCCAGCGCGAGCTCGTCGGCATGCTGGCGCAGGTCTGGCGTCTGTAGGCACGTTGCCGTGGTCGGCGCGGAAGCGTAACCTCGCAAGGGCCGATGGCGTATTTCTGTCATACGCATGGGGCCCGTTCGGATTTGCCTGCCTGACGACGCAGACGACGCGCAGGCAGGCAAATCCAGTCGTAACGTCCCTGAGGGGGCGGGGAGTGTTTCCGATGATGACGCCACCGAACCAGCAGAACGAGGACATTCGGCGCGATCTGCAGGCGACACTCGCCGCCCGTCGCGAGCTGGGAACTGAGTACGATGACCACTTTCTCGATGCGCTCGTCGAGAAGCTGACGGCGAAGGTCCGGCAAGAGGTGGCCAACGCGCAGGCCTCGCCATCTGCTCGCTGATCTTTGGCATCCCAATCATCGCCATCACGCTTGGCGCTGGCGGCGGACTGTACTTCCTGGGCGGGATCGCCATGATCGTGATCATCAATCTCCTGGCCTCGCGCTAGAGCGCCCCACAACACGTCAGAACACGTCTAACCGTGCGCCATGCGCTGTGGCCATTCCGGCGCAGTCCCTGACATCCACGCGTTGCGCTTGACTATACTGGAGGAGTGGCGCCCTACGATGCGTGTGGCGCCGGGCGCGTGAAGGGAGTTGGTGATGCGCGGCGAGCATGGGCAAGCGGTCGCGGAGGGGTCTACGTCGCGGCGCGCTTCTGGACGGCGAACAAGCGGCGCGCTCCCGGTGCTGGGTGGCATCTTCGCCGGGCTGGCGCTGTGCGCGCTGGCCTTTGTCGCGCTGCGACTCACCAATGCGCCCGCGCCTAATCCCTCCCCCGTCGCTCACGCCATCTGCGCTGACCTCACTAGCCAGCGCTACGGCGCGTTGTATACGCTGCTCTCCCCCGACCTCCAGGGACAAGGTACCGAGGCGCAGTTCGCCGCGAGTCAGCGCGAGCTCGACCGTTTGGTTGGCGTCGTTCACGGGTGTCAGGCGAGTGTCGGGAGCGTAGACGGCGGGGTGGCGTCCGTCACGCTAACGCTCCAACGCGGCACGTCGGCGTCCATCACCGCGCCACTGGCGCTCACACAGTCACAGGGCGCCTGGCGCATCTCCAGCTACGACCAGAACTTCTGAGCGGCGGGATGCGCCGCGTCAGGACTCCGCTCTAGTTGAAGCGGTCACGGTTGTCGGACGTCTCCTGGTCGGCGCAATCATTCGCATCATCGTCGTTCAATATCTGCTCGCTGATCGCGGCGATCTCCTTGCGAAGCAGGTCGCGCTCGCGCGAGAGCCGCTCCACCGCTGTTTCCGCCTCCAGGAGAGTCTGCTTCACCAGGTCATCGCACGGCAGACAGACGGCGATGAAGTAGGACAGCTCGATCGTGTCCTTGGGCGCTGTAATGGTCGTCTCTCCACCTTCCATGATAGAGAGCACCAGGCTGAGGTAATCGTCTAGCAGGCCGCGCGC
Source organism: Ktedonobacterales bacterium (assembly GCA_035642255.1). Lineage (GTDB taxonomy): Bacteria > Chloroflexota > Ktedonobacteria > Ktedonobacterales > JADMIN01 > JAKAIY01. The sequence goes on along the minus strand of DASQSS010000449.1, from coordinate 412 downwards.
TTCCTGGGTGAGTCCCCCAATGTCACCAGCGCCGATCTGCTCAGGCAGCACTCGCACCAGCGCACTGAGATAGGGCTTGTCGCGGCGCACTTCGATAATCTCGAAGCGTTTGACGCCGACGGCGATGAGGTTGTAGCGGCCATCGGGCAGCCGCTGATAGTCGGCGATACGGGCGAGTGTGCCGAAGCGCATGGACTCGTCGTCGCTAAGCTCTGCTTCAGGCGTGGCGAGCGTGACGCCAAATGACACGTTTGTGTCGAGACAATACCGGGTCATTTCGCGGTAGCGTGGCTCGAATATGTGCAGTGGCTGCACCATTCCTGGGAACAGCACAAGGTTCAGGGGAAACAGCGGAATCTCCATGACCTGGTCCGCCATAGTCCCTCTCCTTGTTGCGCCAACAGTGACCTAC
>DASQSS010000448.1:0-2679 GCA_035642255.1 Ktedonobacterales bacterium | reverse complement strand
GCCCTACCATCAAGATCAACGTGCGGAACTGCGTGGCGCGTAGCGTCGTCCATGGCAGCGTCGTTCAGGGCGGGCCGGAGTCAGTCACCACGCGCTCGGCGGCTCACTTGGACGCAACGCAGCCGCACATCGCCGAGGCGCGGCGGTGTGGGGTGACAACGGGCCGTCGAAGCGTGCCACACGATACCTGAGCGCGGCCGCCACCATCATGAACGCCCGGCACAAGAGCGCCGGCTTTGCCGCTGTGTGGTCTCACGACGTCGCTCAGTCGCTTGACATGCGATGCGCTCGCTTGGCATGCTAGGTACCGGGTTGCCCACGGCTCGCTTGTTACGCGCTGTGTTGCTCGCGCCTACCAGGGAGGTTGGTCATGCATCGCCGTTGGTCGCTGCCATTGCTCATCCTGGCCACGCTCTTTGTGCTCTATCCCCAGAGCGCGCTGGCCGCTTCCTCATCTCCTGGTGTCTGGACATCCCCAAACAAGGCCACGACCCCCATCATCTTTGTGCATGGCTACAACGACGCGCTGAACTGTCCCTCGGTTGATGAGGCGATGTGGAACAACCTCAAGACCGATCTCATTGAGGATGGTTGGACGGGACCGAAACGAGAGATTGGCTTCTACAGCTGTGATACGAATGTCGCCGCCAGTGACTGGATCGACAACTACGGCAGCCACTCGGCCTATTATGCGACCTCACCGTGCAGTCCGACGTGCAGCACCCACGAAGACGGCACATCAGGCCACCTCTCACATAACCGGAATACCGACATCCGGCATCTGGCCTATCACCTCGCCTGGTTCATCTACCAGAACTACACAAAGTATGGCCAGAACGTGCAGATCGTCGCTCATAGTATGGGCGGCCTGATCGTACGCTGGATGCTGTACGCTGAGCAGAATAACGCCACGATCGGACAGGGCGTGTTCCCGCCCGCGTTGTATGTGCAGGATGTCTACACCATCAGCACCATGCACAACGGCGTCGTCTATGCCTTCGTTGGCTCGACGTGGCAGGCTGAGGAGATGCAGTCGGGGAGCAGCTTCATCAAGGCCATCAACGCCACAAGCAGCGGACGCGATCCCCAGGCGACCAATGGCACCGACTGGACGACGATGGGCAACTATCCCGCTGACGCGGATTTCGTTGTCAGCGGTACGTCGGCTGTGCACATGGATGCCGGCCATAAGCTGCTCTATGTGAACCCGCGCTACACGCATGGCGGATCGCTCAACGATACCAGTGAGAGTTGGGATGCGCTGACCTACCGCTGTGACGGCTGCGGCGCTGGAACATCCATCAGCGACTTCCGCAGCATAAGCAGCATGCCGCATAACGATGCCTATGTGGACCAGGCGCTGTATCACAACTGCGCGTACTGCTGGCCCTCCATCGCGGTGCAGCTGACCTGAGTGTGCGTGGTGGGCGCGGCACACTGCAAGGCATCACGAGATAGGGCGCTTCTTCCGGCTTCTTCTCCCTTCCGCAGACGTCATGACCGTTTTGGAGAAGGAGCCAGGGTTCAACGGTATAACCGCAAGGCGACCCGCATAGGCCGATCGCAGGTCAGGCGGCGTCGCAACCATCACAGGCCGGAGTGGAAGAGACAGGAGCAGCGGCGCGCGTTCCGCGATCAGCGGAGATCAGCGGACGCGCCCCGGCCAGATGAGCCTCACCCATCGCGGCGCCCGCTTGCTCAATGCGGCGCTTGCGTTCGGCCAGACGACGCGCGCCGCGCCGTGCCAAGTTGCTCGAAGAGCACATGGTCGCTCTCTCGCTCGTCAGGGCGCTGGCGCCTACTCCGCCAATGTCGTGCTCCCGTGGAAGCGCCCGGATCGGCTCATCGCCGACAAGGGCTACAGCTACCCGCGGTGCCGTCGGCTGTTGCGCCAGCGCCAGATCCCGCACACCATTCCCGAGCGGCGCGACCAGGAGGTGCGGCGCACTGCCCGACCTGGCCGCCCGCTCGCCTTCGATAAGGCGATCTATGCCCGCCGCAACGTGGTCGAGCGCTGTATCAATCGGCTCAAGCAATGGCGTGGTCTTGCTACCCGCTACGAGAAGCGCGCCACCAACTACCGTGCGATGGTGGTCATTGCGGCCATCGTCATCTGGCTTGAATCGTGATTTATCGAGAGATCCTCGAAGACTAGCGCCGAGCGTTAATGCCAACGTTACTGCCGAACGTTGCGTGGGCACGCGCACAGGAGTCGGTGAAGGCGAAACACGGCAATTGCGCCCGACCACGGCCACGAGGACATCTTCGACACAACAGTGGTACAGTCTTTCTGTGGTGAGACACATGCAGCGCGAGGACGCCGCCATGCTCGCGGGCATCCCCTTGATCGGTTCACAACTCCAGTGGAAGACAGCGTAGTCAGGAGACGCCGCAATGATAGCAGACAACCAGGCTGGACAACGAGTTCCGGGATACTGCGCGCTGTGCGTCTCGCGATGTGGCTCGGTCGCCGTCGTCGAGAACGGCCGCTTTGTCGCCCTGGAGCCAGATCCATCGCATCCTACTGGGGGCGCGCTCTGTGCGAAAGGGCGAGCGGCCCCGGAACTCGTCTATCACGCGGAACGATTGCTCCATCCGCTGAAACGAACCCGGCCCAAGGGCGACCCCAACCCGGGATGGCAGCGTATCAGTTGGGATGAAGCGCTTGATTTGACAGCC
>DASQSS010000447.1:0-2535 GCA_035642255.1 Ktedonobacterales bacterium | reverse complement strand
AGGTGGCTACGGTCAAGCGCCATCTCATCGCGTTGACGCCGACCTATGCCATCGAGCGCCCGGGGCAGGGCGAGACTGAGGTGCGCAAGCATTTCATCAATCTGCTCGGCGACCACTACACCATCGACGTTCCCGGCCCAGATGACCTGGAGATCGATGGCAACCTCTTTGAGCATGAATACCGTGTGCGACGTGGTGGCGCCGTCGTCGCGACCGTCTCGAAGCGCTGGATCTCACTAACCGACACCTACGGCATCGACATCGCGCAAGGGCAGGACGATGTGACCATCCTCGCCAGCATCCTCGCACTCGATCTGGCCGAGGACCGCGAGCGGCGAGAGTAACACAGCCGCACAGTAAAACGCGCTACACGTATGACGTCTGGTTGGCAGGAGCATGTATGCCTTGCGCCAACCAGACGTCGCTCTGTGTCAGCATGAGGAAACGAGGCGAGCCAGCCTCCATGACGCAGACGTCATCGTGGAAGCCGGCTCGCCAGTGCGCTTTAGACGCTATACCAGTGGAACGGCTCTAGATGCCCATCACGCCGACCAGCTCCTTCACGGAGTCAGCGGACTTCTGCAGGGCGGCCTGCTCTTCCTGCGAGAGGTCGAGCTGGATAATCTCCTCGACGCCCTTCGCGCCCAGCTTGGCTGGCACGCCGACGAAGAGACCGTTGATGCCATACTCGCCTTCGAGATAGACCGAGCAGGGCATGATCATCTTCTTGTCGAGCAGAATCGAGTCAACCATCTGCAGCACTGAGGCTGAGGGGGCGTAGTAGGCGCTGCCCTGCTTGAGCAGCTGCACGATCTCCGCGCCGCCGTCGCGCGTCCGCTGGACGATCTGGGCCAGGCGCTCAGACTCGATCAGGTCGGTCAGCGGCACGCCCGCGACGGAGGATGCGCGGGTCAGCGGCACCATTGTGTCGCCGTGGCCGCCCAGCACGAACGCCTGTACGTCGCGCACTGAAACGCCCAGCTCCTGCGCGATGAACGTGCGGAAGCGCGCGGTGTCGAGCACGCCCGCCATGCCTAGCACCCGCTGCTTCGGGAATCCACTGACCTTGTGCGCTAGCTGTACCATCGCGTCGAGTGGGTTGGTGACGCAGATGATGATGGCGTTGGGTGAGCGCTTGACGACTTCCTGCGTCACGGATGTGACGATGCCCTGGTTGGTGCGAATCAGGTCGTCGCGACTCATGCCCGGCTTGCGCGCGATGCCTGAGGTGATGACGACGACATCCGAGTTTTCGGTCTCGTCGTAGCCATTCGAGCCGATCACCAGCGAGTCATAGCCAAGCACCGGGCCAGCTTCGAGAATGTCGAGCGCTTTGCCCTGTGGCATATCCGGGATGACGTCCACCAGCACGACATCGGCGTAGTCGCGCTCGGCGACCCGCTGGCCGACGGTCGCTCCGACGTTTCCGGCTCCGACGACGGTAACTTTACTGCGCATCGTTGCTGCTCTTTTCTTGCGATCCTGTGACACGGTGGCGTTTCGTCTTGGACCAGCGCACGGCGCCGTGGACACGCGCGCGCCAGCTTTTCCATAGGCGATTGTATCATCTGTCCCAGCATGCCTGACGTCGTTGGCGAGCGCTGGCGAGTATGCTACGATGGCGTCAGGATCGCGTCAGGATGGCGTCCAGATGGTATCTCGATAGCGGCGCGAGGGCGTTTTGAAGGCGTTGAAGGCGCTCGATGTGAAGGAGGCGACGGGTGACACTCGCGACCAACCAGCGCGACGCCACCGGGCGCGAGCAGCGCGCTGCGGGCGTGACCCCGCCCAGCCCGATCTGCTATGCGCATCGCGGCGCACGCGGGCATGCGCCAGAGAATACGCTGCTGGCCTTTGATCTAGCCTTCGACCTGGGCGCCGACGGCATCGAGTGCGACGCGCAGCTTAGCGCGGACGGGCGCCTCGTCATCATCCACGACGGCACAGTGAACCGCACGACGAGCGGACGCGGCGCCGTCAGCGCGCTCGGCTACGACGCGCTGCGCCTGCTCGATGCGGGGCGCGGCCAGCGCATCCCCTCGCTAGATGAGACGCTGGCGTTGGTCCGTGCGCGGGATGGTCTGCTCAACCTGGAACTCAAGGCCGAGAGCGGTCCAGAGGCGCTGGCTGTGGCTGAAGCGGTCGCGGCGCGGCTCGCCGCTCTGGCGGACGATGATTCCCTGCGCCAGCGCATCATTGTCTCGTCATTCAGCCTGCCAGCGGTCGGGGAGATCAAGCGGCGGCTGCCGTGGCTGCGCGTCGGCGCGCTCTACGGTGGCCGCGCCTGGAGACGCCAGGCGATGATCGAGCGGGCGCTCGCGCTCGGCGTCGAGGCGATCCATCCTCATCCGCGCATCCTCACGCAAGAGACGGTTCGCGCGGCGCACGAGGCAGGCCTGCGCGTCAACGTCTGGACAGCCAACCGCTGGGCGACCATCCGCCAACTGATCGCCTGGGAGGTAGATAGCATCTTCAGCGACTTCCCTGAGCGCGTCGTCATCGCGCGACGGGTGCGCCTGACGCCAGAGGAGCAGA
>DASQSS010000446.1:0-3433 GCA_035642255.1 Ktedonobacterales bacterium | reverse complement strand
CGCGAGCGCGAGGCGTTCGGTTTCATGCAGAGCGCTGTCTCCTCCGAGCGGGCCAAGGCGCTGGCCATCGCGGATGTAGCGCAGGCGATGCGCGAGTGTCGTGAGCGTGGCGCCAAGACCCTTTTCGTGCTGGGGCCGGCGATCGTGCACACGGCGGCGCGCCAGCATATCGCGTCGCTGATTCGCCGTGGCTACATTCAGGTGATCTTCGGCGGCAACGCAATCGTTGCGCACGATGTGGAGGCGGCGATGTTCGGCACCTCGCTTGGCATTGACCTCAAGACGGGCAAACCCGTCGAGCACGGCCATCGCAACCACCTGCGCGCCATCAACACCGTACGCGCCGCTGGCTCGCTGGCGGAGGCGCACAGGCGCGGCCTGCTCGGTGACGGCATCATCGCCTCCGCGCTGGAGTGCGGGGTCGAGGTCGTGCTGGCAGGCTCCATCCGCGATGACGGCCCGATGCCCGGCGTCATCACCGATAGCGTGGTGGCTCAGGGGAGTATGCGCGCGGCCTGCCAGGGCGTCGAGGTCTGCGTGATGGCGGCCTCGATGCTGCACGCTATCGCGACCGGCAATATGCTGCCCGCCGCCGTCAAATGCGTCGTGGTGGACATCAATCCCGCTGTCGTCACCAAGCTGGCCGACCGTGGCACGGCTCAGGCGATGGGCCTCGTCACCGATGTGGAGCTGTTCCTGCGCGAGCTGGACGCCGCGCTGTAGCCGGTCATCTCGCCCATCAGTCGCCCATCAGAGCAGCGAAACCCGAAGGTGGCAAGCGACGTAGTATCGGATGTGGCCCCATCTACACAATAACCCGAGCAAAACAAAGGACGAGGAGAGAGCGATGCCCGCGAAGAGTTTCATTGGCGACGTGGAGGATGCCGCGCGGCGGTTCTATGCGACGGCGATGCGTGGCGAGGTCAGCGACGCGAATGTGCGCGGCTACCTACGAGCGGCGAGCCAGATCACGGATATCTGGGGCCAGATTGACGACCAGATCGCCGAAGACATCGCTCAAGGCGTGACCCCGTGGGACGCCTATACCCGACGCGGCTATGCGTTGGCCTTCATTCGCGCCGCGCGGGCCTATCAGGTCTTCGTGCAGGAACTCCTCGCCGCTGACGCCGCCGCTGACCCCGCGACACTGGGATACCTGCCGCGCGTGACCTATGACCAGGCCAATGCGCTCGCGCATCACATCTTGCCCAATTTGCAGCGCGCGGTCGCGGCGTTGACCGACAGCGCGTATCAGCCCGATACGCCGCTGCCGATCACACTGGGGCCGCGCATCGAATCCGAGGCCGCTTGCCCTGCCACGCATCTTGAGGGTGTCATCGCCGCCGCGCGCGAGGTGCGTGAGTGGGCCGCTGGCCTGATCGCGCAGTACGCTGACGCCGTTCAGAAAGCAAGCTCAGACGTCCAACAGCCACCCACGACCGTGACAGAGCACATCGCGCGGCTCAACAGCCAGCTTGCCCAGGCCGATACGCAGCTGCGATTCGGCGAAGACCTTGTCGGTGAGGTGACACAGGGACAGGCGACAGCTGAGCTGCACGAGCAGGCTGAGGATAGCCTCTGGGGCGCTCTGCGGACCTACTTCAGGCTGAATCAGGCGGTGGCGCTGCCTGATCTGCTGCGGCCAGCCGAGCGGCGCGCGGACAAGCCCAACGGTCGCCAGCGAAAGAATGGCGCCACGTCGCAGCGCCACTACCAGGATCAGCCGATTCGACCTGACGATCTCTGGCGCATCGCCGCGCCAAGCGCCCGCAGCGAGCTGCGCGGCACGGACTTCGGGCGCGACGAAATGCGCGAGATGTGCGAGAAGATGGGTGGCGTTCTCTCCGCTGGCGCCCAGCAATATCTGGACGAGATGAAGGAAGCGGAGCGCAGGGGCGACATCCTCATCGTCGGCGCGATGGCCAACTGCCCATTCGAGGCGCTCTATCGCGCTCGGCGTCCGCTCGAAGTGGCAGGGACGCACGTCGCCGCTGGCCACGAGTTCCACTGGAACTTCCACCGCGGCCACATGGAATCTGCGAAGCGCTTCGATCGTACCGAGGACTGGCAGGAGTGCGAGGAGTAGCGCCTGCTCTCCCTTGCGGCGGGCGGCGCTGTCAGAGCCTAGCGCCTCTTATGCTTATGCGCCTTTCACACTGAGGTCGTTCTCTTCCGGGACATGGACAGAAACGCATACCCTGGCGTCTGAAATGATCGCATTGATAAGCGGACGGAGTAATGTGCATGCTTCAGACCACGAAGCTCGACCTGTTCGCGGGAATCCCAGTCGCAGACTACGCGGCGGCGCTGAAATGGTACGGACGGCTGCTGGGCTCCCCGCCCGCATTCTATCCACATGACACAGAGGCCGTGTGGGAGCTTGCGGAGCATCGGTATGTGTACATTGTTCAGCAGCCGAAACATGCCGGCCATGCCATACATACGCTCTTCGTCGATGACCTCGATGCGCTCGTCGCGCAGATCGACGAGCGGGGACTCGACCCCTTGACGCGGGAGACGTACTCAAACGGCGTGCGCAAGATCACGTACCGCGATCCCGACGGAAACGAGATCGGGTTCGGCGGCGCTCCACGGTAACCAGCTTCTGGCCGGGGCAGCGAGAGGTGGCGGCTTACCTGCCAAGCCGTCATGAATCTGTCTAGGATAAGTGGAAACGCTGCCAGAATCGCCAGGCATTCAGCGCCTTGTGGACAAAGGGGCCAATCGGAACGGCGAAAGTCCACTCAAGCGCTGGCAGTTCCATGACGCTTAGAGCAAGTTGATGCCAGGTTCTGGTGTAGAGCTCGGCCCAGCGCCTAGCGCCGTCTGCTGCTGTAATCGATCCCAGCGACTCCCAGCGCCTCGCGTGCGATGCCCCAGGCGATGCTGATGGCGATCACCTCGATGATCACGATCATGCTGATCCACAGCCAGAGCAGACCAAACTGAATCGCCTTCGAGTAGACCAGAATCATGAAGAAGATGACCGCTGGCGCTATCGGCAATGACAGGCAGAGCAGCGTGACCACCAGACGATAGAATCCATCGAGCAGCGGCTGCCGGACATTCTTCGGCGCGCGATATTCCTGGCCAGGCTTGGCGTGTGGAATCTTGACGAAGCGCTCGTCGTCTGGCGCGGCGACCGGAGCGGTGGGTGTTGTATCTGCGCTCATGGATGGCATCCTCACGGCGCCAGGGGAACGCCGTGGTCCTCTGCGACCATACGGCTCCCGACGCTCTAGCATAAAGTGTAGGCCAGGCAGCCAGTCGCGTCAAGCGACGTCAAGCGATGGGCAGGGCGATGTCAAAGTCGTAGGGGCTGAGGAGGAACGCAGCCCAGCAGGGTAAAGGCGCGTGAGACCGAGGCGCCGACATGGCGAAAGGCAGCGGCCATGTTGGTCCAGCCCGCCAGACGGAAGAGCGCCAGCGCGCC
>DASQSS010000445.1:0-23122 GCA_035642255.1 Ktedonobacterales bacterium | reverse complement strand
GATGATCACGCCGTTTCAGCCGGCTACACCCTCCGCGCCGACGGCTACCCCTGCGCCCACGCCCGCTGGCTCTGTCACCGTCACTGCCGATCAGCGCGGCGCGTTCACCGAGCCCTATCGCCTGCCGAATGCGCCACCGCTCTCGGTGGTGTCGCTGCTCGCCCACACGAATGACGCGCGATTTGGCGATGTCACGATCAACCCGATCCTCTCCTTCTTCATCGTGCCAGATGTCTATCCCATCATCCAGCTCGACAAGACCGCTGTACTGGCGGGTGGGACGGTCACAGTGACGGGTGATCACTGGACGCCTGCCCAGCAGGTCACCGTCGAATATTGCCGCGGCCTGACCCGCGACAATACGCAGAGCCTCTACTGCAACGAGTATGCCGCGGAGTCGCTGGGCGAGGTCCAGGCGGATAGCGCGGGCCATTTCGTCGCGCGGGTGCGTCTGCCCATCAACGCGCGCGTGGGAGACGTCACCATGCAGGCGCGCATCACGGGCGAGGCGTTGTGGCAAATCGCTGACTCTCGCCCGTTCGCCGCCGCGCAGCCGCTCAGCATTGTCGCTCCGACGCCCCCGCTCACCTATGCGCACGAGCATCCTGTGCAGGCGTGGCTGCTCGCGCATGCCGCGCTCTTGGCCGGCGTGCTGCTTACGCTCCTGGCGATCGCGCTGGCGGTCGTTCTCGTCGTCCGGCGACGTGGTGGCGAGCCGCAGGGAGCGTAGCGAAGTCCTGCGGGCGTTTGTGGCGCCGTGCGCGCGTCGTATACTATCGGCGGATACCCTCGACTGGCGCGCACGGAGGATGGCGCGCCACAGGCGAGCGAGAGCGGACAAGAGCAGACGATTGCGAGCGGCTACGAGAGGTTCAGACGCATGCGGATAACGGCGCTGGGGCAGGCGGGACTGTTTGTCGAGACGAAGCACGGCAGCGTGCTGTGTGACCCATGGTTCAACCCGGCGTACTTCGCCTCGTGGTTTCCCTTCCCCAGCAACGAAGCGATTGACCGCTCGACGCTGGCGAATCCGACCTTCCTCTACGTCTCGCACCAGCATCACGACCACTTCGACCCGCAGTTCCTGCGCGAACACGTCTCGAAGGACACGACCGTGCTACTGCCCGACTACCCGCTCGACCTGCTGGAGCGTGAGCTGCGCAAGATCGGCTTCACCAAGTTCATTCACTCGAAGAACTACGAGCCGTTCGAGGTCAATGGACTGCGCTTCATCATCGCCGCCTCCGTCGCGCCGACCGATGGCCCGCTAGGCGACTCCGGCATCGTGATCGACGACGGCGAGACGCGCATCTACGATCAGAACGACTCGCGCCCGGTGGACCTCGACGCGCTGATCGGCTTCGGTCCCTATGACGCCCACTTCCTGCAGTTCTCCGGCGCGATCTGGTATCCCATGGTCTATCTCTACCCGCCAAAGATGATGGAGGCGCTAGGACGCAAGAAGCGCGAGAATGAGATGGCTCGCGCGGTCCGCTACGCCAAAGAGATCGGCGCCACCTTCGTCGTGCCGTCCGCTGGACCGCCCTGCTTCCTGGATGACCCGCTTTTCGAGTTCAATGACTTCGACCGCGAGCCAGCGAACACGTTCCCCGACGCGACCGCCTTCCTGGACTACATGCGCGAGAACGGCTACGACAATGGCCGCCTGATGATCCCCGGCACGCTGATCGACCTGACGCCGGGGCAGTGTGCGACCACACATCCCTTCCCGGATGACGAGGTTGCGGCGATCTTCACCGACAAGCGCGCCTATCTGGAGGCGTACAAAGCGCGGCAGCAGCCGACGATTGACGCGATCATGGCGAGCCTGCCGCGTGGCCAGGTGGACATCCTCGCCTCGCTCAAAGAGTGGTTCGAGCCGCTGATTCAGGCGGCGGACATCACCTCGGTCGGCATCAACGGACGTGTGCTGCTGGACTGCCAGACCGTCGCCGTCGTGCTCGACTTCCAGCGGCGCGAGGTCTACGAGTGGCATGGCGAGGAGTGGGAGTATCGCCTGAGCGTGGCGCCGGAGCTGGTCGAGTCGGAGATCCAGCGCCATGTCGAGGACTGGATCAACGAGCTATTTCTGTCGTGCCGGTTCCAGGCCGAGCGCAAGGGCGCCTACAACGAGTACGTCTACAACTTCTTCAAGTGCCTCTCGCTGGAGCGCCTGGAGTACGCCGAGGGCTACTACTCAGAGAAGGCGCACGAAAACCAGTTCTTTGAGGCCGAGGGCTACCGCATCCAGCGGCGCTGCCCGCACCTGCGCGCGGACCTGACCCGCTTCGGCAAAATCGAAGATGGCATCCTGACCTGCGCGTTGCACGGCTGGCAGTTCGAGCTAGCGACGGGGCGCTGCCTGACCTCCGACGACCGCAAGCTCTTCGCCCAGCCGATCTCTGAAGCGGCGCAGGCTGAGGTCGCGGCGGCGCAGGCGGCCAACGGTGGCGGCGCGACGCTCCCCGCGAGCGCCGATCTGCGCGCCTTCCGCGACGACAGCCGCCTGATTCGCGACCGCTGCGGCCACTGCTGGTATGACCCCAAGCGCAAGATCTAGGCGGCTTCAGGAGCGAGAGATCACATGGCGGCTGAACGCGAAGCGGTCGACGCGCTGGTGACGACGCTGCGCGCGGAGCTGGCCCACGCAGCTGACCCCGCCAAAGCCGAGCCGATGCGCGCCTACATGAAGTCGAGCATGCCATTCCTGGGCATCCCCACACCAACGCTGCGCGCGATCACGCGCCGCGTGTTCGCCGGGCAGCCCCTCAGCAGCGTTGACGAGTGGCGCAGGGCGGTCCTTGTCCTGTGGCGGGAGGCGCGCTACCGTGAGGAGCGCTACGCCGCGATTGGCCTGGCGGGCGAACGACGCTACCGAACATGGCAAACACTCGACGCGCTCCCGCTCTACGAGGAGATGATCGTCAGCGGCGCCTGGTGGGACTACGTGGACGGCATCGCCAGCCAGCAGCTTGGCGCGCTGCTCGCGGCCCACCCTACGGAGATGCGGCAGGAGATGCTGACATGGAGCCGCGACTACGACCTGTGGAAGCGCCGCGCGGCGATCATCTGCCAGCTCAATTTCGGCCCCAGGACCGATGAGGCGCTGCTCTTCTCTTGCATCACCCCCAACCTTGCTGACCGCGAATTCTTCATCCGCAAGGGCATCGGCTGGGCACTGCGCCAGTACGCCCGCGTCGCGCCAGACGCCGTCCGCGCCTATGTGGACGCCCATGCGGCCGAGATGAGTCCCCTCAGCCGCCGCGAGGCGTTGAAGCGCATTGGCGACGCGCCCACATCAGCAGACGACCTGTAGACATACCGCCTGTTTGACTGTATGCTACTCACCAGAACGCCGCTCTCGATGATGCTCGGACGGGCGTGCGGGGAAGATGGTGGCTGTTGGGGGGGGAAGAGGCGCGATTATGACACACGATAGCTTCGATGTCTATGCGACGATTATCAAAGATACCAACGAGATGAATGCGAGGCGTCGCCAACTCGACAGCCTGTATGTCACGTTGATTACCCTTATCCTTACAGCAGACGCCTATGTGGCGTTCTACAGCTCCTTCACGAACTGGCTACTGGTGTTCGCAACTATCGGTATCAGCATCGTCGGGGGAGCGGTCACAACACGCTGGCGTGACGGGCTGCATAACCTGGATGAGATCCTCAATTTTCGCTATACCTTCTTGCGTGATCTGGAAGCGAGCGACGAGATGAAGGCGATTGGCGCCACACTCTACAGTCAGGAGTGGAACCACATCTATGGTCCACGCCAGGACAAGCGATTCCGCTCGGTCACGAACCGTTTGCAGCTGACGTTTATCATCGTGTTCGTCTTGATTCCGCTGGTCTTGCTAGGTCTGACGGTGGCGGAGACGATTCCCGTCGTTCATGCGCTCATCCCTTCGCAGGTTATACCGTTCATTGCGCCGCTTGCGCCGCTTCAGAAGCCGTAGGCGCCCGTCCGCCAGCCTCCTCCACACCAAGCCTGAGCCTTGCGCTATTGGCGCCGCCCGCTCTGCGCGATATGCTGAGGGCGGCGCTGCGGCAGCGTGGCGCGGTTCCCCCGCGAGTGGCCAGAGGAGGAGCGCAATATGGCTGGCAAGAATGGACGTACACCCGCCGACAATGATGACCGCAATTCGCTGGATCCCGAGGACGACGACGAGTACGACGCGATGATGCTGCTCGACCGGCTCGAAAGTCTCGAAGAGGAAATGGAAGATTTGGAGATCGGCACGCTCGACGAGCTGCGCACGCGCATCCGTGACCTGCACGCGGAGCTGGGTGAATAGCCGCATCTCCATTGAGAAACGTCTCCTATGCGGCCAGCGGGAAAGACGCGGGAGGGCCTACAGCTATGCCTATCCCAGGGAGACCACCGGCGACGATGACACTCGCGCGACGGGCGCGTCTATCGCTCAGCGATGATTTCATGCCGATTGTGGCGCTTGCGATCGTGGCGTTCGTCGCTCACATGCTTGTGGCCGGAAACTATGGCTATTTTCGCGATGAGCTCTACTATCTGGTCGCGGGGCAGCGGCTGGCCCCCGGCTATGTTGACTTTCCGATGATGATCGCGCTGCTGGCCGCCCTGACGCATCTCATCGCGCACGACGCGCTAATCGCCATCCACGTCATTCCGGCGCTGGCTTCGGCGGCGCTGGTCATCCTTACAGGGCTGATGGCGCGTGCGCTCGGCGGCTCACGCTACGCGCAGGGACTGGCCGCGCTCGCGACCCTCGCCACCGTCACCTTCCTCGCTACCGGCTCACTCTTCTCGATGGACATCCTCGACGCCGTATGGTGGTCGCTCGGCGCATATGTCATCATCCTGCTGGTCAAGCGCGACGACCCGCGCCTGTGGCTCGCCTTTGGGCTGGTCGCGGGGCTGGGACTGCTGACCAAGCTCACCATCCTCTTCTTCGGACTCGCCATCGTCGGCGGCGCGCTGCTGACCCCGCGCCGCCGCGACTTCCTGACGCCGTGGCCGTGGCTCGGCGGACTGATCGCCGCGCTCGGCCTGCTGCCCTATGCCCTCTGGAACGCCGCGAACGGCTGGCCGACCGTGCAATTCTGGACCCACTATGGTGGCCTCTCAGGCGGTGGCCCCATCGGATTCGTCGCCAATCAACTGCTGTCCATCAACCCGTTCAACGTCGTCATCGTCATCGCTGGGCTGATCTTCTACTTTCGTGGGCGCGCCGGCAAGCCGTGGCGCATGCTGGGCTGGGCGTTTGTCATCCTTTACGTCATGCTCACGCTGATCAACGCCAAGTCATACTTCCTCTCGCCGATCTATCCCGCGCTCTATGCCAGTGGCGCCATCCTGCTCGACTGGAAGACCGAAAGGGGTCGGTGGCGCTGGGCGCGGCCCACCTATCCAGCGATTCTGGCGCTGAGCGCGCTGCTGCTGGCCCCGCTCGCTATGCCGCTGCTGCCGCCCGCCACCTATGCGGCGGATTACGGCTGGCTCACGGGCGCGGGCAACTCCGCCGCAGGACAGGGGCAGAGCGTCTTTCCGCAATACCTGGGCGATCGCTTCGGGTGGGATACAATGACGGCAAGTGTGGCGCAGGTCTACGACAACCTGCCAGCCAGCCAGCGAGCGCAGGCGTGCATCTTCACCGCGAATTACGGCGAGGCCAGCGCGCTCACGCTCTTGGGGAAAGCCGACCACCTGCCGCCCGTCATCAGTGGCCACAACACCTACTGGCTCTGGGGTCCTGGCGCCTGCTCTGGCGCAGTGATGCTGGCCGTCGGGCTGACGCAGGCCGACCTTGCGCAATCCTACGCCAGCGTGCGGCAGGTTGGACTGATTACCTGTCACTATTGCCAGCCAGAGGAGAACAATCTGCCGATCTACCTCTGCACAGAGCCAAAGACAACGCCTGGCGCAATATGGCCCCGCGCGAAACACTTCAACTGAGTCTTGAGTCTATTGAGTCTCTGAGGCAACAGGGAGGAACGACAATCTCGATGGAGCACACCGACTTCGCGCTGGCCTTTCAGGATGGCGCGACCATCGCTGATACGCAGGGCACGCTCGCGACGATGCGCGTGCAGCCGGTGGGCGATCTCGTCGCGCTGACTGGACGAATCATCGCCTGCGATCCGCTGACAGCGATTGACCCCGCGCCCTTCGCGCGCCACGTCGCGCCGGGGCGTTATCCAGTCATAGCGAGCGTGGCGGCCCTTGCCAACGGCGACGTGCGTGTCGCCTGCGTCATGATGCGTGTCAGTGACGCGCCGGTAGCCGAGTGGGAGATGGCGCGGCTGGAAGGCCAGGAGAGCGTCGAGCTGGACACGGGTGAGTTCTTCGGCTACCCGGTTGACGCTGGCGTCGGCTGCTTCATGGATGCGCAAGCCGCCGTGGCGCTGGATGCTCGCTACGATAGCGACGAGAGCTTCGATGAGGCGCTGATCAACGCGCTGGAGACCAATCGCGCGCAACACCTGGACTATGCGGCGGTGACGCTCGACGAGGCCAGCGGCGTCAACCTCGTGATGGTCGAATCTGGCTGGGGCGATGGCGTCTACGCCAGCTATTGGGGGCTTGACGCCGGCGGCGCGCCCGTCTGCCTGGTCACCGACTTCAGCGTTCTCTGAACCGCAAAGGGACTGCGCACGCATGGATTCGCAACACATCAGCATCGCCCAGGTTACGCGAGCGAACTGGCGCGCCGCGCTGCTGCTCACGGTCGCCCCGGAGCAGCAGCGCTTCATCGCCGACTACGCGCCCATCGCCGCGCTGGGCCTCGCCAAAGCCTACATTCGTCCGGGCGGCCTCATCTGGACCCCCTACGCATTCTTCGCGGGCAGCCGTAGCGCGAGCGAGCCAGGCGCCACAGGTGACGCCAATGTTGAGATGGTGGGCTTCACGATGTTGGCGTATGAGCCAGAGCGCGCCGATGTCTACTGGATCTTCCACTTCTTCATTGACCAGCGCTATCAGGGACGCGGCTTTGGCGCGCTGGCGCTGCGCGAGCTGATCGCGTTCATCCACGAGCGCCATCCTGACTGTCGCGCCATCCACCTGACGGTCCACCCCGACAATCGGCGCGCCCAGCGGCTCTACACGCACGCGGGCTTCCGTTCGACAGGCGAGCTGCTCGATGGCGAGCCACACTACGCGCTCGACCTCTAGGGCATGTCCAGAATTCAATGTGAGAGCGCGCTCATCGCCGAGTTGTAGCCGCGTGGGGCGCTGGACCCGCGCACAAGGAGATGCGCCTGCAACGTCACCTGCTGGGACGGGCGGCGCGAGTCCGCGATGCGACCTAACAGGAGGTCGGCGGCTGTCGCGCCAATCGCGTAGGTTGGCTGTACACTCAGGGTGATCGGCGGCTCTACCAGATCCTCCCATGCGCTCTCATCAAAGCTCACCAGCGCAATGTCATGAGGTATGGCAAGGCCGCGCTCATGAATCGCTCGCCACGCTCCCGCTGCGAGCAGACTGTTCCCCGCGAGCAGCGCATCCAGACGTGGCGTCACATCGAGCAGCTCCAGAGCCGCGGCGTAGCCCGCCTCCACTTTTGGCTCGACCTGCCGCACATGTGCCGGCGTATGCTCATCCCAATCAGACGGCGTGTCAGACGGCGTGTCAGACGCGCCAGTCAGATGATGCGCGCGGAGCGCCTCCTTGTACCCGCGTACCCGCTCGCGACCCGTCTGGCTGTCGGCGCCCACCAGCACGCCGATGCGCCGATACCCATTCGTGAGCAGATGCTCGGTCAACTGATACGCGGCGTCGGCGTTGTCGAGCAGCACGGTGTCGACTTCCGTACGCGCCGTGTACTCCGGGGCTAGCGGGCGGTCAATAACGACAAGGGGCATTGGACGACGCTCCTGGAGATCACTGTGCCAGGAAGAAAGCGCCTCAGCCGCGTGTGGTGTCGGCGCGAGAATGACCCCGGCTACCTGTGTATCGCGCATCAGCTGAAGATAGATTGCCTCTTTCTCGGGGTCTTCGTCGGTGTTGCACAGCAGCGTTCCCATCCCATGAGCGTAAGCGTAATCCTCGACCGCGCGACTTACCTCCGCGAAGAAGGGGTTACGAATGTCCGCGACGATCAGCCCAATCGTATTTGAGCGCTGCGCCCGAAGGCTACGAGCGACCAGATTGGGGCGATAGCCAAGGCGCGCCACGGCATCCAGCACCCGTTCGCGCGCTCCCAGCCGAACATGCGGCGCGCCCGCCAGCACCCGCGACACCGTCGCCGTCGAGACGCCAGCGGCCCGCGCCACGTCCTTGATACCGACCATTGGGCGCTTCCCCTCCTCGCGCGAGCCACAACACTCGCGCCTTTGGCTGATTGACGGTGTCTTGATCCATCGTCGCGCGCACTTGCTTCTTCTATTGTAAACGATTACAATAGGTAGTGTAGAGCATCATGCGGCAAGGTTCGCTGGCATGTGTCCGCCGTGATGCGGACGGCTTCAGGATACCGCTCATCCCCAGACCGCGCATAGCCGCACACCTCCGGAAGGCAGCGCACAACGACATTGACGCGCCTCCGCTGTCGCAGGCCATTGCTGGCCGAAGCAGGCATGGACGACATTGCGTCGCAACCACCCCCTCGCGCACAGAAGCGCATCCACGGATGATCACACAGCATCGAATGCGTCGCTATCTCGACCCAGCGTCCCGCAGATTCGGAAGGGACTGGGGGACCGAGTGGCGGCAGGAGGAAATATCATGACGACGTATGAATTGCTGAGCGCCTATGCGGCTGGCCAGCGCGACTTCGCAGGGGTCTCGCTCTGGGGCGCCTCCCTCCCATATGCCCGTCTGGAAGGCGCCGATCTCAGCGGCGCGGATCTCCGACGAGCCGAACTGCACGGAGCCAATTTGCGGGGCGTCAACCTGTCTGGAGCGTTGTTGATGGGCGCAGACCTAAGCGACGCCGACCTACTCGACGCGAACCTGAGCCAGGTCGTCCTGTACGGTACGGACCTCACCGGCGCCAGCCTCCTCTTCGCCAATCTCACCGGAGCGTATCGCTATGACCCGGCGCTCGCGCAGACCCGTAGAGGGAAACTGGCGTCAGTCGCTGGCTGATCCCGCTGGATGACCTTCCGCATGCGCCGCTTGAGGGCTTCGCGGTGACGCGCTCATCTGAGCCAGCCACGCCTGCCCGACGCGCCAGCATCCGTAGCCACGCGATGATGCCTGGACGCATGGATGTCGCCTGGATGACGCCCGGATGATGTCTCGATGTCGCTGAGGGGCCCTCGCGCTGCGCGACCGCAGCATCGGGAGCATGAACAGACCTTGTGCGACAGAGCGCAGAGCGTGGACATGCTTGGCCGCCTGATGCTACAATAGGTGGCGCGGCGCTCCCTGCCTGAAACCCATTCCGCACAGCAACCAGCGCAGCTTTTAGCGGCGCCCAGGCGCAGGAGACTCCAGCCATGCTCGCTCACGATTCACGCATTCAGCCGCCGCCCTTAGAGAGCTACTCGGACATGCCGCTTTTCAACACGAAAGCGGTCGTCCACCAGACAGGCGTGCCAGCGCCGACTCTGCGCGCCTGGGAGCGCCGCTATGGCATCCTGGCCCCACGCCGTGGCGAGAACGACTACCGTCTCTACTCCGAGCGTGACATGGCGATCATCTCCTGGCTGCGCGAGCGGGTCGAGAGCGGGCTGACCATCAGCCAGGCGATCGCGCTGCTCCACTCGCTCGAACCCATGCGGCGGCGCACGCGGCGAGCACGGCCGGGCATAGCCCTTCCACATGAGGCGCCTGGCGTTGATGCCACACATGAACCCCTCGCGCATGGCCTCCGTGAAGCCGCCCCGGTCAGGAGCGGTGGCTTATCACTCGACGAGCTCAGCGCGACCCTGCTCCAGCAGCTCATCGCTCTTGACGAATCCGCCGCTAACAGCACGATTGCGCAAGCGTTCGCGATCTATAGCCTCGAAGATGTGTGTCTCTCCCTCTTCGCGCCAACCCTCGAACGCATCGGACAGCTGTGGAGCAGTGGCGAGCTGACTGTGACCACAGAGCATTTCGCATCCGCGCTCATTCGTGGTCGTCTGGAGAGTCTCTTCAATAGCGCCGCCACGAGTGATGACGCGCCCCTTGCGCTCGTGGGCTGCGCGCCGGGCGAGCTGCACGAGATTGGCGCGCTCATGCTGGCGTTGTTCTTGCGCCGCGCTGGGCTGCGGGTGATCTATCTGGGCCAGAGCATCGAACTGGAACACTTCATCACGACGATAGAATCGATCAGGCCAGCGTGCGTGTTGCTCTCGGCGGCGATGCGCCCGCAGGCCGAGGCGCTGATCGAGATTGGCCGACGATTAGGAGCGCTAGGACAACGGCGCCCCACATTCTTCTTCGGCGGCCAGGCTTTCCGCGCTGAGCCAGACCTCGCCAAGCGAGTCCACGGCTCATACCTTGAATTGGAAGCGCCTGCGGCGGCGCACGAGATAAAGCATAGGCTCACCGCATGACGACAACGCAATACTCTCAGACACGCGAGCGCGATCACACGCCCGATGCGTTTGAGCAAGGCTTTTTTGCGCGCCTGCCCGTCTATACCTGGATTGGGCTTCTCGTGAACATCTTCGCGTGGACGTCCTCGTGGGCGCGGCTTGGCTTCTGGTGGCCCTATACCTTCTTCCCGCTCTGGCTGGGGTTCATCCTCACCCTCGATGGTCTGAATGTGGCCGTCAGCGGCACATCACCCCTCAAGCGCAGCAAAGGGCGCTTCGTCGCGCTCTTTCTCTTCTCAAGCCCCTTCTGGTGGGTCTTCGAGGGGCTCAATGTGCCGGTACAGAACTGGCTGTACCACTACGACCACCACTATTCGCCGTTGAGCAATCTCTTCTGGACCTCGCTCGACTTCAGCACCGTCTTGCCAGTTGTCATGGAGCTGGTCGAGCTGGTCGCGGCGATTCCCGGCATGCGACCTCGCCTCGCGCCGAACGTGGTAGGTCCACGCCTGTCCGTTGGAGCGGCTACCGCGCTGATCGCGCTGGGAGTGGTATTGCTGGCGTTGCCCTTCATCATTCCACAGCAGGCGTTTGGCGCTGTCTGGCTCTGCCTGATCTTCCTGCTGGACCCGATCACCAACCGCGCGGGCTTCAAATCCGCGACAGCCCATCTGCTCGCTCGCGACTGGCGCTTCTTTGTCACCGTGCCACTTGCCACGCTCATCTGCGGCTTCTTCTGGGAGATGTGGAACTCACGCGCGCTGCCGGGCTGGTCGTATAGCGTGCCGTATATCAACGCGCCACCATACCTGTTTGGTGGACCAGTACCGCATCTGTTCGAAATGCCGCTGCTGGGGTATCTCGGCTATCTGCCGTTTGGCATCGAGCTGTTCGCCATGTACCAGTTCTCGCTGATGATCCTGCGGATGCGTCGCGACAACCTCCCTGTGTGATGCGAGGGCGCTCACGCTTCAGGGCGCGCCGCCCACTCAGCGTCGTAGCAGACGCGGCACAGACCAAAAATCGCCAGGTGACGCGGCTGCGCGTGAAAGCCGTAGGCATCCAATGCGCGAGCGCACACGTCGGCGAGCAATGCTTCATCCATCTCGATGACATACCCGCAGCGCTCACAGGCGAGATGGTGATGGGGCGAATCGCCCACCAGCTCATAGGAGGTCGAGCCGCCGCCCAGCTCGGTCTGTGCGACCAGACCGACTGAAACGAGCAGATCGAGCGTGCGATAGACCGTGGCAAGGTTGAGCGCTGGATAACGCCGCGACGCCCACCGCATGATCTCCTCAGCGGTCATATGGCCCCCAACCGCCTCCAACGCTTCGAGCACGAAGAGGCGCTGCGGTGTGACACGCGCGCCCAGCCGCCGCAGGCGCTCGGTATAGCCCTCGTGCGGTGAAGCGGGTTGCGGCGCGAGCGACTCGGGTGGCTCGCGGATAGTGGATGGCTGGACGCCAGGATCATCGGTGGGCATACTATTCCCTCACAGGCGCAGGCTGGGGAAGGCGCGACGCGGACCTGTTCGCGCGCATGGCGCACGGTGTCTCCTGACGTGCAGCATACCACGCGTGGCCCGCGCCACGGCATGGCCGCGTCGCGCAGCGCCAGGCGGGCGACGCCAGGCGGGCGATGCGGCGAAAGTCCCGCCCGATACGCCGCCTGTCCGCCTGAGTGTGATAGACTAGCGACGGATTGCAGGGTTCAGAGAAGAGCGAGACGATGCGTGTAGTGTACCTGATCGAGCGTGCGCCAGCGCCGCGCCGTCGTGACAATACTCCGGTCGCGCTGGCCATCAGCGATTGGGACGGCGTTCATCGTGGGCATGTCGCGCTCGCGCGGCGTTGCGCCCAGGTGGCGGTTGAGCGCGGGGGGCGTGCGGTGGCGGCGCTCCCGTGGCCCTCGCCTGAAGGCGCCGACAACACACCCAGCGCACGCCTGACGACCCTGGAGGAGCGGATCGCCCGTCTCAGCGCCCTCGACTGCTTCGAGACGCTCTATATCACGCCCGCGCCGACGGAGCCGCTGGAGCCGACGGAGACGTTGGCATGGCTGGGCGCGCTGGGTGAGACATGCGCCTTGCTGGGCGAGCCGCAGCGAAGCGGCGCAGCGAAGCGGCTCTGGCCCGACGGGCTAGCGCAGGCCGCACAGGCGGCAGGCCTGGATGTCGAGCAGGGGCCGTGGCTGGCGAACACAGACGATCACAGCGCCGCGATTCGGACACTGGTCGAGGCAGGGCGCATGCGCGAGGCAACGGCGGCGCTTGGTTATACGTATACTGTGACAGGCGAGGTGGTCGGTGGCGATCGGCGTGGGCGGTTGTTGGGCTTTCCCACGGCGAACGTGCGGTCAGAGCCGTCGAAGCTGGCGCCAGGGAATGGCATCTATGCCGCATGGGTATACCTGCCGGGCGACGAGGGTCGCTGGCCAGCGGTTGTCAGCATTGGCGTGCGGCCAACCTTTGGGCAGGGCGCGCGGCGGCAGGTCGAGGCGTATCTGCTCGACGCGACGATGGACCTGTATGGCGTGCGATTGCGGCTGGAGTTCGTTGACTGGCTGCGCGCGGAGCTGCGGTTCGAAAGCGTTGACGCGTTGATTGCGCAGATGCGAGCCGATTGCGAGCGCGCGCATCAGACACTACAAGCCGAGGCGCCGCAAGGCGTCGCTGAGTGAGCGACCAGCGTGGACGGGGTGCGCACTCCGTTCACGCGTAGAGTGAGGGCCGTATGGGCATCTTCAGTCAGTTCGAGTCTGCGGTGCGCCGCGTCATGCAGGGAACGGTGCAGAGCATCTTCCCTTCTGGCGTGCAGGAGCAGGAAGTCCTCGACGCGCTACGCCAGGAAATGAGCGACAACGTCACTACCGAGCATGGTCGCCAGATCGCGCCACATCGCCTGGTAGCGCACCTCAATCCGCATGACTTCGATACACTGCGCTCCAGGGCCCCCGCGCTCGATGAGCGCATCGCGCTCGACCTCAAGCGCATCGCCAACGACCAGGGCTATCTGCTCAAGGGCGCCCTGCGGGTCATCTTCGACCGCGACCCCAGAGTTGGCTCAGGACGCGTCGTCTGCGAGGCGGTCAATGACGCGGCGCTTGTCGCCCAGCCGGTAGGCGCCGCAAGCTCTGACGCGACCCAGACGATGGATGCCGGAGCGATCGCCGCGCCTCCGCTAGCTGGCGGCGACGCGCAGTCGCAGATACCGCCCGCGTGGCTGACGCTCCTGCAACCATCACGCGGGCAGCCCATGCGCCTCGACCGACAGACGATTCGCATTGGGCGGCATAATACGAACGACATCATCGTCAACGAACGGCGCGTCTCGCGGTTCCATGCGGAGGTCAAATACGAGCATGGCCAGTTCATGCTCTATGACCTGAAGAGCGTTAATGGCGTGCAGGTCAATGGCGCGCGGGTGACACACCCGGTTCCCTTGCAGGACCGTGACATGATCCACGTCTGCGGCTACGAATTCATCTTCCAGCGGAGGTAGGAGAGCGGATGGACTATCAGGCGCTGCTCGCCCTGCGCATTGGGCTGGTTGTGGTGCTCTATCTCGCCGTGTTACAGGTCGTGTTTGTAGCGCGGCGCGAGCTGCGCCATGAGGTTCGCGCGGTTGCGCAAGGCCAGACACGCACACGCGAGGTCGTCGGCCATTTAATCGTCATCGATCCCGGGTCAGCGCCGCTACAGAACGGCGCCGAATATGATATCGAGCCGATCACCACCCTGGGACGCGCGCCGACCAATAGCATCCCGATCGACAGCGGGTTTGTCTCCGCCGACCACGCGCGCATCATCTATCGCGATGGCTCGCTCTGGGTCGAAGATACGCAGAGCCGCAATGGCGCGTTCGTGGATGGGCGCAAAGTGACCACGCCGGTCGCGGTCAGCCCTGGCTCGATCTTGCAGATCGGCGACACACGGTTCAAGTTCACCACCTGACAGTGACTCAGCGCATTTGACGACATGGCCCAACGGGGACGGAGACAGCGGAGACAGCGGAGACAGACGAGGGTAGACATGACGAACGCAGGCCCATCACAAGGGAACACCGGCTTGGTCGGCGCCTCGCCCGTGCGTAAGACGTGGACCGGAGCCAGTCATGTCGAGCGCAACTACCGATGGACTGAGCTATGGCTACTCCTCTTCCCGGCGCTCTTCATGCTGCTCGGACTGATCACCCTGTTGCTCGTGAATGGCCAGCAAATCGATATTACGGCGAAGAAGTTGCCGCCGCTCCTCGCGTTTACCCCTGTGATCGGCTTGCTGCTGGCGCTGCTCGGCGCGCACATCGCGCTGATCTTCGTCGCGCCCGACGCCGATGAGACGCTGTTGCCAATCGCGGGGCTGCTCTCCAGCATTGGCGTCCTCATGTCGCTGCGCCTGGGGCCGGACCTCAACCAGACGTCGCTTGGCTCGAAGCAGTTGGTCTTTGTTATTGCTGGGCTGGCCCTCTGCGTCCTCACGGTCTGGGCGACCCACGACCTGCGCTGGATTCGCGACTACCCCTACACCTGGGCGATCATCGGCGCGCTGCTGGTCGGCGTGACACTCGCCCACGCGGGCAGCTTCAATCCCAACGCGCCAAGCCGCGACGTGCTCAGCCTGGGTAACGGCGGTCTCTCCTTCCAGCCCTCAGAGGTCTTCAAGATCTGCCTGGTGGTGTTCTTCGCGGGCTACCTCAGCCAGAACATCAAGGTGCTCTCAGAGGGCGGCTATCGTGTTGGCCCGGTCACGCTGCCGCCGGTGAAGAACCTGATTCCGCTGCTCGTAGTGCTGGGAATGGCGCTGCTGATCGTCGTCTTCGCGCGCGAGCTTGGCCTGGCGGTGCTGATCCTGGGTGTCTTCCTGGCGATGCTCTATGCCGCGAGCAGTCGGATCAGCTACATCCTGATGCTGGGAGGCGTCTTCGCGGTAGGCGCGGTGCTGATCTTCAACATCTTCAGTTACGCGCGCGACCGCGTCTCGCTGATTACGCAGGCTTTCGACCCAAACATCTACACTGGCGCTCCACCGCTGAGCAGCTATCAGATCGTGCAGGGACTGGTGGCGTTCGGCTCTGGCGGCGTCTTTGGCCAGGGGCTGGGCCTGGGACACCCCACCTTCGTGCCCGCCTCGACAACGGACTATGTCGCGGCCTCATTCGCCGAAGAGTTTGGCTTCGCGGGCCTGCTGGCGCTGATCGCCATCTTCATGTTGCTGCTCTATCGCGGCATGCGCATCGCGGCGCGCTCACGCGACCCCTTCAACCAGCTATTAGCGCTTGGCCTGACGGCAGTGTTTGGACTGCAAACCGTGGTCATCCTGGCGGGCAACCTGAAGCTGATGCCACTGACTGGGGTGCCGCTGCCTTTCGTCGCGTATGGTGGCTCGTCACTGCTGGCGAACTACATCATCATCGGCCTGCTGCTGCGCCTCTCGCGCGAGCGCGCATGAGGCAGGCGCTCCGCCCGTTCTCATCGGCGCCTGCTTGGCTCCGCCGCGCCAGAATATGCTATACTGTCCGGCGGAGGGATGGCAGAGTGGACGATTGCGGCGGTCTTGAAAACCGCTAGGTGCAAGCCTCGTGGGTTCGAATCCCACTCCCTCCGCCCCAGACAGACAGCGGCTTCAAGTCACCTGAGCTTGAAGCCGCTGTCACGTTACTGTGTGCTGTGGACCCCTACCGCTGCTAGCGCCTCTGCTCCTTCAGCAAAGCGCAGAAATCCAGGACAGGCAGCCGGTGAGCGGACTGGGCAAGGCGAGGCGACACCAGCAGCTCGCCTGCTCAACCTGTTGCAGGCTTGCTCTAATCAGCGGATTCAGGTTCGAGTCCCTGGAGCTCGCCCAGTTCACAGAAATATGAGGGATTGCGGATGATGTCAGGTCCTCCCTCAGGCTGCCTATGACACCTGATTATCCGCGTCGCCCCTCGCGCGCCCAGAAGCTGCGAGCGTGCACCATAACCGCAATCCGTTGACACCGCTGTCGCGATGCCAGGTCATGCCAGGTTATGAAGAGGTCATTACGGCGCACAGCCCAGCCAGCAGCCTCGCGGGATCGTACGGGTCGTCTCAACGGTCGTACTGGTCCAGGTGATAAGTGTTCATGGCGGCGATGAGCGCGCCACCCGGCACGCCATTGAGCGCGTAGTGTCCGGCGTCCCACGGCGACTGCCCCAGTGCGCGCGCCGCCGCCTGCGCCCCGCCGGATCGAGCCGCTTGCCCGATCGCGGCGTAGTAGGAGAGATGGGCGACATGCTCGTAGATCGCCACGCCGATCTGCGGCGTCGGCGCATAGCAGAAGCTGCGAACGGACGCTTGCCGAAAGCAGACGCCACCATCCCCATCGGGATCTGGGAACACCTTCGAATTGGCCAGGTTCCACCCGTCGAAATCCGGCAAGCGCCAGCCGTGTTCCACGCCCATCTGGGCCAGCGTCACGGAGACCGGCCAACCCAGATCGTGATGCAGTTGTTGGGCGAAGGGAAGCATGGTCGCGATAAACGCGGCTGGCGATGCGACTGGGAGAGGTGTCGGTCCCAGCGGAAACGGTGTGGGGGTCGCAGGCGCAACCGCACCGAGGGCCGGGAACACGCCACCAAGCGCTTGCCGCTCACTGCGCGCGAGGGGTGTCAGCGTCCCCACCAGCGTCTGCGTGAGCGCCAGCAGGAGCGCCAGATACACCAGCAGCGCCTTCGGCGTCGGGCGCCGCAGCAGCGTTAGCCGCATCGTCGCAGGTAGACGCCTGGACGAGGCGATCACGGACGAGCGCGCGGTGCGCGCCGCGCCAAGCCACCGGGAGGGTCGCGGCCCGGGCTGCGGCTCAGGCTCCAGCAATTCCGTCAGCGGCTCCGAAATGATGGGTCGCCCGAGCGGACGCGCGGTAACTCGCGTACGGGGTGGATACAACGGCGTCAGCGTGTCGTCAGGCGACCCGTCTCGTGCGCCGCGCGCTACGCCAGCGTCTCCACGGCGCGAAGCGAGCTCCTGGCGTGACACAGCGGGCAGCGCGCCGGTCGTATCGATGACGCCTCCGCGCCTCTGAGGGCCGATCACCGCGTGTTTGCCTGATGCGCGCTCACGCCCCACAGCGCCTGCTCCTTTGTCCTCTCGCGTGTCATCGCTCGTGTCAACCAGGATGGCGATTCAGACCACCACACTATACCTGACATTGCCTGGCGACCTCTGGCGACAGGGACTTTTCGCGCTTATCACGCTTTTCGCACAGGAGTCTCGACCCGACGCGTTGCGGATGGCGGTAGGAAAGCCCAGCGCCGTCGACTGGATGGCTGTGACGTGTTCACGCGCCTCGCGCACGCGGTGGAGCTTTGTGGTCTGCTCGGCGGCAAGGCGGACGACGACCCACAAGAGCTTCCTTCCACTCAGCTTGCGGCGGTTCCGTCCACCACCCATGTTGGGCGGGCTGGGTGCGCGGGAGGGCGCTTCTGGCCGCGCATCACGCGCTCGCTTCACAATTGGCATAGGAGATGTCGCCTCTGATGGCCTTTGCGGGCAAGCCACTGACGCTGTACAGTCCCGTTCGGAACACTGTCGAAGTCGTGTTGTCGCAGTCGAGCCATCGTCTCAGAGAGAAGAAGTGGAGCGAAGGGTTGATGTATACGCCGCCAGCATTCGCTGTCCGGGATCTTGCCGCGCTGGGCGAGCTGATGCGCCGCCACAGCTTTGCCACACTCATCACCGCCACTGATGGCGCTCCGGTCGCTACCCACTTGCCGCTCATGCTTGAGGATCGCGGAGAGCACGGTACGCTGGTAGGACACGTGGCCCGCGCCAACCAACAGTGGCGCGCGTTCGATGGCCAGACCGAAGCGCTCGTCATCTTCTCTGGGCCACATGCCTACGTGTCGCCGTCCTGGTATGAGAAGCAGCCG
This sequence comes from Ktedonobacterales bacterium, assembly GCA_035642255.1. Classification (GTDB taxonomy): domain Bacteria; phylum Chloroflexota; class Ktedonobacteria; order Ktedonobacterales; family JADMIN01; genus JAKAIY01. Next base: position 4,787 of record DASQSS010000445.1, on the reverse strand, counting down.
AGCGTTCCGACATGGGACTACATGGTCGCCCACGTATATGGCGCGCCGCGCATCCTGAACGAGGAAAGCGCGGTGCGCCAGCGCCTGCTCGCGCTCGTCGAGCGCTTCGAGGCCGAGCAGCCTCGCCCCTACGATTATCCGTACGAAGATGACTGGCTGCTGGGCATGATGCGGGCGATCGTCGCGTTTGAGCTGCCCATCGCTCGCATCGAGGGCACGTTCAAGCTGAGCCAGAACCGCAGCGAGACGGATCGCGCAAGCGTGGCGAGGGAATTCGCGGCAAGTAAGGCGCCGGACGAGCGCGCGCTGGCTGCTGCCATGCGGGCGCTCGGCATCGCGCCATCGTCCTGACATGCGCTCGTGACGTGCGCTTGTTCTGAGCACGCCGGCCGCGATTGGCGTCCAGTTCGTTAAGAAGTGGCAGTACCTGACCAAGGGAGCGTCATATGATCACGATTGGCGCGCTTGCGCCTTCCGACAGAGAGGTCTGGGAGTCCCTGTTCCGCGCGTACATCGACTTCTATCAACGGGTCGAGCCGCCCGAGATGTATGAGCGGGCGTGGCGCGAATTCCAGGTGGACACCCGTCTGCATGCTTTCGGGGCGCGACTGGATAGCAGGCTTGTCGGCATCACCCACTTCCTCGTTCATCCCAGCACGTCGGGGCCAGATGTCTGCTATCTGCAAGACCTCTTCACTGCCCCAGACGCGCGTGGTAACGGAGTGGCCCGCGCATTGATCCCCGCGGTCACGGACTGGGCGCAGGCGCACGACTGTGGCCGTGTGTACTGGACTACCCACGAGTCCAACACCACAGCGCGGAGCCTGTATGACCAGGTGGCCGAGAATCGTGGATTCATCCGGTACCAGATCGATTTGTCGCGCTAGCGCAGGCGCAGGGAATGAGCGGCTGGAATCGTCGCTGGAGTATTGTCCTGGCTCCCGACCTCCGAAGAGGGGGAGCCAGGACATGTGGACAGGACATGTGGATGGGAAGGGACGCCCCTTCCTTACGCTCCGATGAGCGGGGTGGACTGGTCGCCGGTCGCCTCTTTGGCGCGATCTTTGGCGCGGTCTTTGGCGCGGTCTTTGGCGGGCGCCATAGGTACGATGGCCGGAACATTGGCTTCACGGATCAACGTATTGAAGGCCGCCACGTCCGTGTCGACCAATTCGCGCAGGCGTTGGAGCTGTGCGGCGACACGGGCTGAGAGGTCTTCGAAGACCTGACGCGACTGACGGGTAGGCGCCGCCTCGCCACTGGAGACGACCGAGGCGAGCGCGGCTACCTTGGCGTTCAGCTTGATCGGGTGGTCCATCGTGTCGGAGCGGACTTTGGCCTTCACCTGGGTCAGCTCACCCTCGATAGCGAGCAGCTTGTCGCGCAGGTCTTTGGCGGCGGCGGTGACTTTGTCGTGGATCTCGTGGCCCTTGGCGCGGCTCTCCCACTCCTCCGCCTGCTTGCGGATGCTGCGGATGGCGTTGATGCCATCGTGGACCTCGGAGAGACGGTCGCGGATGGCGATCAACAGATCGAACTGGGCGCGCAGATCCTCATCGCTCGTTGAAATGCGCGGGTCTTTGCGCACCTCGAAGGGCTGGGTGTAGGTCTGATCGCCGACCTGGAGGCGCACCTGATAGCGGCCGGGCGCAGCGATCGGCCCGGCCAGCGCGTCTTCGCCAGCGACGTAGCCTTCGATCTTGACCGAGTCGGGGTATTTCAGATTCCAGACGAAGCGGGCGCCGCCAGCGTTCTTGGGAACACGCGGCTCTTTCTTCTCTTCTTTCTTCTCGCCCTTCGGCTTCTCGGCGGGCTGCTCGGCGGCGGGTGGCTTGGCTGCGCCGCCTTCGGCGCCCTCAGCGGTTGATGCGCCGACAACGCCTGTGGCGGCAGGCTTCTGCTCCTCGCTGCTGAAGCGCTTGATCTCTTTGCCGTCGGCGTCGAAGAAGGTCAGCGTGACCTCGCCTTCGGGTTTTTCCCTGAGGTAGTACTGGACGAGCAGACCAGTCGGCGGATTCTGCCCGGCGTCGAGGTATATCTGGGTCTTCTCGCCTGTAGGTAGCTCTTTCTCGCGATAGGTGAGAATGAACGCGCCGCTCGAGCCGTAGTTCTTGCCGGGCGCGGCTGTGCCGCCGTAGCCGCCGGCCTGCGTGTAGCGGATGGCGGGCTGCGGCGCGAAGAGATGAGCGGGGACCTCGCGCACCTCATCGGTCCGCTGGCGCAGCGGACCAATGTCGTCGAGCACCCAGAAGGCGCGGCCATGCGTCGCGGCGATCAGGTCGCCCTCTTTGATGGTCAGGTCGTGGATGGGTACCACGGGCAAATTGAGCTGGAGCGGCTGCCAGTGAGCGCCATCGTCGAAGGAGACATGCGCGCCAGTTTCAGTTCCAGCGAAGAGCAAGCCGCGCCGCCCGGGGTCCTCGCGGATGACACGGGTGAAGTCGTTGTCGGCGATGCCGTCGGTGATCTTCGTCCAGGTGGCGCCGTAATCGTTGGTCTTGTAGAGATAGGGGTGGAAGTCGTCGAGCTTGTAACGATTGGCGGCGACATAGGCGGTAGCCGGATCGTGTGGAGACGGCTCGATGATGCTGATCAGCGACCATTCGGGCAGGTCGTTCGGCGTAACGTTCTGCCAGGAGGCGCCGCCGTCGCGCGAGAGGTGGATCAGGCCATCGTCGGAGCCAGCCCAGAAAAGGCCCTTTTGGAGCGGTGATTCGGCGAAGGCGAAGATGGTGGCATAGTATTCGGTGCCAACGTTGTCGCCAGTGACCGGCCCGCCTGACGGCCCAAGCGTGGTCGCATCGTGGCGGGTCAGGTCTGGGCTGATTTCCTCCCAGCTTGCGCCTTCATCTGTCGAGCGGAAGACGTGGTTGCCGGTGACGTAGAGCACGCCCGGGTCGTGTGGCGAGAGCAGGATCGGGTAGGTCCACTGGAAGCGGTACTTAACCTCGCTGGCAGGCGAACCCATCGACGGCTCAGGCCAGACGGTGATGTCGCGCTGCTGGCCGGTGGAGTGGTCATAGCGGGTCAGGTAGCCCTGGTAGCTGCCAGCGTAGATGATGTTGGGATTCCGCGGGTCGACGGCGATGTAGCCACTCTCGCCGCCGCCGACCTCCATCATGTCGGCATGCGCAATGGCGGATTGGTAGGAGCGGCTGGGCACACTGATCGTGCTGTTGTCTTGCTGCGCGCCATAGATGCGGTAGGGCGTCTGGTTGTCAGTGGTGACGTGGTAGAACTCGCAGGTAGGCTGATTGTAGAGCGAGGTCCACGTCTCGCCGCCATCGTAGCTGACGGTCGCGCCACCATCGTTGCCCAGGATCACGCGGCGCGGGTTGGCGGGGTCGATCCAGAGGTCATGGTTGTCGCCGTGAGGGACCGCTACCTGTTGGAAGGTGCGCCCGCCGTCAATGGAGCGATAGCAGCGGACATTGAGCGCCCAGACGGTGTTGGGATCCTGTGGATCAGCGATGATGTGCTGGTAGTACCAGGGGCGTCCGGACAGGTCATGCTCGTCGGCGAGGCGCTCCCAGGTGTCGCCGCCGTCATCCGAACGGTAGACGGCGCTGTCCTTGGACTCGACCATTGCGTAGACACGGCCTGTTTGCGCGGGCGAAACGGCGACACCGATCTTGCCGACGGGGCCGGTGGGCAGCCCCTTGTTGCGGGTGATCTCCTTCCAGGTGTCGCCGCCATCAGTGGATTTGTAGATGCCGCAGCCTTCCCCGCCACTGATCAATTGATAGTGATTGCGGCGAGCGGCCCAGGCGACGGCGTAGAGGATGCGCGGATTGTTGGGGTCCATCGAGAGGTCATGGATGCCGACGTTCTCGTTGACGTAGAGGATGCGGTCCCACGTCTTGCCACCATCGCGCGAGCGGAAGAGGCCACGCTGCTCGTTCGGGCCGTGGGCGTGGCCAAGCGCGGCGACGTAGACAATGTCAGGATTCGTCGGATGGATGCGCACTTTGCCGATATTGCGGGTGTCTTCGAGACCGAGATGCGTCCAGGTCTTGCCGGCGTCAGTGGACTTGTAGACACCATCACCATGAGAGACGTTGCCGCGAATGGTGGCTTCACCCATGCCGACGTAGATCACATTGGGGTCGGAGGGGGCGACGGCGATACCGCCGACCGAGGCGCGCTTGAAGAAGCCATCGGAGACGTTTTCCCAGAAGAGACCGCCGTCCGTAGTCTTCCAGACGCCGCCACCTGTGGAGCCGAAATAGAAGGTGTGGCTATGGCTGGGATCGCCAGCGACGGCGACGACACGGCCACCGCGATAGGGGCCGACGCTGCGCCACTCCAGCGAGGCGAGGAGGCTGGGAGCGACGGTGTGTTCGTTGTGCGCGCTCTGCTGAGACCCGTTTGACTGTAGAGTCGATGACATGGGCTCGTTTTCCTTTCTGGTTCCTCTCTGGTCTCTCTCTGGTCTCTTTCTAGTCCCTTTCTGGTCTCGTTCCGGAGTCATGGCGTGGAGCGTTGCGCAATGCGGCGCATGGGGGAACGCGCATCAAGCCACCGCGCGTGTATCGCTTGTATCATGTGCGTCTAACATACGCACATACGCCACACCGATCGCAAGGCGCCGAGGTGACCTGCGCTGCGCTCCCCAGGCATGTTGACGTGGTGGGCTAGACTCCTGGATGCCTGGGGTGGTGGACTTGCCATGTGCGATTGTTCTCAACTATCTGCTTCCCGCGCTGCATCGCCCATCGATCCATCGATGCGCTACCGGGTTTATAGTGGAATCCCACTCCCTCCGCCCCAAACATATCCAGAAATAC
>DASQSS010000444.1:0-5395 GCA_035642255.1 Ktedonobacterales bacterium | reverse complement strand
CCACCTTGCTCAAGCTGATCTCCGGCGCGCTTCGGCCACAGGACGGCCGTGTGCTGCTCGATGGGCGGGATATTCGCCGGATGCCGCGTGAGGAGCTGGCTCGCCATGTAGCGGTGATGCCGCAAGACTTCGGTGTGCAGTTCAACTACACCGTGCGGCAGGTCGTCGAGCTTGGCCGCACACCGCACCTCGGGTCCTGGGGCACGCTGCGCGCGCGCGACCGCCTGGCGGTAAATGAAGCGCTCGCTGAAACCGCGATGGATGCGTTTGCCGACCGCGTTTTCGAGGACCTGAGTGGGGGCGAGCGGCAGCGGGCGCTGGTGGCGCTGGCGTTGGCGCAGGAGGCGCCCATCCTGCTGATGGACGAGCCAACGGCCCACCTGGATATTCGCTATCAGGTCGAGACACTGGAGCTGCTACAGCGACTCAACCACGAACGCGGGCTGACCGTACTCGCTACGCTGCATGATCTGAATCTGGCGGCGCGCTACTTCCCACGCCTGATCGTCTACAAGCGGCGGATCGTGGCCGACGGCGCGCCGACCGAAGCGCTCGACGAGGCGATCCTCTCTGAGGTGTATGAGATGCCTGTGCGCGTCGGCATCCTGCGCGGTGACGAGCGGCTGAGTGTGCTGCCGCCCTCTCACGGATCCAACGATCGAGCGAGTGGCCCGCAGACTTCCTCGCCATTGTCGTCAGACACACAGCCATCTCAGCCATCCCATCCATCCCAGCCGTCGCAGCCATTACAGACGGCGCAGCCGTCACATGCCTCCGCGCAATCTCTGCAGGCGGTGCAGTCGACGCTTGCGCAGCGATCACCCGCATCGTCATCACCACATCATGGCTCGCGCCGGGAGCGCCGCTTGCGTCATGCGCGTGACGCACATGGCGCTGTGCCCGCGCCATCGTCGCCGCGCTACCAGACGCCACCACTTGCTCAATCCTCTCTACCCTCCCAGCCGTCGCAGCCGTCGCAGCCGCTGCGCGTTGTTCGCGCGGCGCCGCGCGCCGCGCAAGCGTCTGGACCGCTGCGGGCGCATGTGCTCGCGGGTGGTGGCTCGGGCGAACTGCTGATGCGGGCGCTGGCGGATGCTGGCGCCGCCTTCTCCGCGGGGCCGCTGAATGTTGGGGATAGCGATAGCGTACTGGCTGAGCGGCTGGCGACGCTGACGCTGATCGAGCCGCCCTTCACACCCATCTCGCCAGAAGGTCTGATGGCCGCGCGTGAGCGCATGATCGAGGCGGGCGTGGTGGTTGTCTGCCCCGCGCCGCTCGGGCCAGGCAACATCGCGCTGCTCGATGAGGCGCTGACGGCGCAGCGCGCAGGCGCGCGCGTCATTCTGCTGGAGCCGGGGTTTACGCATGCGTCGCATGGCGGCGCGGACCCTGAGCGCCAGACCTCATATGATGCTGTTCACCCTCCCGTTCTCGACCCAGCGCACGAGAGAGAAATGACCCGGCTGGCGCAGGTGGACGCGCGCGATTTTTCCAGCCGTGGGCGCGCCGCCTACAGCGCGCTCCTCGTGGGAGGCGCCGTCTGGGCCGCCTCGCCGACAATGGCCCTGCGCAGCGCGCTCGGTGGCGCGCTTGCGTGACGTGCGCGGATAGTGGATGATCGAGCGACTCGCCAACCAGAACGCCCAGCGAGCGTACGGCGCGCCGGGCGTTCTGGTCAACTGGATTGACGCTCCGCGAATTAGCGAGGTGGCTGGTAGGCGTACAGGACGTTGCCCGCCGGGTCGGCGAAAGAGATCGAGCGTCCGAATGGCTCATCCTTTGGCTCCGCGATGACACGGACACCCTTCGCGACGAGCATGGCATGCAGCGCGTCGGTATCCTCGGTCCGCCACCAGATCTCCGGGCCAGTCGCGCTCGGCTCGCCAACGCCCACGCCAAGCGTTGAGCCTTTGCCATCCGCCGACTCGATCAGCAGGAACGCGGGCGTCTCATTCTCGACCTTCAACCCCAGCACATCTTCATAGAATGCCCGCGCCGCAGCGAGGTCGGGCGTGCGGATGATCACGATGTTCAGCTCACGAACGGGTGATTGCGCCATGTGAACGTCTCCTGTGTGTGATGTGCGTTATCTGTCTCCGCCGCGCACCGTTGGGCCTGTTGGCCCTGCGCGCTCTTCACATCCACAGTGTGACATGGCGCTGTGACAACAGTATGGCAACAAGTTTTGAGTTGCGACGAGATTCGCCAAAACGTGTAAAACGACAACAACACGTCGTGGATCAGGGATGTGTCAGCGCGCCAGTTGCCGCGCGTGAGTCGTCCTGGCTCGCATGGTCAGCGCGATACCGCTGGAGCATCGCCGCGGCTTCGCTGATGAGACGCTGGCGCAGTGCTTCTGGCTCCAGCACACAGGCGTGGCTGCCCCAACTCAGCAGCCACTGCGTCACATCGTCCTCGCGCCGCAGCCGCAGCGTGACGAGCAGGCCGCCATCGGCTGTCTCTTCCTGCGCGATGGTAAAGAACGATGGGTCTTCGCGCGCCCAGCGCGCCGCCTGCGCATCGAACTGAACACGCGCCTCGATGCCTGGTCCGGCATCGAGGCGCGGCCTGGCGACCGGCGCCCTGTCCGGACGCTTGAAGCTCTGGTCGAGCAGAGTCAACTCTTCGATGCGGTCGAGGCGGAAGTTGCGCCTGTCCTTGCGCAGATGGCAGTAGGCGTGCAGATACCACGCGCCGTGAATGCGTGTGAGGGCGTATGGGTCAGCCTCGCGCCAGTTCTCGGTATGTGGCGCGAGACCGTCGGCGCGCTGGCTCGGATAGCGGGTGTAGTAGCGGAATCGGATGCGCTGGCAGGCGATGACCGCGCCACGCAGCGCGCGCAGCGTCGCCGCGACCTCTGGCTGGAGCGCCCGCAGGTCTGGCCCGACACGGATGCGCTCGCGCAGCGCCGCGACATCCACGCGCAGGCGCTCAGGCAGCGCGGCGGTGATCTTGCTGGCGGCGCCCTGGGCGGCGGCGCGATATTGCGCGTCGAAACTCTGCGCCATGACGTCCGCGCCCAGCGTGAGGATTGTCGCCTCGTCGGCAGTGAAGCTCACTGGTGGCAGGAAGTAGCCCTCCATCAGCGCATAGCCTCGCCCAGGCGTCGAGATGATCGGCACGCCTGCCTGACCCAGCGCCACCAGGTCGCGGTAAATGGTGCGCTTGCTCGTCTCCAGCGTGCGCGCCAGATCTTCGGCGCGCCGCCAGCGATGCGCTTGCAGCTCCAGGACGATCGCCAGCAGGCGGTCCGTGTGACTCATGGGCCGCTCTCCTCTCTCCTACCGCTACATCACTATGGATACGCCAGGTCTTGAGCTATCGGCAAGCTGATATGCGCGTTTGAGCTCACTTCGACATCCGCGCTACGTTTCGTGGGCGGGACCCGCTGGCGCCAAAAATGGTACAGAGATAGCGCAGGCTTCAGGCGCGCTGCCCTCTAGGAGCCAGCGGTGTCTCGGGCGCTGGGCGCGTGTGGCGCCTCGATCGGACAAGTGAAGCTCCGAACAACTCTAAACAGGCTCCGCAGCGTTGGGCGGTGGGAAAGTTGGCTGATACGCTATGAACGCGCGTGTACGGGACATCTGGCAATCAGTGCGCGCAAGTTACTGGTTTATACCCTCGATCTTGATCATCTTCTCGATAGTGCTCGCCTTTGCGCTGGACCCTTTTGACCGTGCGCTTTCCGCCCAGACGGTGCGGACCATCGGCGGCATCTATTCCGGCGGGGCGAGTGGTGCGCGCTCGATTCTGACAACCATCGCTAGCTCGATCATGACAGTAACGGGAGTCACGTTTTCCATCACCATCGTTGGCCTCCAGCTGACCTCAGCCCAGTTTGGCCAACGCCTGCTCCGCAGCTTCATGCGGGATGCCGGCAACCAGATCGTGCTGGGGACGCTCCTCGCGACGTTTCTCTACACATTGCTGGTGCTCCGCACGATTCGCAGCGGGACTGACGGGACCGACTACGTTCCCTATATCTCGGTCACGCTTGGCATAATCCTCGCGCTGCTCAGTGTTGCGCTCCTGGTCTATTTCATCCACCATGTCGCCCAGTCCATTCAGGTATCGAACGTTGTCGCCAAGATCAGTCATCAGATCGAGAAGGAGCTTGCGCGGCAATCGGCGGACGATGACCAGGCGTCCATGTCTGGCGACCACCCATCCCTGGACGAACAACTCGTCAGGCTGGGCATCGCAATTGACGCCGGGATTCCCATTCTGGGAACGACGGACGGCTACGTGCAAGCGATTGATATGGAATCATTGTTCCGCAGTGCGCGCGGTCACCAGAGCATCGTGCGCATAGATCGCCTGACCGGCGAATATGCGATGGTCGATGAGCCACTGGTGACGGTGTGGTCGCTCGACCCTACGGCAGCGCAAAAGGACGAGTTGGAGGCGGTTGTACGGAGCGCATTCGTATTTGGGTGGTCGCCGACCATTGAACAGGACGTGGGATTCCTGTTCCATCAGCTGGTTGAAATCGGGGTGCGCGCACTCTCGCCGAGCCTCAATGATCCGTTCACCGCAGTGGCCTGCCTGGACCGCCTGACCTCTGCGCTGCTCCGGCTTGCCGAGCATCCGCTGCGCCCCCTGAATCACTATGGCGAGGATGGCGCCCTCTATCTCGCGGCGCAAGAAGCGACGTTTACTGACATGGCGCGGCGGGTCTTTGAGCGCTTCACTGAGTACGGCTGCAGCCATCTCATCGTGACGCTGCGGATGCTCTCCTCCATAGCGTCTCTGGCGCCTCATGCGCGCACGACGGCTGAACGGGACACGCTGACTGCGGCGGCGGCGATGATTCATCGCCAGACCGCCACGCAGCTCGAGTTGACGACCGCGCTCGATCAGGTCGAAGCGCGATACCGAACGGTACAGCAGACGCTCGCCAGCGGCGTCTGATACCACATCGTTTCGATCGTTGGCGTTCGACGTGACCTTCGCTCTGGCCCCCCTCCAATGCGAGAGGAACCAGGGGTGAGGTCGCCTCTGGTCAGGCGCCAACACCCCACAGCCGCATGGAGTATGAGAAGCCCCCTCGCCGTCTCAACGGAAAAGGGGCTTCAGCGGTCTATACATTACCACGTCACGGTGAATGAGCGCTTAGCGGGTGCGCACGCCTGTCTGTTGCTCGATGGCGTTGAGCAGGGTCGCGTTGGATGGTGTCCGCTCCATCGCGTCGAGCAGCCATTGCGTCGCGGCCTGTGTCGGCTTGTCGGCCAGCAAACGGCGCAACGTGGTGGCCCCGCGCAGCTCTTCGGGCGTCAGCAGCAGCTCCTCGCGCCGGGTGCCAGACTTCACGGCATCCACAGCGGGGAAGAGACGGCGCTGCGACAGCTCGCGTGAGAGGTGCAGCTCCATGTTGCCGGTACCCTTGAACTCCTCG
>DASQSS010000443.1:0-2762 GCA_035642255.1 Ktedonobacterales bacterium | reverse complement strand
AACCCGACCGCGCTGGATGAAGACCCAACCGACGCGGAAAAGTACCGCGAGATCGTGCGCGAGCGCTTCAAGTTCGCCCCATACGCGCCGATCATCTTCGCCGCCGCCAAGAATCGCTACCACGTCAACCAGATTCTCGATCAGGCGCTCAAGATCTGGGAGACGCGCCAGCAGCGTGTGCAGACTTCGCAGCTCAACGATGTCATTCGCCAGGCGGCGCAGCGGCATCACCCGCCCGTGGTGCAGGGGCGCGCCATGCGGCTTTTCTACGTCACGCAGGCGGAGGTCAGCCCGCCCACCTTCATCTTCTTCGTCAACGATCCTGCGCTGCTGCACTTCTCGTACCAGCGCTATCTGGAGAACCAGCTCCGTCAAGCCTTCGGCTTCGATGGCACGGCCATCCGGATGGAGTTCCGCGAGCGGCAGAACGAGCGCAGTGACGAAAGCAAGGGTGGCAAGCGCCCCCCTGCCCGGCGCTCCACCCGCTAGCGCTTCTGGGGTCCATCACTGCGCCGCAGCGCGAGCAGCGTCAGCCCGAAGTAGAGCGCGACCAGGGCGCCCAGCGCGAGCCAGTAGCCGAGCAGGTGCGACGCTGAGCTGGTATAGAAGGCGTGCTGCTGGCCGGAAAAGCGGTCGCGGAGCTGTGCGATGCTGCCGAGCGCCTGCATGCCCCAGCGTGAGGGCGCGAACCAGCTGATGACCGATGAAGACCCCGACAGCGAGAAGATCACGTTGGCGAAGATGATCTGCGGCACCAGCAGCAGCGGCACCAGGCTGACCGCGCGGTCGGCGTTGGGCGCGAGCGCCGAGATCATCAGCCCCAGCGCGATGCCGGCCAATGTCACCAGCCACAGCGTCGCCCACATCTCGATGAACGCGCCACGCTGCCCAGCCAGCAGCAATCCATGTGTCGGGAAGCCTGCCCGCGCGCCGACGATCAGCAGCAGAATGACGCTCTGCGCCAGCGCCAGTGCGCCGAGCACGATCGCCTTGGAGAGCGCATAGGGCAGAATCGCGAGATAGATGGCCCGCTCACGCCGGTAGATAGGTCGCTCCTTCACGATCTCGCGCGCCGCGTTGATGATGCCAAACCAGGCGGCGGAGCAGACCATGATGAAGAGCGAGCGCTGCGCGTAGATGTCTTGCGATGGCCGCAGTCCGGGGTCGCTCGTCAGGTGATGAATGACATTCTGGTGGGTGAGCAGCGCCACGAGCAGCGCGATGACGGGCGCCTGCGCCAGCAGAATCAGCAGGTTCATGCGGTCGCGCAGAAAGATCTCCAGATAGCGCGCAGTCAGGAGCGCCAGCTGGCGTAGCATGCCGACGCGGTGAGTGGGCGCCTGCGCGGGTGCGCTGGTGTTCTCCGAGCGCGGCCGTGACTTGTTCTCCGATTGCAGGCGCGGACCATCGACGTAGCGCAGATAGTCTGGCGACTGGCGGAAGAACGCGACCCACCGGTCGGGGTCAGCGTGAATCGCGGCGTAAATGTCGGCGTAGTCAGCCATCTGGAAGTGGCGCTGCATCTGCTCCGGCGCGCCGAAGTAGGCCAGCCGCCCACCGGGCGCGAGGAAACAGACGAAGTCGCACAGGTCAATGTGCGACATCGTATGGGTCGTCAGCACGATCGTCTGGCCGCGATCCGCGAGCCTGCGCAGCAGCTGCATGATGTGGCGATCGAGGGCAGGGTCGAGGCCAGAGGTTGGCTCGTCGAGGAAGAACACGCCGGGGCGCGCAAGCAGCTCCACTCCGATGCTGATACGCTTGCGCTGGCCACCACTCAACCGCGCGATCACCTGATGGCGCTGCGCGGTCATGTCAATGTCTTCCAGCGTTTCCTCGATGCGCTCGGTGATCTGGCGGTGGCTCGGGCGTCCCGGTAGCCGCAGCCGCGCGGCGTAGGCGAGCGCGCGCTCGACGGTCAGATGCTTGTGGATGATGTCATCCTGAGGCACGTAGCCCTGCGCCTGGCTGAAGACGGCAAGCTCCTGATAGAGATCGCGTCCATTGTAGAGCACGGCGCCTTCCTGCGGAGGACGGAGACCGTTGAGCGCGTTGAGCAGCGTGGTCTTGCCCGCGCCGGAGCTTCCGACGATTGCGACGAACGCGCCCGGCGGGACGCTCAATGAAATGTCATCGAGCAAGATCTTCTGGCGCCGCCCAAAGAGGCCCGACCCGACCGTTTCGCGCAGGTGGAGCGCGTCAATCTGGATGGAGCTGAGATCGTCATAGGGGATGAAGCGGGAGCCAGTGAACGTGTAGCTGCGCTGGCCAAGGCCAACTTCAGCCCCCGGCGCGAGGCGCGTCTCGCGCACCTCCAGCCCATTCACGAAGATGGGGTGCGCCTGATCGAGATTCTCCAGCATGTAGTCGCCGTCCGCGCTGCGCGCGAGGCGCGCCTGCCGCGCGGCGACCTGCGGGTCGTCAAGGATGACGTCGCTCTCGGCGCCGCTGCCAAAGGTGAGCGCTTCGCCAGGCTGGAGGGCGACACTCGCTGTTGCGGTGACGCTATGCGTGCGCGACGCTGGCGCCGCGTTGTTTGACGTCTCGACCTGCGGCGTCTCGACCTGCGGCGTCTCGACCTGCGGAGGCGCGTCATATTGGCCTGCGCTATTAGGAGGCGCGTCAGAGCGATTTCCTGACTGTTCGTTCGTCGATGAGATATCGGAGAGGCCAGGGCCTCTGGTTGGTGGCATGAAAACACTCCTTGCCATCCACGCCGCCTGTTCCATGCCGCATGGAGTCTATGTCTGGGCTTCCCTGAT
>DASQSS010000442.1:0-17199 GCA_035642255.1 Ktedonobacterales bacterium | reverse complement strand
GGCGCGCTGGCGCTCTTCCGTCTGGCGGGCTGGACCAACATGGCCGCTGCCTTTCGCCATGTCGGCGCCTCGGTCTCACGCGCCTTTACCCTGCTGGGCTGCGTTCCTCCTCAGCCCCTACGACTTTGACATCGCCCTGCCGATTTACCCATGCGCGTTCATCCGCATGTATCAGTGACATCAGTGCGCCGCCAGCGCTCACATCACTGCGTCGCGATGCCCGCGCGTCCGCCGCGCAACACGAACTTCTGGATCTTGCCCGTCGCCGTCTTGGGCAGCTCCGTGACGAAGTGATATTCCTTCGGCGCCTTGAAATGCGCCAGATGGTCGCGCGCGTGCTGGTTCAGCTCCTCAGCTGAGACACTGGCGTCGGGCTTCAGGACGACAAACGCGTGCGGCGCCTCGCCCCAGCGCTCATCCGCCATGCCGACGACCGCCACCTCTTGCACAGCGGGATGCCGCAACAGCGCTCCTTCGACTTCGATCGACGAGATGTTCTCACCACCGCTGATGATGACATCTTTGATGCGGTCGCGGATCTCGATGTAGCCATCGGGGTGGACGACCGCCGCATCACCGGTGTGGAACCAGCCGCCTCGGAACGCGGCCGCCGTCGCCTCGGGATCATTGTAGTAGCCGCGCATGATGACGTTGCCCCGCGCGACGATCTCACCGAGCGTCTCGCCATCGTGCGGCACCTCGCGCATCTCCTCATCCACTACCAGAATCTCGCCAGAGGTGGCAAGTGGCACACCTTGCCGCGCCTTGATGATGGCGCGCTCGCGGATCGAGAGGCTGGCGTGCTCTGGCAGCGGCTCGCAGACGGTGATGAAAGGCGCCGTCTCGGTCAGCCCGTAGACCTGGGTGATCTCCCAGCCAAACTCGCCCTCGACGCGCTCGATCGTGGCCGCCGCTGGTGGCGCGCCCGCTGTCAGCACGCGCACGCCGGGCCGCGCCTTCGCTCGCGCCTCCTCTGGCGCGCCCGCGATGCTGATGAGCACCGTCGGCGCTGCGCAGAGCATCGTCACGCCCTCTTGATTGATGAGATCGAAGATGGTATTCGGATCGATCTTGCGCAGACAGATATGCTTCGCGCCCGCCGCCGTGACCGTCCACACGAAGGTCCAGCCGTTGGCATGGAACATTGGCAGCGTCCAGAGATACACATCGGCGGGCGACATGTGCGCGTGGATCAGCGTGCCGACAGTGTTCATGTAGGCGTTGCGGTGCGTAATCATCACGCCCTTGGGGCGCGAGGTCGTGCCGCTGGTGTAGTTGATGGTCAGCAGCCCGCTCTCCGGCACGTCTGGATGGGTGAAGGTCGTAGGAGCGTTCGCCAGCAGCTCCTCGTAGTCGAGCCAGCCATCACGCGCGCCCTCGAGCGCCACGAAATGCCGCACGTTCGGAATCTGCTCGCGAATGCTGTCTACCGCATCGAGCTGGTCGCTATGGACGCAGACAACCGTGGAGCCGGAGTGATTGATGATGTAGGCGAAGTCATCGGCCGTGAGGCGATAATTGACTGGCACTAGTGTGGCCGCGAGCTGAGGAATCGCGTAGAAGCTTTCGAGCTGGGCATGGGTGTTGGGCGCGATATAGGCGATGCGATCTCCGCCCTTGACGCCTAGCCGCTGCTGCAACGCCGCCGACCAGCGGTCGCAGCGCTCCGCGAATTGGGCGTATGTCAGCCGCAGATCACCATCTACGACTGCCTCGCGGTCAGGGAAGATCAGGCGCGCTCGCTTCAGGAAATCGAGCGGGGTGAGGGACAGTTCCACGGGGCGACTCCTCTCGCGCTGAGGCGCAGTCATACGAGCCGTGACGTTACGGCCTCCTCCGGGACAACATCCATCCATTTCGCCGCGCGAGGCAGCGGCGACCATAATTCAACGGTCACTCAGCCAGTCGTCTGACCTCGTCTGACCTCGTCTGACTTTCCGCAGTGGCGACGCATGCTGAACGCATGCCCCGTCTGCGCCAACCGCCACGAAAACCCAGCGCATTCACCCCACAATCGCTCACCCGCGCCCGTTAACGACTCGCGCCCGCGCCAACCAGACTCGTCAGCACGAGCGGCTCGCCAGAGGTGATGGCGATGGTGTGCTCGAAGTGCGCGGAGAGGCTGCCGTCAGCCGTCGAGACGGTCCATTTGTCGCCAAGGGTGCGTGTGCGTGGAGTTCCTGTGCTGACCATTGGCTCGATACAGACGACCATCCCCGGCCGCAGCAGCGGATTCGGGATGCCCTGTTCCATCGCGTTGGGGATGAAGGGATCTTCGTGCAGCTCGCGCCCGATGCCGTGGCCACCGTAGTGTTCCACCAGCGAGAATCCCTCGCCCTCAACATAGGACTGCACAGCGCGCGTGATGTCGAAGATGCGACTGCCCGCTCGGGCGGCGGCGATGCCCTTCCATAGCGCGTCCTGCGTCACCTTGAGCAGGCGTTGCGCTTCGGGCGAGACTTGCCCGACGGGCACGGTGATCGCGGAGTCGCCATGCCAGCCATCCACAATCGCGCCGAAATCAAGGGCGATGAGATCACCCTCTTTCAGCGCACGCTTCCCCGGCACGCCATGCACCACTTCCTCATTGACAGAGGCGCAGATGACGCCCGTGAAGGGCGGTGTGCCCTTCGCCGGGGAATAGCCCTTGAAGTTGGAGGTCGCATTGCGGCGAGCCAGCTCTCGCACGGCCAGGGCATCGAGTTCGCCGGTTGTCACGCCCGGCTTGGCCGCCGCGCGCAAAACCTCCAGAATCTCCATGACCACCTGGCCTGCCCGCCGGATGCTCTCGATCTCCGTTTTGCTGCGATAGTGGATTGTCATGCTTGCCTTCCCGCGCCCCAGATCGCGCGTAATCGCGCCCAGCCTTCCTCAGGCCAGGCGCGACGCCGGGGGTCGCGCTGCTTCCTTTGTCTCATGGCTCCCGCGCTCTGACCGACGGAGAGCCTGGCTATGTCTCGTATGCGTATTATGACTCGCCGCGCACTGCCGTCAGCACCGCGCGTGTCACTTCATCAATCGGCTGCGCGCCATCAACGCGCGCCAGTTTGCCCTGCCCGCCATAGTAGTCGAGCAGTTTGATTGTCTCGTTGAAGAATATGTCAAGCCGGTGCGCAATCTTCTCAGGCGTGTCATCGGAGCGCTGATAGAGTTCGCTCCCATCAATATCGCATATCCCGGCGCGCTTTGGTGGCTTCGTCTTGATATTCCAGACGTGGCCGTGCGCGCGACAGATGTAGCGTCCGCTCAGGCGGTCAAGCAGCATCTCGCGTGGCGCCTCCAGATAGATAACGCGGTCGATCGCCTGGCCCATCTGCGCAAGGTCGGCGTCGAGCTTCTCGGCCTGCGTGGTCGTGCGGGGGAAGCCGTCGAGCACGATGCCTTGCGAACCCTGTGAGCGAATGAAATCCAGAATCATCTGGACGACCAGCTCATCCGGCACGAGATCGCCACGCTCGACATAGGGCTTCGCGGCCACGCCGAGCGTCGTCTCGCGCGTGATGTGGTCGCGCAGCAGATCGCCACTGGCGCAGGGCTTGAGACCGAGTCGCCGCTCCAGCATTTCAGACTGTGTGCCTTTGCCGCTCCCCTGAGCGCCGATCATGATGATATTCACGCCGTTCTCCTCATTGCGCGTCCGGCGCCAAAACAAAGCCCGGACACCCAGTCCACCACGCCACTGTGGCGGAGGCTCACCGCGGCCACCATTGGCCGCCAGGACGGTTGATGATGGTAACGATAGGAACGATGCTATCTCCGGCGAGTCGTCCGTCGGTCGTGGCGACGCGAACAGGCGCAGCGCCACCACGGCACCATAAATGATACGCCAAATCACCATGCGCCGAGACACGAAAATGCGGACCCCGCCGCCTGGCTCGCCGGCTCGCGCGGCGCGCAAGCGGCAAGGTACAGGGGAGGGGTCCACGAGAGCGCGTGGCTTGCGAGCGGATCGGCATTGGCCGATCCGCTCGCAAGCCAGCGACGAGCGTCTAGCTCAGGAAGCCGGAGTAGTTGCGCATGACCATCTGCGCCTCGATCTGCTTCACCGTATCGAGTACGACGCCAACCACGATCAGCAGTGACGCCGCCTGAATCACCTGGCTGCTGGGATTGCTGCTCAGCAGCGCCGGAGCCACGGCCACGATGCCCAGGAAGATCGCGCCACCCAGCGTAATACGCCTCAGGATGTTATAGAGATGATCCTCTGTGCTCGGTCCTGGCCGGATGCCTGGAATGAAGGCGCCCTGCTTCTGCAAATTCTCCGCCGTGTTCTGCTGCTGCCAGATGACGATGGCGTAGAAGTAGGTGAAGGCGAACACCAGCAAGCCGTAGATGACCCAGTAATACCAGTTCGAGCTATCCAGCCAGATGCGCACATTGCTGAAGAAGTTCGCCACAGCCTTGTTCGAGCTATACGCTACGAAGTTGGCGATGACGACAGGGAGCAGCAAGATCGAGCTGGCGAAGATCAGCGGGATCATGCCCGCGCTGTTGACCTGCAAGGGAATGTAGGTCGTGTCCTCGCTCTGGCGGAAGTCCGAGAAGAAGCGGCGCTTTGTCGGGTAGCGCACGCTTACGCGCCGCTGAGCCATGTAGACCACGACCATCACGTAGATCATCGCCAGGGCTAGCGCGATCGTGAAGCCGATCGTCAGCAGACCGCCGTTGTCAATCCCAGCGCCCGTGCCGCTGCTGCTCACCAGCGCTGAGCCAATCGTCTGCGGCAGAGCAGCGACAATGTTGGCGAAGATGATCAGCGAGATGCCGTTGCCCACGCCGTTCTCAGTGATGAGCTCACCGATCCAGACGAGGAACATCGTGCCAGCGGTCAGTGTGGCCATTGTCGCGAGCGTGGGGACCAGCGTCGCGCCGCTGAAGAGGTTGAACTGCGACTTAGACACCGCGCCCAGGTTCACCAGAATCGCCATCTGGCTGAACGCCTGCAGCAGCGCGAGCGGCACGGTGATGTAGCGCGTGATCTGCGACAGCCGATTCTGTCCGGCCTCGCCCTCACGGCTCAGCTCACCGAGGCGTGGGATGATGCCCTGGAGCAGCTGAACGACAATGCTGGCGGTGATGTAGGGATATACACCCAGCGCCACGACTGAGAAGTTCTTGAACGAGCCGCCAGAGAAGGCGTCGAGCAGGCCGTAGAATTGCTGCAGGTTGCTGCTCTTGTTGATGATGCTGCTCAGGCTTTTGGGATCAATGCCCGGCACAGGCACATAGGCCATGACGCGGAACACCAGCAGCATAGCCAGTGTAAACAGGATCTTGTTGCGCAGATCCGGCACTGTCCACATGCTGCGGAGCCGGTTCCACATGCTCGCCTCCAGTACACGCCAGCAGACGCCAGGGGGAGTAGTTCGCCAGGGCCGTCGCCAGGATGAATGAGAGCCAGCCGACAGGGAGCCGGGCTGCGCTCAATTGGGGGTATATCTACCCCGTCCAATATACGCGCTCAATATACAATAACCCTGCCCACGATGCGAGCGTAACAGGACTCTCGCCCCATTCGCCTCGATACGCATCGTAGGCAGGTGTCAGCTCATCAGATTGACCGCGTCGAGCTACTTCGACGTGGCGTACTCTGACGGCCTGCCCGAACGCTTGGTCTTCTTGCGCTCTGGCAGCTCGATCAGGGTGACCGTTCCACCAGCCGCTTCGATCGCCTTGCGGGCGGACTCAGAGACTTTGTGCGCCGTGACCTTGAGCGCGTGATCTACCTTGCCATTGCCAAGCACCTTCACCATCTGCTCCTGATCACCTGGGCGAATGAAGCCCTTGGTAACCAGCGTCGCGGCGGTGACTTCCTCATTGGCCTCGAACATGGCGAGGTCGCTGAGATTGACGATGGTATAGACTTTCTTGAACGGATTCTTGAAGCCGCCCAGGTAAGGCATGCGCTGCGAGAAGCGGTTCTGGCCGCCTTCGAAGTAGGCAGGGATGCTGCCGTGCCCCGTGCGCGCCTTCTGCCCCTTCTGGCCGCGGCCAGACGTCTTCATGCGCCCCGAGCCGTGGCCACGGCCCAGGCGCTTGTGCGTATGTCGCGCGCCGTATGGAGCGCTCAGTTCTGAGAGTTTCATTGAGCCGCCTCCTCCACGGGTTCAACGCGCACCAGATGCGACACTTTGTTGACCATCCCCAGGATGACCGGAGAGTCCTCGCGCACCACCGACTGATGGAGGTGGCGCAGACCCAGCGCCTCGACTGTCGCCTTTTGCTTCGCGTTATAGCCGATGACGCTCTTTGTATAGGTAATGCGTATCTTCGCCATTGTCACCGCTCCAGACACGCTGCGACGACATACACCGCCGCAGCGCGCTTCACTCGCGTCATCAGTTTACCGGCGTGGGCCGCCAGGGCGACGCGAATTGCGCCCTGGGCCGCCAGGTCCGCCAGGTCCGCCAGGTCCGCCTGGGCCGCCACGGTCGTTGCGATCGCCGCCGCGTCGGCCACGATCACCACCACGGCGGTCGCCGCGCTCTTCGCGCTCCTCGCGGGCGATAGGCGCCAGCGTCGCGGCGGCTGCCGCAGCCTCGGCGACCTGCGCCGCGCGGCGTGGGCCAACCAGCTCGCGCACACTGCGACCGCGTCGCGCCGCCTCGGCCTCGTAGGACCGCAGGCCGCGCAGGCTTTCGATCGTCGCCATGACGGTGTTGAGTGAGTTCGAGCTACCCAGCGACTTCGAGAGAATGTCGCGGATGCCCACTGCTTCGACTACCGCGCGCACCGCGCCACCGGCGATAACGCCCGTGCCGGGAGCGGCGGGGCGCAGCAGCACCTCAGAGGCGGAGAAGCGCCCGCGCGACTCGAAGGGGATCGTGGTCCCGAGGAGCGGCGCTTCGATGAGTCGCTTCTTGGCGTCTTCGACACCCTTACGAATCGCCTCGGGAACCTCAGTGGCTTTCCCGATGCCTACACCAACATGGCCAGCGCGGTCGCCAACCACGACGAGCGCGCGGAAGCTGAACCGGCGCCCGCCCTTGACTACTTTCGAGACGCGAGCGACCTGGACGACCGTTTCTTGCAGGTCGAGCCGCGTTGCATCAATCTTCGGCATGAATCTTCCGATCTCCTCGCGCCTAGAAGTCGAGTCCGCCCTCGCGGGCTCCAGCGGCCAGGGCAGCTACGCGCCCATGATAGATGTAGCCGCCACGGTCAAACACGACACGCTTCAGGCCAGCGGCCTTTGCGCGCTCGGCGACCAACTGCCCGACCTTGTAGGCGAGTTGCACACGACGGTTCGCCTCAAGACCCCGGAAGGCCTCAGGGGTCGCGTCTTCACCCTCGGCGCCCTCAGCGGGAGCCGCCAGGGTAGCGTTGACCTTGGCTAGATCCGCGTCGCGCGAGGATGCCGCCGCCAGCGTGCGCCCCTGCGCGTCATCTACGATCTGCGCGTAGATCTGATTCCCACTGCGAAAGACACACAGGCGCGGGCGCTCACTTGTGCCAGCGAGGCGCTTGCGCACGCGCAGATGGCGGCGTAGGCGCGCCTGATTCGCATACTGCTTCTTAATCATGCGCTACTTCTTCTTCCCGCCGACCTTGCCGGCCTTGCCAGCCTTGCGCCGGATGACCTCGTTGGCGTATTTGATGCCCTTGCCCTTATAGGGTTCAGGCTTGCGGATTGCTCGAATGTTCGCCGCGACCTGTCCGACGAGCTGCTTGTCAATGCCAATCACCGTGAGCCTGGTCGGCCCTTCGATGGTGAATGAGATGCCGGCGGGCGGATTCACCATCACGGGATGCGAATAGCCGACGGAGAACACCAGGCGGTCGCCGACTTTCGCCACGCGATACCCAACACCGTTGATCTCAAGCGATTTGCTAAAGCCCGTGCTCACGCCCTGCGCCATATTGTTGAGCAGCGTGCGTGAGAGGCCGTGCAGCGACTTGTTCGTCTTGCTGTCATCTGGCCGCGAGACGGTCAGCGTGTCGCCGTCCTGCGCGATGACCATTCCCTCAGGGAATGTATGTGTGAGCTTGCCCTTTGGTCCGGTGACGGTCACGGTATTGTCAGCGCCCAGCTCGACCTTCACACCGGATGGGACTGGAATCGGAGCCCGACCGATACGAGACATGTGTCGTCCTCCCTACCAAACGTAGCAGACCACTTCGCCGCCCAGCCCGAGCTGGTACGCCTTGCGGCCTGACATCACACCCTGCGGTGTCGAGATGATCGCCGTGCCCAGACCGCCGCGCACACGCGGGATCGAGTCGCGCCGTGTGTAGACGCGCAGACCGGGCTTGCTGACACGCTTGAGCTGCGTCAGCACAGGTCGCTTGTCCACATAGCGCAGTGTCACGATGATCGCGCCCTGTGGGCCGTATGGGTTCTCCGGTCGGTGATCGACCGTGAAATCCTTGACATACCCTTCCTCTTTGAGGATCTGCGCAATGGCGATCTTCATATTCGAGGACGGGATCGAGACGCGCGTATGGCGCGCCATGATCGCGTTGCGGACGCGAGTCAGCATATCCGCGATGGGATCGGTCATGTTCATGCCGCGTGTTCTCCTGCCAGTCCTACCAGCTCGACTTCGTCACGCCGGGAAGCTCGCCCCGGAGCGCACGCTCACGGAAGCAGATGCGGCAGAGGCCGAACTTGCGGATATACCCGCGCGGGCGACCACAAATGCTGCACCGATTGTGCCGCTGGGTCGAATGCTTGGGCTTGCGCTGGGACTTGACGATCATTGAGGTTTTTGCCATCGTTGCCCCCTCCAGGGCGAGAGACCGGGCTTCGGCGCATGTGGCGCGGCCGGCGCCATGCCGGTTTCCGGGCTCTTTGTCCCGCTGTATGCGGTCGCTTCAGTTACAGTGCGCATGTCGTGCGCTTGTCATGGATACCGTGGGTTCGCCGGGCGCGCTCGGTTTCGAGCCACGCCCGCGAGCCATCGCTCTCGCCGGTTGCCTTCAGTCAGGCGTTTGGCCTGGCGCTCTGGTCGCGCTGGCCCTACTTCTTGCTGAATGGCATGCCCATCTGGGCAAGCAGGCGGCGGCCCTCTTCGTCGGTGCGGGCGGTCGTCACGATGGTGATTTCCATGCCACGCACTTTGTCGATCTTGTCGTAATCAATCTCAGGGAAGGCCAGCTGCTCTTTCATGCCGAGCGTGTAGTTGCCGCGCCCGTCAAAAGCGTCTGTCGGCACCCCCTGGAAGTCGCGCAGCCGCGGCAGCGCCAGCGTTATCAGCTTCTCCAGGAAGTCGTACATGCGCTGGCCACGCAGCGTCACCATCACGCCAATCGGCATGCCCTCACGGAGCTTGAACGCTGCCACCGAGCGCTTGGCGCGGGTCACAACGGGCTGCTGGCCAGTGATATCCGCGAGATCGCGGCGGGCATTCTCGATGGCCTTGGGGTTCTGCGTCGCTTCGCCCAGGCCGATATTGATGACGACTTTGTGCACCGAGGGGACCTGCATCGGGTTCGAGTATCCGAATTCCTTCCGCAGCGCCGGCGCAACCTCATTGAGGTAGCGGCCCTTCAGGCCGGATGTAGTTGTCGTGGCCACGGCTTAATCCCTCGTGTGCTCTTCAATCGGCTTGCCGCAGCGCTTGCACACCCGGCGCGTCCGCATCTTCTGGTCGGCTCCCATCGGCACGCGATCATGCGCGATGCGCGTTGGCTCGCCGCACTCTGTGCAGATCACCATCACATTTGATACATGCAGCGGCATCGTCTTGTCGATGATGCCCGCCGCCACACCGGCGCCAGCCCGCACATGCTTCTTGACCATATTGATGCCCTCGACAATCACCTTGCTCTCGCGAGGCATCGTCGACAGCACCTTCCCACGCTTGCCGCGGTCTTTACCCGCCAGCACGAGAACGGTGTCTCCCTTATGCACGTGTAGCTTGGCCAGGTGCAGGGGCTTGCGCTCTTTCTCTTTTGCAGTCGCCATTGCGATATGTCCCTCGTTCCCTTGCCCTTTGGCCTTCGTTTGATCGTCTCATCCGTCTGCGGGCGGAGATGCGCTCAACCGCCCCGCAGATCGTCCGCTCACCTGAACGCCTCAGCGCTAGAGCACTTCCGGCGCGAGCGAGATGATCTTCATGAAGGCGCGATCACGCAACTCGCGCGCGACCGGCCCAAAGATGCGCGTCCCACGAGGGTTGTTGCCCCCGGAGATGATGACGGCGGCGTTGTCATCGAAGCGGATGTGGCTGCCGTCCGCGCGACCATATTCCTTGGCGACGCGCACGACTACCGCCGTGACCACTTCGCCCTTCTTGACCGTGCCGTTTGGTGTCGCCTGCTTCACCGACGCCTTGATGATGTCGCCCACGCTCGCGTAGCGGCGATTCGAGCCGCCCATCACGCGGATGCACATGATCTCTTTCGCGCCGGTGTTGTCGGCTACCTTGAGCCGGGTCTGCACCTGAATCATCTTAGCGGCCCTCCGACCCCGGGTCGAGCTGCGACACCACTTGCGCGACCGATGGAGCCTGCACCGCGCGCTGCACGATCTCTACCAGGCGCCAGCGCTTGTCTTTGCTGATCGGGCGCGTCTCTTCGATTCGCACCATATCGCCCATGAGCGCGTCATTGTGCTCGTCGTGCGCCTTAAACTTCGTGGTGGACTTGTATGTTCGCTTGTAGAGGCGATGCCGCTTGAGCGACTCGACGGCGACCACAATGGTCTTGTCCATCTTGTTGCTCACGACACGCCCGGTCTTCTGCTGCCGACGCGGATTCTTCGCGGCCTCGGATGGGGTCGCGCTCGTCGTGCCGCCGGCTGATTTTGCAGCGCTCATCAGTTACTCCTCTCCGGCGGTTTCGTCGGTCAACTCGCCTGTCGCCGCCATCTCCTGGGCATGCTGCAGCTCGCCCAGGTGGTGAAGCAGCCGCGCGATGTCGGCTTTGACCTTCGGAAACTGCCGATTGTCCTTGACCTCACCGCGCACCTTCTGCAGCCGCAGCTCAAAGAGCTTGCGTCGCATGTCAGCAAGCTCCTGGTGCGCCTGGGCCGCGCTCAAGCCGTGAATCTCGCGGCGGCGCTCACTCAGCTTCGACACCCTCGGCCTCCTGTCGGACGATGAACTTGGTCTTGATCGGCAGCTTGTTCGATGCGAGCCGCATCGCCTCTTTGGCGACATCTTCGCGCACGCCACCCAACTCGAACAGAATGCGTCCCGGCTTGACGACGGCGACCCAGTGGTCAGGCGCGCCCTTGCCGGAGCCCATGCGTGTCTCAGCCGGCTTGGCCGAGATCGGCTTGTCTGGGAAGACACGAATCCACACTTTGCCACCGCGCCGAATGTAGCGGTTGATGGCGATACGAGCGGACTCGATCTGCCGCGCTTCGAGCCACACCGGCTCAAGCGCCTGCAAGGCAAACTCGCCGAACGCGATGGTATTGCCGCTGTGCGCGGCTCCCTTCATGCGTCCGCGATGCTGCTTGCGATATTTCGTACGATTTGGCGCCAGTAACATGGCTATTGCTCCAGTTCATCGGCCGCTGTCGCTCCAGGCCTCCCATCCCAAGGCGGCTGGAGCGACCCAAGACCCATGAAAACACTACGAGCGTCGGACGCCTTCGCGCGTCCTCTGCGCGATTACTCGTTCGGCGTCTCTGTCGTCGGCTGCTGCGCCGGAGCGGATGACTCTGGCTGAGCGGGCGTGGACGGCTCTGCGGCTGGCGTCAGCGGCGCCGCTTCTGGGCGAGGCGCGCGTGGTGGGCGAGCCGGGCGTGAGGCATTGGCAATGCCAGTGCCGCCAGCGGCGCCCGCGCCACCGGTCGGGCGAGGCCCGCGTGAGCCGCCGCCTGGGCCGAAGCCGCCACCACGACGATCACCGCCGGGGCCGCCGCGTCGATCACCGCCGAAGCCACCTCGGCGCTCACCGCCGAAGCCACCTCGGTCACCGCCGCGTCGATCACCACCGGGGCCGCCACGGCGCTCACCGCCGAAGCCACCGCGGTCACCACCACCACGGCGCTCGCCCGACAGGCTCACCTGGGTCGCGGGCTGAGCGGCGCCCAGTCCGGCCTGGCGCGCCTTCTCCGGCAGCACGTCGCCATGGTAGATCCACACCTTGATGCCGATCAGACCGGTCGTGGTGTGCGCCTCGGCCAGGCCGTAGTCGATGTTCGCGCGCAGCGTCTGCAGCGGCACGCTTCCCTCGACCTCTTTCTCGACACGCGCGATCTCAGCGCCACCCAGGCGGCCGCCAGCGACAATCTTGATGCCCTTGGCGTTCCCGCGCATGGCCTTCTGAACGGCCTGCTTCATCGCTCGTCGGAAGGCGACGCGCTTCTCCAGCTGCTCCGCAATGCTGCGGGCAACAAGGATAGCGACAACCTCCGGGTTGCGAATCTCGTGGATGCTCAGGCGCACCTTCTTGCCGCCAGCGCCCTTTTCCACTTCCTGGCGCAGCCGCTCAACGCTCTCACCGCTGCGGCCGATGACAATGCCCGGCTTGGCGGTGTGAATCGTCACGGAGATATTGCCCGCCACCCGCTCGATCTCGATCTTCGAGACGGCGGCGTTAGCGAGACGCTTGTTGATCAGCCCGCGAATCTTGCGATCCTCCGCGAGCAGATCCTTGTAGTCACGATGCGCGTACCAACGCGACTGCCAGCCTTCGATTACACCCAGGCGAAAGCCGGTCGGATTTACTTTATGCCCCAATCGAGCGCCTCCTCTGACCGACTACGCCCGCCGCCGGGCAGCGCGACGCGCACCCGCCGGAATGTCGGCTGGATCATCCGAGACATACACCGTAATGTGTGAGCTGCGCCGCAGAATGCGCGAGGAACGGCCATGCGAGCGCGCTCGGACGCGCTTGATGGTGAAGCCCTCATCTGCGATCGCATTCACAACCCAGAGCTCATCTGGGTCCATCGTATAGTTGTTCTCGGCGTTCGCTGCCGCCGACGCCACGACCTTGTACACGTCGCGCGCTGGAGCATTCGGCAGGAACTTCAGAATCGCCAGGGCCTCGCCCACGCGGCGACCGCGAATCGCGTCGGTCACGCGGCGCACTTTGCGGACGGGATGGCCCACATTCTTGGCGATGGCATGTGTTAGCATCGTTTCCCTTTGCCTTCCCGCGCGCTAGCGCACCGAGGTGGTTCGCTCGCTGCGGCCGCCCGCGTGGCCGTGGAAGCGCCGCGTCGGGGCAAACTCGCCGAGCTTGTGACCCACCATGTTTTCCGTTAGATAGACCGGCACATGCTGCCTGCCGTTATGCACACCGATCGTCAGGCCGACCATCTGCGGGATGACCGTGGATGCTCGCGACCAGGTCTTGATGACTCGCTTGTCGTTGCCCCGCGCCATCGCCTGCACCTTCTTGAGCAGGGAGGGATGGATGTAGGGGCCTTTCTTTGTCGAACGTGACATACGCTCTCACTCTCCTCAGGTCGCTTAGCGGCCCCTACCAGCGTTGCGCCGCCGGACGATGAACTTATCGGTGCGCTTGTTGTGACGTGTGCGGTAGCCCATCGCCGGCTGGCCCCAGGGGGTCTGTGGCTGGCCGCCGATAGGCGCGCGGCCCTCACCACCGCCGTGCGGGTGGTCCACCGGGTTCATCACCGAGCCACGCACATGCGGGCGACGACCCAGGTAGCGCGAGCGGCCAGCCTTACCGATGGAGACATTCTCGTGATCGAGGTTGCCCACCTGGCCAATCGTCGCCATGCAGTTCACGTTGATCAGGCGCTGCTCGCCAGAGGGCAGGCGCACCTGCGCGTAGTCACCCTCTTTTGCCATCAGCTGCGCCGCGGCGCCCGCGCTGCGGACGATCTGGGCGCCCTTGCCGATGTAGAGCTCGATATTATGGATGACTGTGCCGGTCGGGATGTTGCGCAATGGCAGCGCATTGCCGACGCGAATCTCAGCGTCAGTCCCGCTCATCACGCGGTCGCCGACCTTCAGGCCATTTGGCGCGATGATGTAGCGCTTCTCGCCGTCCACATAATGGAGCAACGCGATGCGCGCTGAGCGGTTCGGGTCATACTCGATTGAGAAGACCTTCGCCGGAACACCGAACTTGTTGCGCTTGAAGTCAATGACGCGATAGCGCTGCTTCACGCCGCCGCCGCGATGGCGTGACGTGATGCGCCCCTGATTGTTGCGCCCCGCCTTCGACACCTGCTTGCGCAGCAGTGAACGCTCAGGCTTCGAGCGCGTGATCTCCTCGAATGTGGAGACCGACATGCCGCGCCGCCCTGGGGACGTCGGCTTGTAATTGCGAATGGGCATACGTGTCCTCCCCAGTGCGGCTTACGCCTGCAACTCAGCGATGGACTGACCAGCGGCCAGCGTCACAATCGCTTTCTTCCACGGGCGCTCATCCTTCCGGTAGATGCCCTTTCGCGTTCGCAATGTCTGCGCCTTGCCCGGCATCCGCATCGTATTGACCCGGACGACCTTCACGCCAAACATCTGCTCGACCGCCATGCGAATCTCGTGCTTGTTGGCTTCGAGCGCGACGGCGAATGTATAGCGCGGGATGACGACGCCCGTTGGGGTCGTCGTGTTCTGCTGCATCACGCTCTTCTCGGTGATGAGCCCCTGCTTGATGATGTCTGTGATTTCCATCGTCGTCTATCCTCTTGCCTTCGCCTGCGCGGCTTCCATCTCACGACGGCCCTTGCGGCGGGCAGCGGCGCGCGGATGCCGCTTGGCGACGAGCGCGTCTTCGGCCTCAGCGCCAAACATCTCGACGATTCGCTCGACGGTCGCGATTGGCGCCAGCACCGCGTCATACTTCAGCAGCTCGATCACGTTGATCGAAGAGACGTGCCCCATCTTGACGCGGTGGATGTTCCGCGAGGAGAGGATGACATTCTCATTGCGCTCAGGCATCAGCACCAGCACGTTGCGGTCAATCGGCAAGGCGTTGACGAACGCCTCCATGTCCTTCGTGCGCGGAGCCTCGAACGTCAGCGAATCTATCAGCAGCAGCCGCCCGTTGGCGACCTTGTCTGAGAGCGCTGAGCGAATCGCCAGCCGTTTCATGCGGCGCGGGATGTGACGATCATAGGTGTGCGGGCGCGGCCCGAAGACACTGCCACCACCCCGCCAGTGCGGCGCGCGAGTCGAACCCTGGCGGGCGCGACCGGTGCCCTTCTGGCGATAAGGCTTGCTGTTGCCGCCGCTCACCGCTGAGCGATTCTTCGTTGACGCGGTGCCCTGGCGGCGATTGACGAACTGCGCTGTCACGACCTGATGCAGCACCGCCGTGTTGACCGGGGCGCCGAAGACGTAACTATCCAGATCAGCTTCGCGGAGGATCTGGCCCTCCATATCATAGACGTTCGCGGATGGCATCTTCTGTACTCCTCACCCCGCTCTAGGCCCGCTGTTGCGCAGCGTTTGCAGCGCTCCGAGCGGCAAGCGCCATCTGATCGGCGCTCTTGCGAATGAGCACGATGCCGCCGTTTGGCCCAGGCACTGATCCCTTGATAACGAGCAGATTGCGCTCCGGGTCAGCCTGTACAATCTCCAGCGCCTTCACCGTCACCCGCTCATTGCCCATGCGGCCAGCCATGCGCGTGCCCTTGTAGACACGACCTGGGGTGGTGCCGGGACCAATTGAGCCAGGGCGGCGCGCCCGGTCAGACTGGCCGTGCGTGCGTGGGCCACCACGGAAGCCGTGGCGCTTCATCACACCGGCGAAGCCCTTGCCCTTCGAGGTACCGATCAAATCGACCTGCTCGCCCTCGCTGAACATATCCACTTTGACGACCTCGCCCACCTCGGGCTGATCGCCACCGACGACCTTGACCTCGCGCAGCAGCTGGAACGGTCCCATTGCGTCCGATGCGCCACGGCGACGGCGTGAGCCCTGACGGCCCTTGCCTGTCGCTCCAGCGGACTCGGCCTCGTCGGCAGCCGTCTCATTGTCAGCGGACTCGGTCTTCTCGGCAGCCTTGCGGCGCGCCTCCTGCCGGGCCTTCGCGCCCTCACGCTGCTGCTGCTGGCGCTGGCGCTCAGTCGCTGGCAGCGTGTGACCCAGATGCCCCAGCATCGGTCGTGTCTCGCGGGCGACCTTCTTGTCGCCAAAACCAATTTGCGCGGCCTCGTATCCATCTTTCGCCATCGTGCGTACCTGCGTCACGACGCAGGGTCCCGCCTCGATGACCGTGACCGGAATGACGGCCCCGTTTGGCCCAAAGACCTGGGTCATGCCCACTTTGCGGCCTAGCAATCCACTTAACATTGCCCTCAATCTCCTGGGCGCGCAATTCACGAGGCGCCTGGCGCTCGTTCCCCTGGCAGGTGATCGTCTCGCTCCTCGTTGAGCGGTAGCTCGCCTGACAGAACTCGTACCCGTGAGGCTCTTGCGTCTCGCGACGCTCACTCACAGACACGCGGCTCATCCCCATCGTCACTCAGGTTGCCCTGAGCGAAAGGGTGACGCCTCTCCGAGCCTCTGGCCCCTCGTGCCGACGCCCATACTGTCGGCTCGTTGCGCGCAAAACGCCTCGTCCACCCCGTGGCGGACGGGCGCGGCGCCGCGCAACCCGTTCTTCGCCTAGTAGTTCAGCTTGATCTCGATGTCCACACCCGCCGGAAGGTTCAGGCGCGTGAGGGCGTCAACCGTCTTGGGATTCGGGTCCACGATGTCGATCAGCCGCTTGTGTGTGCGGATCTCGAACTGCTCGCGGGAATCCTTGTCGATGAAGGGTGACCGCAGGACGGTCCACTTCGCAATCTCTGTCGGCAGCGGCACTGGCCCGGAAACACGCGCGCCAGTATTCTGGGCGGTGTCAACGATCTGAGCCGCTGACTGATCCAGTATCCGGTGGTCATATGCCCGCAGCCGGATACGGATACGCTGTTTGGTTGTGGTCGCCATACCCACTCTCTCTTTGTCGCGTTGTGTCGTTTTCGCTCACCCAGACGCAGCCGCGCGACACCAGCCGCGGAACGGGCGCATCAGATAGTAACGAGCGGAGCGCTCATCACAGCACGCAAGCCACCCATGTGTCCGCATGCCCTGCGCCACGAAGGCGCTCCGCTCAAGACAGGCTCAATCGACGTTCACTACACACGGTAAGCCCCGCTCCCTGGAAGGGAACGGGGCCCCAGGCTGCATTAGATCTCGACCTTGGTGACGGCGCCCGCGCCGACGGTGCGTCCACCCTCACGGATGGCGAAGCGGCTGCCCTCTTCGAGCGCCACCGTCGTGATCAGCTCGACTTCCATCTCGACGTTGTCGCCGGGAATCACCATCTCCACGCCC
>DASQSS010000441.1:0-4401 GCA_035642255.1 Ktedonobacterales bacterium | reverse complement strand
TGACGCCACAGATCATCACCGATAACCGGCGTTAGTAGCCGCCGCTAGCGGTCGGCGAAGGTCGTCCCTAGCGGCAGGCGCGGCCACAGCAGACGTGATACGCGCGTCTGCTGCGCCGCGACAAATCGGGCGAATGCGGGCAGCGCGAGCGCGTTCACCAGCGCCACAGCCAGCAGTGTCAGCGTCAGCGTCAGATCGAGGTCAACGCCCTCATCGAATGGATTGGCGGGGCTCACCAGCACGATGGGAGACTTGCCCATCCAGAGGTGGAAATTGAAGGTCATGACCGCGCCGAGGAGCGCCGCGACGATGGTGAGGGCGGTGAGTGTCGCAGCCAGACGCGGGCGCGGGTACGGCGCTTCCGTTGGCCAGGCCAGCCAGCGCGCAGCGCCAAGCAGCAGGGCGACGCCCACCGCCAGCTCGCCGTATTCGATGAGATAGCCCCACCCGGCCGCATGCGGCACGATCACGGTATGAATGAAATGCATATACCATTGGTTGGGATTGTCGCCCATCCCATCCATGAGTGTCGCCGCCAGCCCAGCGGGGAAGCGCCCAGAGATGACTTTATCCAGCCCGGACACCAGGAATTCATACGCGGCAATCAATTGCACACTGCTCAGCAACAAGCGCCCGCTTCGATTCTCTATCATGTGTCTAACCTCATCACGTACCGACTAGCCGCCTGTCGCGTCATATCACCATCTGATAGATCGAGTCTGCCAGATGGCCGTGGGAGCCGGCAAGGGATTTTGGCCCCTCTACAGCCGGCTGAAGGCGTTTGTGACGCAATCGAGAGGTTGCGAGCGCTATCTGTGAGAGAAATTGTGACCCTTACCCGTTACTCGGGGCTATCCCCCACATTTCGCGCGTGACGGCTGGCGCGAGCGCGACGCGATACAATGAGGGCAAGCGCTATGATCGGCCTGCTCCCGCGGGGAGCGGAGCCGGAAGATGAGGGGTCGCGCATGTTTCGCTTTCTGACGGCGGGTGAGTCGCATGGTCCCTGCCTCACGATGATCATCGAGGGCGTTCCGGCAGGCATGCCGTTCGACGTCGGCGCGGTGAACGAGCAGCTACGGCGACGCCAGGGTGGCTATGGGCGTGGAGGTCGCATGAAGATCGAGCGCGACCAGATCGACGTGCTTTCTGGCGTACGCCACGGCCATACGATGGGGTCGCCGATTACCCTGCGTATCGAGAATCGCGACTGGGTCAACTGGCAGGAGCGCATGAGCGCCGCGCCGGTTGGGGAGCCGACTGAACCGGTCACGCGTGTGCGCCCAGGCCACGCCGATCTGACGGGCGCGCTGAAGTATGGCCATGACGATGTGCGCGAGGTCATCGAGCGGGCAAGCTCGCGCGAGACGGCGGCCCGCGTCGCCGTGGGCGGGGTTTGCCGACAGCTTTTGGCGCAGTTTGGCGTCGCCATCCACAGCCATGTGCTCGCGGTCGCGGAGGTAGGCTATCCGGCTGGCGCGGCGCCCGACCCTGGCTCCGCCGACGCTGACTTCTGGGCGCGCGTGGAGGCGTCGGAGATGTATTGCGCCGACGAGAATTTGACCCAGGCCATGATCGAGCGCATCCTCGCGGGCAAGCGCAACGGCGATACCTGTGGCGGCGTCTTCGAGGTGGTGGCGACGGGCGTACCCGTTGGCCTGGGCAGCTACAGTCAGTGGGATCGGCGACTCAGCGCGCGCATTGGCCAGGCGCTGATGAGCATTCCCTCGGCGAAGGGCGTCGAGATTGGCGGCGGATTCGGGCTGGCGACGCTGCCCGGCTCGCAGGTTCACGATGTCGTGCGCTACGACCCAGCGCCGGAGGGTCGCGGCTGGTATCACCTGACGAACCACGCGGGCGGCGTCGAGGGTGGCGTCAGCAATGGCGAGCCGATTGTGGCGCGGGTCGCCGTCAAGCCCATCCCGTCGCTGGCGCATCCGCTCCCTGCGGTGGACGTGCGTACGGGCGAGCAGGTGGATGTGACACGCTACGAGCGCAGCGATGTGTGTGTCGTTCCCGCCGCTGGTGTGGTGGGCGAAGCGATGCTGGCGATTGCGCTGACAGACGCCTGGCTGGAGAAGTTCGGCGGCGACAGCCTGAGCGAGATGCGTCACAACGTCGAGGGCTATCTGGCCACGCTGACCCGCGCTGACGCGCCACAGTCATCCGACACGACATGGAACCGAGACAGAGCCGATTGAGAGACAGTGACACCGCATGGAGCAGATGAAGATTCTGGCGACCCTGAACGCCATCACGGCCGCGAACCTGCTGATGGCATGGATCGTGCCGGTCGCGATTGTCGCCGCGCTGACCGTGCTTGGCTGGCTGGCCGAGCGGCTGGTCACGCGCTGGGCCATGAACCTCGCCCACCACGCGAATCACCGCGAGAGCCTGGTGGCGCGGGCGCTGCGCGGCCACATCACCTTCTGGGGTTTCCTGCTTGGCGTCGGCATCGCGACCAATACACTCAACCTCACGAAGGTATGGGCGGGGCATCCCGCCGATGAGTGGATTCACAACGCGCTGCTCGCGCTCTTCGTCGTCTCCCTGACGATTATGATCGCTGGTGTCATCACCGGACTGATCTTCGCCGCGTCCGCCACGACCTCGCGTCCGGTCGTCTCGCTCGTCACCAACCTGACGCGCTTCGCCGTGCTGGCGATCGGCTTTATGCTGGTGATGGCGATCTTCGGTATCACGATTACGCCGTACCTGACCACACTGGGCATCGTTGGCTTGGCGGTCTCACTCGCGGTTCAGGCGACGCTCACGGACCTGGTGTCGGGCATGCTGCTGCTCGCCGCACGCCAGATCACGATTGGCGAGTATGTGAAGCTGAGCACGGGCGAGGAGGGATACGTTCAGGATATCGCCTGGCGCACGACAACCATCCGCCAGCCGACTGATACCGTCGTGATCGTGCCGAACTCGAAGATGACCTCTCTGCCGGTCACGAATTATCATGCCAATACTGACCCGCGCGCCGTGAGCGTGGACCTGGGCGTCAGCTATGGCAGCGACCTCGATCAGGTCGAGCGGGTGACGGTCGAGGTGGCGGAGGATGTCATGCGAACGGTCAAGGGCGCCGTCTCCGACTTCGAGCCAACAGTCCGATTCCATGCTCTGGGGGACTATAGCATTAGCCTCACGGTCAACATGCAGGCGCAGGCGTCCGCGGACCAGAACCTCATCACACACGAGTTCATCAAGCGAGTGCGCAGACGCTATCGTGAGGAGGGTATTTCCATCCCCTACCCCATCCAGGCGGTACAGCTACGCGAGACCCCGGCCCAGGGCGCACATGACGGCCAGGATGGCCGCCAGGACAGCCACCAGGACAGCCACGACGGGCAGGCTGACAGCGCGACCGGTCAGCGCGGCGCTCAGGCAAGCGCGAACTCCAACGACGCCTCGTCGCGGTAGAGCAGCAGGTAGTCCCACAGCGCGTTGGCGGCGGCTGAGAGGCGGCGGCCAGCGCGCCGTGCGATGCTCCAGTCGCGGCGGATGGGGAAGCCTTCGACGTTCAGCGTCACCACCCGCTTCGCCAGCAGCTCCAGCTCGATGGCATGCAGGGGGATGATGGCGATGCCCAGATCGGCGGCGACGGCTTGCTTGATCGCGCCGCTACTGCGCAGCTCCATGCCCAGGCGCATCACCAGCTGTCCTTTGGCGAACATCCGCTCGATGTCGGTGCGGGTTCCCGACCCCTGCTCGCGCAGGAGCAAGGTCTCGTCCGCGAGGTCGGCGATGGCGATCTGCTTGCGCTGGGCGAGTGGATGGCGAGGCGAGGCGATGACGACCAGCTCATTGGGCAGAAACGGCTCGACCTGCAAGTCGTGCGCATCTTCGATCAGCCCCATCACCGCGACATCCACTTCGTCGCGCAGCAGGCGGTCGGCGACGGTGAAGCGGTTGACGACATCGAGCGTCAGACGCACACCGGGATTCTGCCGATGGAAGCCACCCAGCGCGCGCGGCACGATGTAGATGCCCGCTGTCGTGCTGGCCGCCACCCGCACGATGCCGCGGCGCGCGTTTCCCAATTCTTCGAGCGCCTGCTGCGACTCGTCCACCAGCGAGAGGATGCGGTCGGCGTATTCGAGCAGCGCCGTGCCAGCCTCGGTCAGCCGCAGCTGTCGTCCCGACCGCTCGAACAGGGGCATGCCGATGCTCTGCTCCAGCGCACGCACCTGGAGCGAGACACCTGGCTGGCTCAGATAGAGCAGCTGCGCCGCGCGTGAATAGCTCCGCTGCTGCGCGACCACCCGGAACGTGCGCAACTGTTGCAGATTCATAACCGCGCCTTATGCTAACGATAACGAACTACTACGTTGATTATACTTGATTTGGGGTATGCTGTCACCCGTATATGTTAGGTACGCAGGCGCGTTGGCTCAC
>DASQSS010000440.1:0-11724 GCA_035642255.1 Ktedonobacterales bacterium | reverse complement strand
TGCAGGGATCAGGCGTCCATGCGAACGGCGGCGTGCGGGCGACGCTCTCCGTCATGGCTGGCTCCGGAACGGGCGACCTGAAAGGTCTGCGTGGCGAGGGCACGCTGGTCTGGAACCAGGAGGAGCAGCGGCTGACGCTCGACTACGACATCGAGGCGTAGCGCCTGGCCCACCCGCATCCCCATCCGACCTCTCAGCGGGCGGGGGAGCGAGCGGGCGCTCTGAATGTGTGGCGCGCATGCTAGCGCGGTCGCGGCTCGCCAGAGAGGCGCTCAGCCAGACGCGCGTGGGCAGCGTGAAGCTCGGCGAGCGCCTCTGGAATCGTGGGATAGGAGCGCAGAAAGAGCGTTTGCTTGCCGAGCAGCAGAGAGAGGAAGAAGACGGCGCGCGGCTCGCCAGGCAAGCCCCAGCGCGTGGGGTCGCTGTGTCGCACGCCAATGTAGGCTTTCATGCCCAGTCGGCTATCGTCGGCTCGCAGCAGGCGTCGTGTGCGCTCCCATCCCACGACGCCTGCTGCGACATATGCGTCAGGGGTGTCGTCCCACACCTGCTGGTAGACGGGCGCCCAGCGCATTGTCAGGGCGGCGTCATTCGACATCAGCCGCCCGCGCGCTTGACTTTGTAGCCAAGCTCCGTGAGCCGCGCGACGATGCGGTCGCGGTGGTCGCCCTGCACCTCGATGACATCATCCTTGACGGCGCCGCCCGCGCCACACAGCTTCTTGAGACTCTGGCCGAGCGCGCTGATCTCGCTGGACTCTCCGGGCACACCCATCACCAGTGTGACAGCTTTGCCGCCACGGCCTTTGCGGTCGAGCATCACCCGGACGACGCCATCGCGCGGGACGCCGGGGCGCACCTCAGCCGTGCGTTCGCGCTGACAGCGGCACTGACCCTCTGGCATGCCGCAGCGCTTGCAGACTTTGATTCGTCCGATGCCCGTCACATAGACCGGGTGGTCACCTCGCAGGTCGCTCACTGGTCGCTATCTCCGCCGCTCGTGACCAACGCTAGTGACCGCCGCAGGAGCAAGCGCCGCCACAGGAGCAGCCCCCACCCATATCGCTGTCGTCGTAGCTCTCGCCTCCGAAGTCATCTGAGGCGCGCGGCGAAGCGAACA
Organism: Ktedonobacterales bacterium; assembly: GCA_035642255.1. Classification (GTDB taxonomy): domain Bacteria; phylum Chloroflexota; class Ktedonobacteria; order Ktedonobacterales; family JADMIN01; genus JAKAIY01. Next base: position 10,605 of record DASQSS010000440.1, on the reverse strand, counting down.
TCGAGAAGACCTTGCGCACGCGGCCTCCGTGACATTTGACGCAGACAATATCGCCCGCGGAGGCTTCATATGTGGTGAACATTTCAAACTTGCCACGGCAGTCCGCGCAATAATATTCGTATAGCGGCATCGGTCTCCTCCTCTACTCTCGCATCTGCACATCCCCGCACGCCCGATATGGGATAGCGCGTTCAACGCAACGGTGGCGCCCAACCCACGTTGACCCTGAGGAGGGATCGCGAGGCGCCGATGTCACGCTCAGATGTCAGTATATTACACGCGTTGGCGCGCGAGGAATTATCTGTCTGGCAAGGTGAAGCGGTGGACAGTGACGCCAGTCACGTCGCCATCAGGTGGCCATGCGCGCTCGACAACGCTGGGCTGGTCGCGCCATCCGCGCACGAGCGCCGCTTCCACGAACGCGCGTGAGGCTTTGCGGCCAGGCTCGGCCAGCCAGAACGGCGCGTCTCGATGCAGTAGCCTGGGCGCCAGTGAGAGCAGCGGCTCCACGTCCTCTGGCTCATACAACACGTCGGCGGCCAGCAGCAGATTGAAGGGCGCGGCGCTGAGCAGCCGCTCTGCTCCGGCTGGTGTGCGCCAATTGAGCAGCAGAGTGGAGGGCGCGCGGCCCGCGCCTCGGCGCGTATTGTACTTCGCGAAGAGCAAAGCATCGTCGAAGAGATCACAGACGGTGAGCCGCGCGCCCAGCGAGAGCGCCACCGTCGCTGTGACGCCAAGCCCACAGCCTAGCTCCAACGCGCGTTTGTCCTCCGCGATGTGCGGCTCCGCCAGCAGCCCCTCCGCCAACGCCAGCCCGCTAGGCCAGAGCAGCGCCCAATAGGGCAGATGCGCGCCAGCGGCGACCGTCGCTCGGGCGATCGACGCGGCGCGTCTGGCTTCGCCCGGGTTGGCTCCGCTCCCAACTTCATCGCGCGTGCCGTCCGATAGTGAGCGCGCTCCCCTAGCGCGTCGAGTCGCCTGTTCGGCGGCCATCTGGTCGAGCGGCGCATCGGGATCGGCGGGTAGGGTGACGAGGAAGGGTTGAGCGGCTCCGTGGAGGCGCAGCGATAGGTCGCGCAGCGCGAAGCGGCGCTCCAGCCGATAGCGCTGACGGGTGTCGCGCGCGGCGTCGTCAGTCGCTGTATGTCTGCTCATTCGGTGTGCGCGTGTCCCGCGACGGCTGGCAGGGCGAAGGCGAACACGCTGCCTTTTCCCGGCGCGCTCTCGCGCAGCCAGATGTCGCCGCCCATCGCGCGCAACGTCTGGCGGCAGATGTAGAGACCCAGCCCGACGCCGCGAATCTGGCTGGCGCGCGCCGAATCGAGCCGTGAGAAGCGCCCGAACAGGCGCGGCCTCTCGACGTCCGGGATGCCTATGCCCTCATCACTGACGAGGATGACGTGGTAGGGCTGCGTCCGCGCGGCCTCCGCGACGGCCGACGACGGCGTGCAGGGGTCGTCGTCGGCGCCTCTCTCAGCGTGGTGGTCGCGCAACGGACGTAGCTGCATAGTGGGCTGCTCGCCGATGTCATCATCGGGGCCAGTCACATCGTCAGCCGCATGCGCGCAGATGTCAGCGGATGACCAACATACACGCACGCGGCCACCGTTCGGGCTATACTTGATGGCATTGCTGATGAGATTGTCGAGCGTCTCTTTGAGCCGCCCCAGGTCGGCCAGCGCGTACACGTCGTCGGGCGCCTCCATGATCAGGTCGTGCGTCTTGCCTTGCGCCTCCTGCAAGGCGCGGAATGATCGCAGCGACTCCTCGATCACATGCGTCAGCTTCACTGGCGTCACATGCAGCTCGATGCGTCCCGTATCCAGGCGCGAGGTCTGGAGCAGACGGTCGGCGACATCCGCCAGATCGTCCGCGGCGACCGCCGACTTGTTGACGAAGTCGGCGACCTGCGCGTTGACCTGTGCGGCGGGCGAGGCCCGCAGCAATTCGAGGTAGCCCTGAACGACGGTGAGCGGGGTGCGTAGCTCATGCGATGCGGTCGCGATGAAGTCGTCCTTCATGCGGTCGAGCTCGCGCTGCTTGCGATACGCGCTTTCAAGCTCCACATACATGCGCGCGTTTTCCATCGCCTGGGCGGCCTGCGCTGCGAAGAGTTCCAGCAGCCAGAGATCGTCGTCAGTAAAGGTGCGGCGCTCAGCGTCGTCGAGCACATCGAGCACGCCCACCACCTGACCGTGGTGCGCTAGCGGCACGGAGATGACCGCCGTGACCGTCTCGTCGGCATAGATCGCGCTGTGCGCCGGATAGGCGCGGTAATCGTCTATCACGCGTCCCTGTCCGGTCTGGGCGACATGCCCGGCCAGTCCTTCACCAACGCGGGTCATGCTGCCGGTGTAGTCGCGCCGTAACCCCTGCGAGACAACGACCGCTAGCTCATCACCACGCCGTTCGCGCGCGTAGATGACGCCCGCTTGCGCGCCGAGCAAGAGAATCGAGCGGCGCAGGATGCTGGCGAGCAGGTCGCGCGGATCCGACCCTACCTGGCTCGCGGTGTCGAGCGTAGTCGCATGGAGTGAGAGCATCTGCGCGATGCGTACCTGCGCGACCTCAGCCGATTCCTGTGCGCGATACCGCGCTGACACCTGGCGGGTTACGTCCACCGCCGCGACCAACACGCCTCCGATAACGCCACCCTCACCCACAACGGGTGATGTCGTCACATTCCAGTAGGTGACGCCTCGGCCCAGTTGAATTGGTAGCTCGATCATCGCCTGTGGCTCCGATCCATGATAGACCGCGTCGAGCCGTAGCATTGTCGAGAAGCGCGCCGAGCCGTCCGCCAGCGCCTGCGCCAGTGGATACCCGAGCGCCTGCTGCCCATCTTCCACACCGAGCAGATCGAAGAATGCGGGATTGGCCAGCGCGACCACATGGTCAGCTCCGGTGAGCAGCGCCATCGCGACCGGCGCATGCCGCACCATCGTCTGCGCCAGCGCTTCCTGTGTGCGTGAGTAGCTGAGCAAGCGGTCACGGTCAGCGGCGAGCGCGAGCAGATCGGAAAGCTCATCCAGCGCAGTCAGTTGCCGCTGGGCGAGGCGCTGGCGTGTCACGAGCGCCATCACGCCGAGGAACTGCCCGCGCGCACGCAACGGCAGCGCCACCAGTGTTCCCGGCCCCTGTGCGGTGGCGTCGCTCGGTGCAAGGTCTTCGGGCAATCGTCCGAACCAGGCGGCAGACACGGAGCGCTCATCACAGCTCATGAGGACGAGCGGTCTGCGGGTCGTCGCGACCTCCTCGATCAACGGGTCCGTCGGCGCGGGTTCGCGCGAGTAGGTGACACCAGGCGGCAGGTCGTTCGCCGAAGAGGCGTTCGCATCGGAGGTTGCGGCGCTCGCGGGCTCCGCTGCGAGGGAGGCGCGCAGCCGCAGCGTCGGGAAGAGCTCCAGGCCACCAATCTGCTCATTTGGCCCGCTCCAGACGGCAGGCTCGGCGATCCAGACCTGCGCGACACTGGGGGCCAGGCTGGCGGCCAGGTGCGCTCCGGCTATCCGAACCGCGTCGTCCAGTGAACGATTGAGCAGGGCGCTGCGCATGGTCGGTATCGCGCTGAGCAGTGGATCGAGTAGCAGACCCATGCCCAGCAGTGTCGGTGTCAGGCGGGCGCGCTCGACCAGCCCTATCACACCACTCTCGCGGCCGCGACTACGCATGCCAGCGCGGCGAGAGCGCGAGGTGTCGCGCGGTTCGGGGGTGGCGCCCGTTTCACTCGCGGCGCCCACTCCCCCAGCTTCCGTCGCTCGCCGCCTCATCTTCAAATTACCCATCACTGAGCGACCTCCTCGTAAACCGACCTGCCGATGGCCAGCGGCCAGTCCGGACAAACGCGGACATACCCGGATAGTGTATGCGGCAGCCAACGCGAGGTCAACGCGCGGCGCGTTTACTGGTACAATCGTGCGGCGAGTCATTGAGCATACGGCGAGTGCGTAGGCGAACATTCATGTACTGAGTGATATACTGCGGCTTATATCGCGAGTGCGGCGTCAACGCGCGCTCGACGGTGTCGCGGATGTCGCGCGTAGTCCGATCGATTCCACGAACATGGTGAGATCGCGGGTGAAATCATGATGGTAGGTAGGGATTCCGGAACGACGCCCGATGGAGCTGGCTCCATGCGCGAGAGCGTTCAGACGGATGTGAGCGACGAGCGCACCGTGCTGATCAATAGCCCTACGCGTCGCGATCATGCCAAAGCACCGCAGAGCATGGTAGCTGCACCACATGCGGGGAGTGATCTGGCCGCAATCGCGCGCGAACTGAACGAGGTCGCCGCTTCATTGCATCGGCAGGTGCGCGCGTTGGAGCCGTTTGTCGAAGGCGCATTCGCGCAGGACCTGAGCGACCCTCGTACCCGTGCGCTGGCGGATGCGCTGCAGGTCGCGCGGGCGGCGGATCAACGACTCGGGCGACTGGTGCAACGGATGAGCGAGCTGACGAAGGCGGAGAGCGCTGGCGAGCCGGAAGTCATCCGCGAAGATCGCAGCCGGCTTGCCATTCTGTACAGCATCGCGCAACAGATCAACAGCTCCCACGATCTCGATAAGCTGCTGAACAGCGTGCTGAAGCAACTGATTAACGTCGTGCGCGCTGAGCGTGGTGTCATACTGCTCTGGGACGATACCCGCCAGGCGCTCGTCTATACCGCCGCGCGTGACAGCCAGGGCCAGACGCTCAGCGAACAGGAGATGAATCTCAGCCGCAGCGTGGTGGATCAGGTGTGGTCATCGCAGGCGCCGCTGGTGACGATTGACGCGCAGTCCGATGAACGATTGCGGCGCAACGAGAGCGTCGTCAGCTATGGTATTCGCTCGGTTATGTGCGCGCCGCTCCATGTCCGCGAGCAGCGTGTCGGTGTCGTCTACGTCGATAGCCGCCGCGATACGCGCCTCTTCGATCAGAGCAGCCTGGAACTGCTCGCCGCGTTCTGCAACCAGGCCGCCATCGCCATTGACAACGCGCGCCTCGTCAACGATCTGCGCCATCACATTCGCGAGCTGAACTCCATCAAGTCGTACATGGACAACGTGTTTGCGTCCATCGCGAGCGGTGTCGTTACCGCCGATACCTCCGGTCGTGTCACGACGATCAATCAGGCGGCAGAGCGCATTCTGAACCGTAGCGGCGGCGAGGCGCTGGGCGCTCAGATCGAGGACGCGCTTGCTGAGGTGACTGACGATGTCTTGACCAGGGCCATGCAGCGCGCTATCAATGAGCGCACCGAGACGCTCGGCTACGAGCTACGGCAGGAGATTCCCGGTCGCGGCGACATCTCGCTGCGTATGAATGTCTCGCCACTGCGCGAGTCGGACGGAAGCGCCGAGCCGCTGGGCGTGGCGCTCACAGTGGAGGACCTGACTGAGCTGCGCCGCAGCCAGCGCCAGGCGCGCGAAATTCAGCGGCTCTTCGGCCACTACGTGCATCCCGCCGTGGTGCGCCAACTGCTCGCTGATCCCACAGCCGTGCGGCTCGGTGGTGAGACGCGTCAGATCAGCGTAATCTTTGCCGACATCCGCAACTTCACCACGTTGGCGGCGCAGCTGCCACCTGACGCGGTGGTGCGGACCCTCAACCACTACCTCGACATTCTCACCGCTGCCATCTGGGAAGAGGAAGGCACGCTGACCATGTTCATCGGCGACGCGCTGATGGCGATTTTCAATGCCCCGCTACCGCAGGCCGACCACGCGGCGCGAGCGGTGCGAGCGGCCTGGGCGATGCGCCAGGCGCTGGAGCTTGCCAACGCCCGCGAAGCCACCGGAGAGACGCCCGCGGAGTACGGCATTGGCGTGCATACGGGACTGGCGCTGGTTGGCAACATCGGCGCGTCGGATCGGCTGCAGAACTACACTGCCATTGGCGACTCAGTGAACATTGCGCAGCGTTTGCAGGCCAACGCTACCGCGAATGTGGTCCTGCTCAGCGCTGATACCTGTGCGGCTGCTGGGGACGCTATTCTCGCGCGCAGGCTCGAACCCATCGTCGTCAAAGGGCGCGCGACGCCGCTGCCGATCTTCCAGCTGGATGGGCTGCGTGAGCCACGCGCGAACGACTGATAACGCGACCGGCTCGGTGGTTTGTGGTGTTCATGGACAGAGATCTGGTATGTGGCGGAGTGCAGGGCGCCTTTCAGGGAGCGGTGAGCGCCCGCCCTAGCGCGAATCCACGCGGCCGTGTGAGATAGAAGCCGAACCATTCATAGAGGCGATGGGCGCGTGAGTTCTTCTCCTCGGTGTTTAGCACGATCTTCCAGGCGCCCTCGCGCTGAAAGTAGCGAATCGCTTCCGCCATGAGTCGGGCGCCGACACCTGCGCCCCAGGCCCTTGGGTGCGTAGCGATGCGTACCAGATAGCCAATCTTCATGTCGACGATATTGAATTGATAGCCAACAATGCCCTGCTCATCTTCCGCGACGACGAAGTAGGGATAGATCTGCGCGGCTTCGCGGAAGGCGCGCGCATCATGACGCCAGAGGTCGTCGAAGCAGAGTTTCTCCATCTCAGCAAGCGCCTCAGCATCCGCGGGCTGGAATGGACGCACGGTGATCTGTTGGTTGCCCTCGCTGGGGACGCTGAAGTCGGACTTGTCGTAGCTGCGCAGCATGCTGGTCAGCGAGAAGCCCAGCTCTTCGAGTGGCTCACGCAGCCAGTCGCTGTCGTAATCAGCGCCGGAATAGTAGAGGCTGCGCACGTCGCGGGCCCAAAGCGCCGTTGTGAGCGTGGGTAGCAGCAGGCCGAGGTAGTCGCGAAAGCGCTCGCCCTGGCTCCAGGTGACGCCGAACCCGCCAATCCATGCGCAAGGCGGCGCCATCTCGTTGACCTGGATGAACGACTGGAGGGAGCCGCCCATCACGCGGCCCAGCGCTCCCTGCGCGCCACTGAATGCGCCCACGCCTGGATAGAGGTCTACCAGATGTGGGAGTTCATCAGGCCCGAACCGATAGTGGACGTACTCCGATGTATCGATGATGCGCCTCGCCTGCGCCACATCGGGATGCCGCAGCTCACGCACCGTGAGCGTCTCACGCATCACCATACGCCCAGACCTCCCTACGCGGAGACCGCGTTCTCATGCGATTCGACGAGCTAGATGGGACGAGCTAGATGGGTGGTAGTCCGCTCACTGTGAAGAGCGCGCTCAAGGAAAGCCCGTTGTGCAGCCGATAGATCGCGTCGCCGAGGAGCTGAGCGATGCTCACCACTTCGAGCGTGGGCAGCGTGTCGAGCAGTCCCTCTGGCGTCTCGATCGAGTCTGTCACAACGATCTGCTTGATGGCGGGATGCGACAGGCGCTGTGCGGCTGCCCCCGCAAAGACACCATGCGTGGCGACGACGCGCACGTCTGGCCGGGCGCCTGCCCGCAGCAATGTCTCGACCGCTTCCTGAATCGTGCCGCCGGTCGCGATGATGTCGTCCACGATGATGGGCGTGCGATCACGCACATCGCCGATTACCGCCGCGATCTCGACATTCTCACCATCAGCGCGCCGCTTGTGGAGAATCGCGATGGGCAGATTCAGCAGGCTAGCGAAGAAGTCCGCGCGCTTGACACCACCCGTATCGGGCGAGACGATCACGCTCTCGGGCGGTATCTTGCCCCGCAGCGCGTTCGCCAGTAGCGGAATCGCGGTGGGATGATCCATGCCGATATCGAAAAAGCCCTGAATGGCCGGGCTATGCAGATCGATCGACAGTACGCGGTTGGCTCCAGCGGCGCTGATGAGGTTGGCGACCAGTTTCGCCGTGATCGGCTCGCGTCCTGTTGATTTGCGATCCTGGCGAGCGTAGCCATAATACGGGATGATCGCGGTGATGCGCCCAGCGGAGGCGCGGCTGAGCGTGTCGATCAGAATCAGCAGCTCGACCAGATGCTCGTTGACAGGCGCGCAGGTGGACTGAATCACGAAGGCGTCGTGGCCGCGCACACTCTCCTCCAGGCGGACGTGCATCTCTGTGTCAGGGAAACGTGTCAGCTCAACGCCCACCTGCTTGAAGCCGCCCCTCCCGGCGATACGCTGCGCCAAAAGCTTGGATGCGCTGCCAGCGATCAGGCACGGAGGCGCATTGTAAACCGTTGGCTCATTCTCGTGTTCCCGGCTGGCTGTCATTACGCGCGCCTCCCACTGGCCTCCTGGCGTGTCCCGCCTGGCATCCACATCGTCTGCGACTGTCGTCAAAGACTTCAACCTGACGCGCCATCCTCCGCGCGCCTCCCCCACGGCTCGCCGTTTCTTCGTCCCGGCTACTCACGCCTCGAAGGGGCTTGCTTGCGCTTGCCACTCGCTGCGCCGTTCACATGTCGGTCCGGCGCCACATATCCATGAGCTTCAAACGGCTCAGGCTCATCGTGATAGTCGTTTGTGATTGGCAGCCGACGGTCGCGACCAAATGCGCGCTGCGTGATCTTCACACCTGGCGGCGCCTGACGGCGCTTGTACTCGCTGCGATCCACCATCCCCATCACACGTCGCGCGATGCCTGGAGCGAATCCCAACTGCACGAGCGCGTCAAACGAGCGATCTTCCTCGACGTATGCCCGCAGGATGGGGTCCAAGACGTCGTAAGGCGGCAACGAGTCGCTGTCTTTCTGGTCGGGCCGCAGCTCCGCCGAGGGTGGCTTCTCGATCGTCGACCAGGGGATCAGTTCGCGTCCCGCCTGCTCATTGCGCCAGCGCGAGAGGTCATAGACGAGCGTCTTGAACACATCTTTCAAGACGGCGAAGCCGCCCGCCATGTCGCCGTAGAGTGTCGCGTAGCCAACTGCCATCTCAGATTTGTTGCCCGTGCTGAGCAATATCGCGCCCGAGCGGTTTGAGAGCGCCATCATCAGTGTCCCGCGGATGCGCGCCTGAATGTTCTCCTCGGTCACGGTCGAGGTCGTCGGTCCAAACGTCGCGAGCGGCTCTTTCAGTGTCTCCATCGCGGCGGCGAACATCGGCTCGATCGCCATCGTCATGAAACGGATGCCCAGATGCTCAGCCAGGGAGCGAGCGTCATCGCGGCTGCCCGCCGAGGAGTAGCGTGAGGGCAGCGAGACGCCGATGACCTTGTCCGCGCCGAGCGCGTCCACCGCGATGGTAGCCGTGAGCGCGGAGTCAATCCCGCCTGAGAGCGCCACCAACGCCTCACTGAAACCGCCCTTGCGCACATAGTCGCCGACGCCCAGCGTCAAGGCCCGGTAGACCTCCTCGACGCTGTCCGGCGCCGGCTCGATGCGGCCTGGCGACCCCAGCGGCGGTGTCGCCGCATCGTGAACGGAGACATCGGGCGCGCGGTGGACGGGCGCGGGCGCCAGCGAAACGACCACAGGGGTCGAGATGGGTTCGCTGAGCGCGTCGCGGTCCTTGCGGCGTCGGGGATCGTGCAGCCGCGTGCGGAAAACTTCTTCCACGTCGAGGTCAACGACGAGCAGATCCTCCGCGAAAGCCTTCGCCCGCGCCACCAGCTCTCCGCGCCCATCGAAGACAACGCTGCTGCCGTCGAAGATCAACTCATCCTGGCCCCCAACCAGATTGACGTAGGCGACGATGCAGCCGGTGTCTGAGGCTCGCGTCGAGAGCATGCGCTCGCGGGCCTCCTGCTTGCCCGCATAGAATGGGGAGGCGCTGATGTTGATGAGCGCCTCGGCGCCCGCGTATGCCTGGAGGGTCGGTGAACCATTCGGGTACCAGATGTCTTCACAGACGCTGATACCCACCTGCGCGCCATCGATCAGGAACGTCGGCGTGTCACGGCCCGCGCTGAAATAGCGATCCTCGTCGAAAACGCCGTAGTTGGGCAGGTACTGCTTATGATAGACGCCCTCCAACTTCCCCTCTCGGATGATCGCGGCGGCGTTGTAGAGGTCCTGGACACGGTCAACGAAGCCAGTGATGATGGTGACGCCGCTCAACTCGGCGCTGGCTCGGCGCAAATCATCGAGCGCGCGGAGATTGTCTGAGACGAAGCCGGGTTTGAGCAGCAGGTCTTCGGGTGGATAGCCAGGAATCGCCAGCTCGGGCGCGCACACAACCGTCGCGCCCGCCGCGCGGGCCTCACGCGCTGCCGTCAGAATGCAGTGTACGTTGCCCGCCAGATCGCCCACCGTCACGTTGATCTGGGCAAGCGCAAGTCGAAGCTGCCGCGCTGGCCGCCGGCCATCATACTGTCCGTCCATCTCGTGTCCCCTCTTGGTCGCGTCGCATCGCATCCATGCGGAACGTCTGCTGTGCTCGCCATGCTCTGCGTGTCCCGACGCTCCGAATGTAGCATCTGACATCGCTTGCGGGTTGCGCAAGAGGTTAGCGTGCGCGCCGTGGCTCCGCGGTTTCCTTGAGTGACGAGTCAAAGGGCGTTGGAACTCGATCAGAGGTCCACGGCGCCTCAGGCGCCATCAGCGTATGCGCGAGTGAGAGCAGGGTGAAGTCATAGTTGACTCGCCACTCGACAAACTCGCGCCAGGACTCCTCGCGATCCTGATGCAGCGGGATGTTGGCGGCGGCCAGACGATCGAGCGCGTCGTCGAACTCCTCACGAGTCAGGCTGATAGCATGATACTTCTGTGGGTCGGGATTGTACGGCGAGGTGAGCGACTGCGCGATGCCGCGTA
>DASQSS010000439.1:0-13506 GCA_035642255.1 Ktedonobacterales bacterium | reverse complement strand
CCGGCGCAGGGCGGCCCACAATCGCCTTTCGGGCAGCCGCCATTTGGGCAACCTTAGCCTCGCCTCAGCGCGGTCAGGTCAGCGCTCCACCCACACCAGGCGTTCGTAGGCGCCTTACCCGCTGGCCCCTCGCCCTCTGGGAGAGGCGCTGGGGGTGAGGGCGCCTACGAACGCCAACACCCGAACCGGACGTGTTAGCAGAGGAGGCGCGCGAGGAGGCGCGAGGCGATGTCCTACGACAAAGCCGCTGTCGAGCGGGTGCGAGACACCCTCGCCGCACATGGCGATGTTGTCGAGAAGCGGATGATTGGCGGGCTGTGCTTCATGGTCCGCGGCGTCATGTGCTGCGGCGTCACCGGCGACGCGCTGATGATACGCGTGGGAGCTGAAGCTCGCGCGTGGGCGCTTGCGCAGCCCTATACGCGCCCGATGACGTTCGGCGCCCGCACACTGGCGGCGTTTGTGCGCATAGCCCCCGAAGGTTACCAGACCGAGGCCGCGCTCGCCGCATGGGTCCAGCGTGGCCTCGACTTCGCGGCGACGCTCCCGGCAGCGCAGTCACCTGATGTGTAGCGCAAAGATTCGTCCAGGCGTGACTGGCTGGCGCCAACCTGCGACAATGCGGCGTCATCCTGGTTATGGGAACTCGTGCGTGAACGCGCTGAACGCCTCATACACAACATCAAGCGTGTCCTCGGCATGAGGGTCATCCGCTCGCGGGATCAGCGTCGCGACACGAACCAGTTCGCGTTTCATGTCTTCGGACGCCTGTTGCGCTTCGGTTTCAGCAGAGAAGAAGCGGGCATGCATAAACCAGCCATAGATGCCGCAGGGAATGGCGAATGGGGTGTGGCCGTCACGCTCTAGCGTGATGCGAACGCCTTCTGGATGCTCATCGTCCTGCAAATCGTCCTGCAATGCAATATGAGGCCACTTTCAGTACCAATCTCGCCCAGCGTTTGGCCATCATCGTACGGATGCCACCCATCGCTGTGCATCTGACTCGTCCCTTCTCCTGTGCGCTGCCACCCAACGATGTTCCGTGACTGCGCGTCACCTGAGCGCCGGATATATGCCGCAGTCGCAATACACTGCGCGTTCCCGCGCCACAGCGTTTCACCGGGGCAGCAGTGCGGAGAGCAGCCAGAAAAGCGCCATCCCAACCACTAGCGTGAGGGCGACATTGCGCGTGCGCCAGGCGATGATGAACGCGACCACACCCGCGATGAGGCGGGCATTCGCCAGCGTCAGGACGAGCGCGCCGTTATGGCCGACCAGATCAGGCACGATCAGCGCGGTGAGCGCGGCTGCGGGAACGAAGCGCAGCGAACGCTCGACCGTTGGCGGCAGAGACAGCTTCGACGGACCGACGAATGCGACCCGCATCAGATACGTGAGCACGCCGATCAACGTGATGCTCAGCGCCAGAACCATATGCCTCACCCCTCCTCTGGCGCGACGCCGGACGGGGTCGCGGGATCAGCGGCGGAAGGGTCAGTGAGGCTCGCGTCCATCATCGTATCCGTCTTCGCGTCGTGGCTCGGAAGCCAGCGGTCGAGCGCGATGCCCGCGACGATCCCCGCCAGCGCCGCCAGCGCCAGCCCCAGCTTGAGTGGCGCGCCCAGCGTCAGCGCCGCGACGATCCCCGCGACGAGCGCCGCCCCGATCAGCGCACGATCGCGCAGCAGCGGCACAACCAGCGCGATGAAGGTCAGGGTCGCGGCGAAGTCGAGTGACCAGCTCGCGGGAATGCGCGCGCCGATAAGGATGCCGACCAGGGTGCTGATCTGCCAGCTTCCCCAGAGCGTCAGGCCGGAGCCAAGCATATAGCGCAAACGCGGGCGCATCGGCATGCTCATCATGCGCCCAATGACCACGCCGTACACCTCATCGGTCAACAGATAGGCCAGCGCCAGCCGCCAGCCGCGTGGGCCGCCGCGCACGGTCGGGCCGATCGAGGCGCTATAGAGCAGGTGGCGCAGGTTGAGCGTGGCTGCCGTCAACACCAGCACAAGCGCGGAGGCGCCGCCGGAGACGAGCAGCACCACAGCGAACTGCGCGGACCCGGCGAAGATGATGGCCGACATCGCCTGCGCCAGCCACGCGGGCAGACCCGCCGCGAGCGCGGTTGCGCCATAGATCAGCCCGAATGGCACAACGCCCGGCAGCAAAGGCGCCGTATCGCGGGCGCCCAGCAGCGCCGCGCGCATCGGCGTGACGCCAGCGTGCGCTTCATCAAGTTCACTCTGCGAGCGTGTCATTGTCTCGTGTCTTGCGCCAGGAGAGAGATGGAAGAAGGGATAGTTTCGAGAGCGCGTCGGCCGCCAGCTAGCGCGCGTCGGATTCATGCCCGGCGTCGTGACCGTTGCTGGCGCCATCAGCCTTCTGACCAGGCTGCCCATGCTCGCCTGACTGCGAAACGTCCATCTCTTCCAGTTCAGCGGCGCGATTTGCTCGCACGTAGTTCAGGTAGTTGTTGTGCTGCTCTTCGGTGATGAGGCTGCTCTCGTAGTAGTGATTCATCATCATATCGAGCTTGAGGATGCTGATGAGATTGATGCCCACGCGCTTGAGCCGCGTGCGAGCGCCCATCTGCCGGTCAACCAGCGCCACCGCATCATGCACCATGATGTCATGCTCCGCCAGGAAGCGCGCCATCTCACTCATGCTCGCGCCGCCCGTCACGAGGTCGTCAATCAGCAGGGCGCGCGCGCCCTGCATATAGCGTCCCTCGATGCCACGCTGGCCCGTGCCCTCCTGCCGCAGCCGCGCAAAGATCAGTGGCGTGTTCGACTCCAGGGCGAACGCCGTCGCCAGCAGCAGCCCGCCCGTAGGCACGCCCGCCACGACGTCATAGGGCTGGGCATGCGCCCGCCGCAGCGACTGGGCCAGCGCGACTTCCTGCGCCATCAGCCGCGCCGCCACGCGCAACGCCTCGGGATTGCTGATGAGCGCGCGAGGGTTGATGTAGACGGGTGAGTTGACGGTGCTGCCACCCAGCGTGTAGTCGCCAAAGGTGACGCCCCCCAGATCGAAAATCGCGCGGGCGAGCCAGAGTGTATCCAGCGGCTGATTGTTCATGCGTGCCTCCTCGGCGTGCCTCGTGGGATGGAATGAGCAACGGTCGCGCTGGACTCCACGCTGGCGGCTCCGCAAGACCGTAGGGACCGGCGAAAGCGGCGATCATGTGTCATGGGCCGGGCATCGGCCAGGCGCGCGGCGCCGGTCGGCGCAATCGGGCATCAGTATACCACTCGTCGTCCATGTGTGAGCAGGTTGGTCATAGCGCCCTGCGCTTCGCACGGCATAGCCAGTCCCCCGGCGATTCCCCTGGCGAGATGAAGATATCTTCATCGTCAGCGTGATAGAGTGACAGATGAGGTTTTCGTCAAGTTGCAAACGCGATGAAGCCGACGAGTGGGTGATGATGACGCCCGGTGAAATGGGGGGCGAGGATGCGTCTGTTGCTGGTCGAAGATGATGTCCGGCTGGCGCGCAGCTATCAGCGCAATCTAGAGCGCTCCGGCTACGAGGTCGATGTGTATCACGACGCCGAGAGCGCGTGGAAGTTCCTGCTGCGTGAATCGCGCGCCATCCAGGTCATCGTTCTGGATGTCCTGCTGCCTGGCCAGAGCGGCATCGAACTGTGCCGCGAGATCCGTAGCGCGGGCATCGAGACGCCCGTGCTGCTGCTCACCGCGCTCGACCAGACGGGCGACAAGGTCACTGGGCTCGACGCGGGCGCGGACGATTACCTGACCAAGCCGTTTCCCTTCGATGAACTGCTGGCCCGTCTGCGTGCGCTCACCCGGCGTCCCCAGCGCCTGGAGCAGAGCGCCGGGACCGAGATTCGCGTCGCCAATCTCGTGATCGACCTGTTCCAGCGAGAGGTCTATCTGGGTGATCGCCTCATCACGCTGACTCCACGCGAGTACACCCTGCTGGAGTTTCTCGCTCGCAATCCTGAGCGCGCCCTCAGCCGCAAGCAGATCAGCGCGCGCGTCTGGCCTGAGGGCACCGAGGCGGGAAGCAACGTCCTCGACACCTATATTCATCATCTGCGCGAGAAGCTCGATGACTATGGCGCCGTGCAGATGATCCAGACGGTGCGTGGTGTGGGCTACGCGCTGCGTGTGCCGCGGCCGGAACGCTCCGCACAGGCGGGGCCTGCCAAATGAGCGGCGTAGGGGAGGCGCGGACGGCGCGCCAGCGCATCGCCGCAGCCTGGGCGTCGTGGGTCGGATGGCTGCGCGCGCTGGTCGTAGCGCCGAACGCATCGCGCTCGCCTGATCCTCTGGTTGACCCTCACCCCTTCGCCGTGCTGCGCCGCCGGCTGGTCGCGACGAATTTGCTGGCGACCGCGCTGGTGCTCTTGATCGTCAGCGGCGCCGTCTATCTGTTCGAGGCGAATGTCGAGATGGCGCAGATTGACCAGCAGCTGGCCAGTGAAACGACAAGCCAGTCGGCAAGCGGATTGCATCTAGGCGCCAACCCAGCCGACCAGAATGAGACGCCCTACAATCCCAGGCAGTCCAACCTGTTCTCGATCACGGTCTCCCCGTCAGGGCGTGTGCTGCAGGACGACGATCAGGTGCAACCCTACGGCCTGCCGGATATGGCGCTCGCGCAGCCTGTGCTGACCGGAGCGCAGCCTACGGTTGTCGCGACCATGCGTCACGGCATCTATGAATTTCGGCTCTATACCGGTCCTATTGTTCAGCAAGGTGTCATCGTAGGCGCGGTGCAAAGTGGAATGTCGCTTGCCTCCTACGCCCAGCATCTGCGCGACCTCACTCGCGCGCTGGTCGCGCTGGACGTCGTCATCATGTTGTTCACGCTCGGCGCCAGTGTCTACCTTACCGACCGCGCCCTGAAGCCCGCCCGCCACTCCTTCGAGCGACAGCGCCAGTTCGCCGCGGGCGCCTCGCATGAGCTGCGTACGCCGCTTGCGCTGATTCGGTCGCTTGCCGAGCTGGTCGCCGACCACCGTTGCCCTCCCAACGCCACTGCTCACCCGTCAGCGACGGAGGAACAGGAGTCCGTCACAAGCGACGCGCGCGACATCATCCACGAGGTCGACTACATGACGCGCCTGGTGACTGACCTGCTGCTGCTGGCGCGCGACGAGCACGATCGGCGCGCCCTGAACTGGGTCAGAGTGGACGTTCGCCGCATCACGCAGGGCGTCGTGGACAAGGTGAGCCCGCTCGCCACAGCGCGAGGCATCACACTGCGCAGCGAGCTGGATGGCAGAGTGGATAGTCGAGTGGAAGGCCCATCGGCGCTGGTCGAGGGTGACCCAGACCGCCTGCGTGAGCTTGCGCTCATCCTCATCGAGAACGCTGTGCGCTACACGCCACGCGGCGGCTCCGTGATGGTGAATGTCACGCAGGCGCGTGGCTCAGGGCTGCGCGGTGAGCGCCACGGGCACATCACACTCACCGTGCGCGATACAGGAGTGGGTATCGCGCCTGAAGACCAGCCGCATGTGTTCGAGCCCTTCTATCGCGCCAGCTCGTCCACCATGCGCCGAGCCAACGCGGGCAGCCCGGGCGCCCAGGATGTGTCCGACGGTTCCAATGGAGTCAGTTCCAATGGAACCAATGGCGCCGACGGCAGTGGCCTTGGCCTCGCGCTGGCGCACTGGATCGTCGAGGCGCATGGTGGCGACATTAGTCTGATGAGCGCGCCAGGCAAGGGAACGACCTTTAGCGTGACGCTGCCGCTGTTGAACCAATCGCGCACGACAACTCCGCTCGACAATATACGGCGCGAGACGTCCAACTCGGTCTAGAGCACCCGCGCAGACATCCGACGACGCCAACACTCTCTTATGGCCTGGCATAGTCTGGCATGGCTCGGCGCCGGGCCTCACGGTCCATTCGGGCCTATCCGCCGCCCATCTGGCGCCAATCGCTGCGGCCAGTCGTCGTAGCAGAAGCGCGGCGCTATCCCCAACACGGCCTATACGAACGGCCTCGGGCGCGAGCGCATGCTACACTTGCGTACATAGAGAAGGCTAGCTCCCCGTGCGGCTTTGGAATCCAGCGTCGGTACTCAGCGTCAGCCCGGCGTAAATGACAGGATACGCTATGGATGCGATAGACCGAGAGCCAACACGCAAGACGCCGCAGACCCAGGTCGCTGACCGGGCGACCGTGGTCGTCAAGCGCGTGTCGCAGACGACTAGTCGTCTGTCAGCGCCACGCGCCACCTCCACGAACGACGATGTTCTTGTGACGGTAATCACGCCCACGCGCATTGTCGCGCCAACAGCGCCGATACGCGCGCCACGCGGCAATCGCCCAGTGCTGAATCGCACGCTGCGCTTCGCCGTCGCGGTGGCGTGCATCGCGGCGGTGCTCGGGGTTGCGCTGGGCTACAATGTCCTCCACTCCTCGGGGCAAAGTGGGGATAACGTCGCATCGGCTGTGCCGCCGCCATCTGGTCGTGGGCCAATCACCGCGTCGGTCGGCGTGATTGTCGCCGCGCCTGCGCCACAATCGGTGCATTCCACAGGAACTGTCTCGCCGTACCAGTCGCAGACGGCATTCACAACCACTGGCGGCTCTGTCGCGGCGAAGGGGCTGCTCTCGCTGGAGCCATGCCACGACACCTCTATGTTCGTCTCGAACATCAGCGAATGGACCGTGCCACCTGGCTGCTACGCGAACATCTACGTGCCAAACCGGGCCAACTATGTGCAGGCGGCTAGCTGGGGCTACTGCAACTGGTGGGTCGAGGTCACCCATCCGAACGCGCCCAACATCACGTACGGCAATTACGTGCGCGGCACGACACCGGTAGCAGGCGCGGCGATCTTCTTCGATGGCGGCGAGCAGGGCGCGGACTCCGCTGGACACTGGGCTGAAGCGGTGGCCGTCTCGTCTGACCACTACTGGGTGCTCATCAGCGAGATGAATTTCGCCTGGCGTGGCGGCGGCTTCGGCAAGATCGACTACCGCTACATCCACGTCTCGCCGCACGTCCACTTCCTCTACGGCGTGTAGGATGCTTCGGCCCGCATGGCCGCGCCGCTCTCACAAAAGGTGGAGAGTGAGGCGCGGCCATGTCGCTCTGTATAGCGCTCTGTATAGTGCTCTGTTCCGTCTCGCGGTCCAGACGAGCGCGCCGCGTAAGGATTGACGCGCGACGTTCGCAATGGTAGGGTATGCGCAATCGTCCGTCCGTCCGTCACTTCGACCTCAGGAGACGATACCATGCCGCGCATCCCCTACCCCGACCTCTCGGCGATCACTGACCCAGAGATTCTCGGCTATCTCGAAGATGCTCGACTGCATGGCGCGCCCCGACCGGAGAGCCAGGCGATCCGCGCGCATGTGCCAGCCGTCATTCGCGCGTTCTCGCAGGCCTGGATGACCACCTTCCGCGAGGGCGTGCTCGATCACTCTCTTAAGGAGCTGTGCCGTGTCTATGTCTCGCAGTCCATCGAGTGCGAGTATTGAGGCGCGCAGCGATCGGTCCGGTCTGGATCGGGAAGCATCCCGGAGGCAAAGTACGCCAAGCTCTTGCATTTCGCCGACTCCGACGAATTCACTGAGCGCGAAAAGGTCGCGCTGACCTACACCAGCGCCATCGTCTGGGAATCCTCGCTCGCCGATGACGCGCTCTGGGAGAAGCTGCACGCGCACTTCACCGACTCCGAGCTGGTCGAGCTGGGCTTCTTCATCGGCTTGACACTTGGGCAGCAGCGGTGGATCAAGACGCTAGGCATCGGTCACCACGAAATTCTGGCCGATACCGCAGGTGGGCTAGCGCCGAGCGAGTGATACAACGCTGGCGCCGCTGGCGACGCTGATGGCCTGGCGGCCCGATGGCCCTAGTACATGCGCAGCGCCGCCAGCGTCGGCACGTAGAGGACGAGCGCGACGATCAGCAGCCAGAGCGCAACCGCGCCAAGAATCTGCGGGTCGCGCCAGAGCAGCTCATCAGGACGCTCGCCCTCGCGCCGCACATAGATCAGGTAGAGATAGCGACAGACCCCGAAGAGCACGATGGGTACCGTGAGGATGAGCGCGCTGCCGCCAATTTCACCCTGGAAGGTGTAGAGGCTATAGGCGATCACCGCGCAGGTGACAGACAGGATGATGAGCTGGTCGAGCAGCTGCGTCGTATAGAGCATGACGCTCTCACGCGCGGCGCTGCTCGCCGGGTCTACGCTGATGCGCAGCAGCTCCGCGCGGCGCTTGCCCAGGGCCAGGAACAGCGAGAGGAAGATCGTGCAGAGATAGAACCACGGCGAGATGTAGACTGCCGCCGCGAACGCGCCCGCGAGCGCTCGCAGGACGAAGCCCGCCGCGATGGCGAAGACGTCCCACAGCGCGAGTCGTTTGAGCCAGGTGGAATAGGCGATGTTGAGCGCGACGTACGCCGCCAGCGCCAGCGCGAAGAGCCGCCCGCCACCGCCGAGCGCCCGAAACGGATCGGCTTTGTGCGGCAGGTCGTGGTAGAATCCGCCGAGCGCCAGCCAGAGCGCCAGCGCCGCCGCACCCGCGAAGAGCGCGCCAGCCATCCAGCCAGCCACGCGCGAATCGAGCGCGCCCGATGCGATGGGACGGTAGCGCTTGATTGGATGCGCCCGGTCGCGCTCGCGGTCAGCCAGATCGTTGAGGATGTAGATGCCGCTCGCCGCCAGACAAAATGCCACGAAGCCGATGGCAACGCGCGTGAGGGTCGGCGCATCGAAGATGGTGCGCGAGAAGATCGCCGCGAGCAGGGTCAAACCGTTCTTCGTCCACTGCTGCGGACGCATCACGCGCAACCCTACCCAGAGCGCGCCCACTCGGCTCGTTCCGCTCTCCGGCCGCGCCTCCATGCCAGAACCCGAGGCGTCAGCCCGCGCGTGTCTCAACCGCTCAGCCATCTCAAGCGTCCTCAGGCATCTTGGTGTCACTCGTGCGGCGACTGTAGCGGCGCTCTCATCACAAGGCATCACACCGCATCATCATGGCGCGCCGCGCGTAGATCCATCCTATCGTACACCACCATGCCGGTCAGTGCGCAGCAAGCTCCGAAGCGGCTATCAGCCTCAGCCTGGCCGTGTGGCGCGCACCGAAAAGAGCAGCGGTAGCTCATTCGCGGCGTCGGGCCAGCGCCAATAGCCGTCACCGCTCTCGATGAGCTGCGGGAACTGCCGCCAGTGCGCGCATGGATGCTCGTGTAATGACTCAATGCGCAGTCCGGTCGCCGCGAGCGCCGTTATGACTTCGCCCAGACTGTAGCCCCAGGCGTAGACGGCTGGCTCGCCGGGCGCCTGCTCGGTCTGCGGCTCGCGTGTGTGGAAGTAGGGATGGTTGATGCGCAGGCTGCGGCCACTGGGATCATCGCGCGCTGTGTCGAGCGCCATCCCGACCGGATGCAGATCCACCAGCAGCAGCGCGCCACCGGGCGCGACGTAGCGCGCCGCCACCTGCGCCCAGCCCTCCAGATCGGGCGCCCAGCACAACGCGCCATACGAGGCGACGACGTGATCGAACGTCTCGTCGAGCGCCTCGGGCAGCGTGTAGAGGTCGGAGCGAATGAAGCGCGCCTGTTCGCTCAACCCGCTCTCCTCCGCCAGCCGCCGCGCGAAGGAGATCGCCTCGTCGGAGATGTCTATACCCGTCACCCGCGCGCCCAGCCGCGCCCATGAGAGCGTCTCGCTGCCCAGATTGCACTGAAGATGCAGCAGCGACTTGTCCGCGACCTCGCCAATCTCAGCGAGTTCTATCGGGCGCAGACCCGATCCTGTGGCGCGGAAGCGCTCGACATCCTTGAAGTGGTCTGAGCCGGTATCGCGCGTCATCCAGAGGTTCCAGGTCGCGCGGTTCGCTTCGGTATAGCGCGTGTCGCTCATGCTCGTCTCCCTCACTAGACATGATGCGCCGCAACCCGCCTGGCAGCGTTTGTCCGATGCGCGTCATGCGGCCGGGTTATTGTAGTACAGGATGCGTGCGCCGCGCCGAAGAATCGCGATGATCTGCGAGACGAGCGCCCGGTCGAATGTCCAGACGCCAGTGAATGAGCGAGTGGCCTGGCGCGGCGACCAGATGTCGCCCTCGGTATGCTGAGCCAGCAGCGCGGTCGGCATGCGTGGATCGTCTACGACGACGAACCAGAAATGTTCCAGGCCAGTGCCAAGCTCCGGCTTGATGTCGAATCGCAACGTCACGCCTGGCCCTAGTGTATGGATGTCTGCGTCGCCTGCGCTGTCATCTATGCCAAATAGATAGACATAGCGCGTCACTTCAGACAGCGCGCGGTAGCGGCGTAGCTGCGGACGGACGAGCGCCAGCCGCTGGAATCCCGCGTAGATGTCGCAGGGACGCCGCTCGGCGATGATACGCTCTTCGATCGCATGGCTGATGAGATTCATGATCGCGACGTTCGTGTAGAAAGAGGCGCCCTGTTCAGTTGGTCGTTCGCTTGCGTGGGTCGCGTGAGCGGCTCCCGTCAGCCGGCGCTGGTCCCATAGGGGCATGCGCGCGCCAGCCACGCGGATGATGTCGCTGAGCGCCTGCGCGGGCGAGACAGGCATGACAGGCGCGCCTGGAGTAGTCGGCGAGAGCGCCGAGCCGAGCCCATAGGTTGGAGATTCGGACTGCCAGCGCAGGAGACTCTGGGTGAACGCCTCACGCTGCGCATAGTGATCTGGCGTGGAAGATGACGAGACAGTATTCGTGTTGTCGCTCGAAGTCATAGGGCTCCCCGCTCGCGTTCGAAAGACGCCTGCCGCAGCCGCCCGCAACGCTTGCGACGCAGCCGACCTGCTCTGTTTTATACCGCTTGCAACGTGATTGCGCAATGTTTGTATCCACATTGTTTATCCCGAGGCAATATCTACGCCTCGCTCGGCTGCCAGAGCGGGACACCGCGTGATACGCTAAGACAGGGCTTCTTCATATGCGTATTCGCGTAGAGACGCCCGCAGATGAGTTGTGCGCTTGCCCCACATGCGCCCAGACGCAGGGACAGGGCAAGCTGCTCGCATCGCATCGAGTCACGCGGAGTCGCAACCCCCGAGTCGTGCATGTCGGGTTGGCGAAGGCATTGAGGCGGAGTTTCATGAGTATGACGAGCGTATCGTCAGAGCCGAGTGACGCGGATCGCGAGCGGCGGATGTCGCTCGTGCGCCAGGCTGAGGTGATGATCAGCAACGTGCTGCGCGGGGGCGTGCTGCTGAGCGCTGCCGTCATCCTGGTGGGAGTCGTGCTGTACTATACGCGTCCTCGCACTGCGACGGCGAGCGCGCTCACCTACCCCCACGCCTTGGGGCAGGTCATCCCGGGCGTGGCGTCTGGCAGTCCCGAGGCCATCATCACCCTGGGTTTGCTGATTCTGCTCGCGACGCCCGTGCTGCGCGTGGCCGTCTCGATTGGAGCGTTCGCGCTGGAGCATGACTGGCAGTACGTCGCCATCACCACCCTCGTGCTGGCGCTGCTGCTCTCCAGCATTCTCGTGTTGGGCGAGGTCTTCGGCAAGGGCTCGATTACCCCACAGACGCCGCCAACGCTGGGCGTCTTTCTGCTGGTCGCGCTGGGGAGCGTCGTCGCGGGAGTCGTCGGCTCGCTGGTCGGGCTGGGTGGCGGGGTATTGGTCGTGCCGCTGCTGACCATCGCCTTTGGCGTTTACCCAGAGGTCGCCGTCGGCGTCTCGATCGTCTCGGTCATCGCCACCTCCAGCGGAGCCGCCTCCGCGTATGTGCGCGACCACATCACCAACCTGCGCGTCGGCATGTTCCTGGAGATCGCCACGACTATTGGCGCGATCGCCGGCGCCTTCCTCGCCATCATCATCGCGCCCGGGCTACTCTTCATCGTCTTTGGCCTGGTGCTGCTCGTCTCAGGCGTGCCGCTGATCTTCAAGATTGGCGAAGAGATTCCCCAGGGCGTGCGCAATGACCGCTGGGCGAATCGACTGAAGCTGGCGTCGAGCTACCGCGACGACAAGCTTGGCCGCACGATTGACTATCAGGTGTCGCATGTGCCGATTGGCTTTGGCATGATGACAATCGCGGGCATCCTCTCCGGCCTGCTCGGCATTGGCAGCGGAACCTTCAAGGTGCTGGCGATGGATACCGCGATGCGGCTGCCTATGAAAGTCTCGACCACTACCAGCAACTTCATGATCGGCGTAACAGCGGCAGCCAGCGCGGGTATCTACTTCCAGCGCGGCGACATGAACCCGCTATACGCGGCGCCCGTGGCGCTGGGCGTGTTGATCGGCGCGACGGGCGGCGCGAAGACCCTGGCGCGTTTCAAAAACTCGACCATCCGCAAGATCTTCGTGCCGATACTGGCGGCCATCGCCATCGAGATGCTGATTCGCGGCGCTGGCTATCTCACCAGCGGACACTGAGACAGGGATGTTCGTCTACTGACACCGAAGGCATGAGGCGCTGATGTCTCCTGACAACATGCATACCGACGAAACGCGCATCGACGCCGCGCTCGTGCGCCGGTTACTCACTGCGCAGTTTCCGCAGTGGGCTGATCTGCCGCTTGCGCCGGTCCGCTCGGCGGGGACAGACAACGCGCTCTATCGCCTGGGCGCTGAGATGGTCGTGCGACTCCCTCGCCATGAGACGCTTGACGATGTGGACAAACAGAACGCATGGCTGCCGCGCCTGGCGCCACATCTGCCGCTAGCCATACCCACTCAACTGGCGCAAGGAGCGCCTGGCGAGGGCTATCCGTGGCGCTGGTCCATCTATCGGTGGCTCGACGGCGCTGACGCGACCGTTCAGCCGTTCACCGATCCCAATGCGATGGCGGCGGAGCTTGCGCGCTTCGTCGCGGCTCTGCGCCGAATAGACGCCACGGGTGGGCCGCCAGCGAGCCGCGCCGCGCCGCTGGCGACGCAAGACACCGATACACGCGCAGCGATAGCCGCTGTGAGTGACATGCTCGATGCAGATGCGGCGACCGCAGCCTGGGAAGCGGCGCTCCAGGCGCCAGTGTGGGAGGGGCCACCCGTTTGGATTCATGGTGATCTGACGCCGCTGAACCTGCTGGCGCATGAGGGTCGGCTCAGTGCCGTTATTGACTGGGGAGCGGCAGGCGTGGGCGACCCAGCCTGCGACCTGTGCATCGCGTGGAACTACCTGTCTGGCGAGACACGCGACATCTACCGGGCGACGCTCGCCGTTGACGACGCTATGTGGGAACGCGGACGTGGCTGGGCGCTGTCCATCGGCCTGATCGCCTTGCCCTACTATCAGCACAGCAATCCCGCGCTCGCCGCCATCGCCCGCCGCCATCGCCCGCCGCGCCATTGACGCTGTCCTCGCGGATGACAAGCGCCGCTGAGCGCAGGCTAGAACGCCATTCGGTCGCCGGGCGCCCGCTGCTAGCGATGACGCCACGGCTCGCCGCGCTCGGTCGCGACCTGGCGCCCCAGATCTTTCCTTTGCAGGGGAAGGCTTGGGGCGCCAGGTTACATGAGTTCGACGTCCAACAGCGTCAGCGCTCAGTCACCGTCGGCGCCATCCTGTGCGCGAGCGACCCA
>DASQSS010000438.1:0-2727 GCA_035642255.1 Ktedonobacterales bacterium | reverse complement strand
AGCGCCAGCGTCGGATCATCTGGCTTAGGCACGTACGAACGCACCAGCGTCGCTGAACCGCTGAACTGCACGTCGCCCAGACATGCTGGCAGCACAGCCGTCTCACCTGTTCCCAGGCGCACAGTCTCGCCCTGTGGCCCTCCCTGCTCCGCCTCAGTCACGATCTCCAGCTCACCCTGCAGAACGGTGAGGATGCGGCAGCTGGATGGGCAGGCAGGCTCCCGCATGGTCCCCGCCACGGTCAGCTCCTCCTCCACGAAGTAGCGACAGGCGACCAACGCCCGGCGCGCGGTCAGGCCGGGTTGGACGGGCAGCGTGACCGGTGTGATCGGCGCCGCATACGCGGGCGCGTAGCGGATGACGTCGAGCGCCCGCTCGACATGCAGTTCCCGTGGCTGACCATTGGCCTGGAGTCGCCCGTAGTCGTAAAGGCGATAGGTGACGTCGGAATATTCCTGCAACTCGTAGAGTGTGACGCCAGCCCCAATCGCATGAATGGTGCCCGCTGGCACGAAGATCACATCGCCCGCGTGCGCCTCCAACGTGCGCAGCAGCGGCTCGAGGGTATTGGAGGCGATCGCGGCGCGCACCTCCTCAGGTGATGAGGCGTGCGCGAGGCCATAGACGATCTGTGCGCCAGGCTCGGCGGAGAGGATATACCAGGTCTCGGTCTTGCCCAGCTTGCCGTCCTCGTGGGCCGCGGCATAGGCATCGTCAGGATGCGCCTGCACCGAGAGCCAGTCGTGCGCGTCAATAAACTTGGCCAGCAGCGGGAAGCGCGGCCCATAGACGGCGAGGGTGCGCGACCCCAGCAGCGCCGCACCATAGCGGGTGACCAACTCGTCCAGGGTCAGATCGGCATGCGGCGTGGTGACGACGCGTGAGTCGAGCGCAGTCTCCCAGGCCTCGCCAATGCGCTTGTCCGGCGGCAGGGTCTTGCCCGCCACCGTGCTGAGCCGCTGGCCACCCCAGATCGTCTCGTGCAGCGACGCGCGCAGCTTAATCGGGCCAAGTCGGCCATCAAGCCCTTCGCCAAGCGAGCGCTGCTCGTCGTGAGCGGCAGCCATGGTCTGACACCTCCAACGCGATTTTCGAGCGGCGCATCCACAGTCGGTACGAAAGGACGTTCATGTGTGACGCCGGAATACCGGCCCGATGTCGGCATGTGCGTCCCATGACAAAACCGCGCCGCGAGATCAAGTGGATTGCGCTGCACGCTTCAGCGTGTTTCAGCCCGTCTCATGCCGGGGCGCAGAATCAGCATACCATGCGCCCCCGAGACGTGTTTCGTTGCAGGACGTTTCTCCCCGTCTCATGAGGTCTCACAATATCTCCTCGTGTAAGAGGTCAGATAAGTGGTCAACCAGGATCAACCCGTGCAGAACTGCACGGTTGACAGATCGGGGTAGGCGGCGATGTCCTTCATACAGGCGCAACAGAGCCTCGTCGCGCATCGCGGGTACCTGCGAACTGGCGCGGCTGCTCTCGCTCGACCGCTACGCCGTCGTGGGTTCGACTAGGGGAGCGATCAGCGGAGGAACCGAAGGCGTCACAGTAGCTTCAGTACCTCCATGATGGAGCGCGGAGACGAACGACGACACCAGATCAATCGGCAGCGGGAAGATGATCGTCGAGTTTCGCTCCACCGCAATCTCGGTCAATGTCTGCAGGTAGCGCAGCTGGAGCGCCGCTGGTTCAGTGGAAATCACCTTCGCGGCGTCAGCGAGCGTCTGCGCGGCGAGAAACTCCCCTTGGGCGAGCAGTACCTTCGCGCGCTTCTCGCGTTCCGCTTCCGCTTGTTTCGCCATCGCGCGCTGCATCGTCTGCGGCAGTTCTACGTCCTTCACTTCGACCGCAGTCACTTTGATGCCCCAGTGCTCGGTACGCTCGTCAATGACGGTTTGTACGCTGCGATTGATGACCTCCCGGTCGCTCAGCAACTGGTCGAGGGTTGATTGCCCGAGGATGCTGCGCAGTGTCGTCTGCGCGATTTGCACGGTCGCCCGGTAGAAGTCTTGTACGTTATTGATGGCGTCGTTGGGGTTGACGATATAGAAATAGAGGACCGCGCTCACCTTGACGGTGACGTTGTCGCGTGTCACGCCTTCCTGCGGCGGGAGCTCGATCGTCACCACGCGTAGGTCGACCTTGCGTGTGCGACTGATGAGCGGCGGCACCCAGAAGACGCCGGGGCCTTTGGCTCCAACCAGGCGCCCGAGTATGAAGATGACGACCCGCTCGTACTGATACACGACCCGCAGGCCAGACAGCGCGAAGAGCAGAAGAATGAGGACAATTGTCCCTGCTATAATCGCAATCGAGGTACCCGTATTCATGATAGTAGCCTCCGTAGGCGTATCGCAGGCGCTCAAACCGCGAATGGGCAAGCGCCCGCGGCGCCTACCGGTTGAGGAGCCACTTGCCAATCGGACCCCAGCCAGCGTGGCGTAGGCTCACCAATCCTCCAGGTTGAAGGCGATCATAATCTTGCCGCGAAACGGCAATCGCCTTGTCTTCGCCAAAGACTGACGCACGCACCATGAGGTAGAGCGTGCCGTGTTGATTCTGGTCGGTCTTGCGGATGATCACCGCAGTTACGTCGTTCGACATACTTTCGTGTCCCTCAATGTTCATCACTACTTTGGAGCCGTAAGGCGGCATGTGCGGCGAGCGCCTGCTCAGGCGGAAACGCGCTCATCCACGCCTGCGGCGGCTGGCGCGATCTGC
>DASQSS010000437.1:0-4594 GCA_035642255.1 Ktedonobacterales bacterium | reverse complement strand
TTAGGTTGTTGTACAAACGTTCGAGGGGTCGTCAGGTGGCAAAACCACGCAAGAAATCAGCATCCGTAACAAGCGGCCAGAGTCGCGAAATCATGCGTGTCGCCGCATATCTGCGCGTGAGCACCGAAATGCAAGCGCGCTCCGGGTTGGGTCTTGGCGATCAGCGCGCCAAAGTGACCGCGATGGCGACCGTCAAAGGCTGGCCCGAGCCGCGCCTCTACGTCGATGAGGGTATCAGTGGGACGAAGGAAAGTCGCGATCGTCCCGCGCTCTTGCAGATGATGAGCGCCGCCGCCGCTGGTGAGATCGACGCCATCATCATCAACTCGATCGACCGCCTCGCGCGTAAGGCGCGACTCACCCTGGAACTGATGGACGAGCTCGAACGGCACGGCGTCATCCTGGTGAGCTGCAAAGAGAATATCGATACGACGACGCCAGCCGGCCACCTGGTCATCACGGTGCTTGCAGCGATCGCGCAGCTTGAGCGCGACATGATCGCCGAGCGCACGCGCGCCGCCCTGGCTGAACACTCACGGCGGGATGGTGAGAGCGGCGGTCGCCTGCCCTATGGCTACCTGCGTCACGAGAAGGGACTCACCGTGGATCGCGAGCAGGCGCGCGTCGTCCGGCGCATCTTCACGCTGCGTGAGGAAGGCGCCACGCTCCGCGCGATCGCGGCCTATCTGAACAAGCGACGGTATCCGAGTCCTCAGGGGAAGCACTGGCACCACTCCAGCGTCGCGGCGGTACTGGCGAATAGAGACTACTATCGTGGTGGGTTGCGCGGCGCGAGCGTGCTGCGATGGCCCATGATCTTGAATGACACAAAAGGGGTGTGAGCAACCTATGTCCATTCTGATCCCCTATGACATCACGCGAGATTGGCGCTATCGCTTACCTGTTCTTGAGACTCAGCTTACTACTGAGATTGCCGCACGGAGCCGCACCGTCGAGGAGGCCAAACGGCGCGCGCTCGAAGAAGCGGAGCGAATGAGACGAGCAGCCGATGCCCTGCTGACACGAGATTGGGAAAAAGACTTTGCCTCTCTGATTGCTCATCGCGAGGAGTGGATGCGTGATCAAGTGCGTTGTTATCGGTGCAATCATCCAGTACAGCGCGGTGACACGTATGAGCCGTCGATGCGTATCCCTGTCTATGGCGAGACTCATCCGCTGTTGTATCCGACGTTCGAGCACTACTACTGTTTATCCTGTGCCCAACTCGAAGAAGAGGAATATCAAGCGGAACGCTACGGGTGTTCAGGATGCGGGCAGTGGAAGCCGCGACAAGAGATGCGTTCTGTCGCGGAGAGCGATAGGTTTCCCTATGCGCGTGAGGGCACATTCTGTGAGCAATGTCTGGGAAAGGCGCTGGAGACCTATCGACGCGTCTGCGCATTGTGTGATGTGGAGTTCCGAGCCGCCAGCCGTGGTGTCTTGTCAGATGATTGTCTATGTCCTGACTGTGAAACCCCGGAACGATTTCGTGAAGCTCGCCAGGTGCGCATACATCTCAGTCGGGCGGGAGCGGCAAATACCGTAGCGACACTAACTATCGCTGAGTGGCTCCAGACGCTCGACGATTTTCACTGGCGCTGTGTCTATTGCGGTGGCGCGTACGAGGTGTTCGAGCACTTCGTCCCAATCACCCAAGGAGGAGGTACAACAGCGCAGAACTGTGTGCCGTCCTGTGGGGCATGCAACAGTTCCAAATCAAACCTAAATCCGGCTGCGACACCTAACTTTGCGACGCCGCGCATATCTGCCGCCGCAATTCAGCAGATACACCTCTATCTTCAGAAGCGCGAGGCAGTTCTTGCCAACGACACGATCAGAGAGGACACACAGCCATGACAACGGAGCATCCAAGTGACCTGACCTATGGCGAGGCGCTCGCCGCCGCTGCGCCCCGGCTCGCGGAGCTGCAGGTGCGCGTGACAGCCTTGCTTGATCAGGCGCAGGCATTTGTCCGTGACGCCGCCGCCGCCATCCGCGTCTGGATGGACCAGGTCGCGCCTCTCTTCGCTCGCCTCTGGTCACGCATCGTCGCGTGGATCCAGCGGCAGGGTATGCTCTCGCCCGCGCTCGCCTATGCTACACCCAGGATGCGCCGGCGCGCCGCCAAGCAACGGGCGAGACTCGTGACACGCCGACGTCAGTCCTCCCGATAGCTCCCCAATTGTCCCCACTCGTCCCCATCATCTCCAGCGCTGTCGTCGCCGCCTGCGACGCGGACAGGGTTTTCAACGTCTAATCCACAGAGGGGCAGCGGTTATCCACCACACATCCTCGCACGCATCACTCCTCTGCATGCAGCAGCTCGCCGCCGCCCCAGACACAGAGATCCTCCTCCTCACAACACAATCCGCCTCACCTGGGGGTCACAGAAACCACGATGGTCTACACGCTCACGGGCGCGAAGGTCCGCTACTTTCGCGAGCTGGCCGGCATCACGCAGTCCGAACTTGCCCGCCACCTCGGCTATAAGCCGCAGGCGATCTGGAACTGGGAGAAACGCACTCCTGACCGCTCCATCCCGCACCACCTTTATGACCCGGTCCTGACCTATATTCGCGCGCACTACGATCTGGCGACCGGTCAGCAGGTCCGTGCGAACGAGCTGGAGCAGGGACTCGAAGCGGTCACACAGCAGCCCCAGCAGGCCGCCAGCCAGGTCGCCAGCCACGCTCAACAGCCCCGTCGGCGCGCCCGCTAACCCGCCGTCTGTTCTTGCGCATGCGGCTGTTGACATACTGTGTAAAGCACGTGTACGAGACGTGTACGCGCAGGCCTTCCCTGCCCGCTCGCTCAGCTGTATCCTTCACTACGAGAGGGTGTGCCTCACGGATCTCATCTCTCGCTCTCGCACCTCTCTACTATGGGCTTGCTCACGCGCGCTCCTTGGGTCATCTGGTCTCCATGACACAGGCAAGCAGCCGTGGCGTCCATCCTCTCACCATCTTTTCTTCGACACACACACAAGGCTCACGCTCATTAGGGACAGCAGAGACAGGAGAGTGCGGGCGGATGGGAACACCGGGAACCTCGCAGGCGCAGCGGTCAGCGGCATCCTCACAGCCATCGCCGCACGCCGTCGCGTTCTCGCATCGCTCCGGTCGCTCTGCGCGAGTCCGCACTGTCGAAGCACGTGACACTGCGGAAAATCCGCCCTTCGTCCCCTATCGCGGCGAGCGTGATGCCCTGACCGGCGCGCCGCTCGACGCCGCCGCCGTGCGCCGCCGCATCTCCTCCAGTGATCGTGTCGATCACACGCCGCGTCGCGCGGATTATGAGATTGGCTGGCGCGTGCAGCCGGAGGACATCACGAGCCGCCCGCTGCGCCTCCACACCAGCAAGGTGGAGAACGCGCCCGACGCTGGCGACGCCGTCAAAGGCGCGTTGGGCGGCCATGCCTACTCACGCGCGATGGGCGACTATCTCCAGTCGGCGCTCGACAGCCAGCGAGCCGAGGCGCGGGCGGAAGTGTTTGTCTGGCACAAGTCCGCCTATGGGCGTGGACGTGCGCGCGCCGCGCTGATTGCGCGATATGGTCCGACAGCCGGCCACCAGGCGTATCTGGCGGCGCTCGCGTATGCGACAGGTGATATGGACGCGGAGACGATCGCGCGCCAGACGCAGCACTCGCTCCGTTGGGTCACGCGGATGGCGAAGCTCGCCCGAGAGAGTGCTCAGCCGCACAAACACGAGGGGAAGTAGACACGCAGTCCGACGCCGCACAACTGACTATCGTTCCCACGGGTCGCCCACCGGCTCCCACCAGAGGAGCTAGCCCGGACTGATGACGCGGCGTGCCCCGAGACGACGACGACGCTGGTGCTGAACGACGGATGACGACGGACGACGAGCACACGCTGATGATGAAGGGAATGGTGACGCGCCTATGACGCCGGAGACGACCGTAGAGACGACGATGACCGATGCGGTCACGCCGACGCTGGCTGATGCGACCGTCTGCCGCGTCTGTGGCGCCGAGCTGGGCTGGCGCGACGCGGTGTATGCGCGCGGGACCGGAGCGTGCAAACGCTGCCACCAGCGCGCCCAGCGTCGGACCCTGCTGCGTGGCGGCACGTTCCACCCCATGACCATGCCAGTGCAGCAGCGCGCTGGCGGCAAAGGCGACAGCGCAGGCGACAGCAAAGGCGAGGGCGACAGCACAGGCGACGAGCGCCTGGTGCGGGTCAATCGCGCGCAACGCCGTCGCATGGCCTAGCGCATGGCCTAAGCTACCTCGATGATCTCCTCAGTCGCAGCTTCAATCGAACCAGCAATCTACCGACCAGCAAAACAACTCGTAGCCGTCGGTGAACCGCATGACCAGCGTTGCGCGCGGCTTGTCCTCGGGATGCGCCTCAATGAGTGTCGCGCGCTGCCCCAGATGATCACTCACCTCACACAGCAGGTCAAAGAGCGTCTGATCGTTTGCCGCCACCGCCGCACGCATCGCCGCGTCAAACGCCGCTGGTGTGCGCAGGACGCGCTCATCATCCAGTGTCCACTGCATCAGCGTGCCAACAGCGCCTAGTGGGTAGACCGGATAGGCGCCGTGTGTCGTCGTCGTCGTTGTCATCGT
>DASQSS010000436.1:0-8278 GCA_035642255.1 Ktedonobacterales bacterium | reverse complement strand
CCACACGGACATGTGTACGCCCGCGCTTGCCCAGTTCGGCTCCGACGAGCTCAAGCGGCAGTTCCTGGAGCCAAGCCTGCGCGGGGAGATGGTCGGCTGTGTCGCTGTGACTGAGCCTGACGCCGGGTCCGATGTCGCGGCCATCCAGACACGAGCGCGCGCCGACGGCGACGAGTGGGTCATCACTGGACGCAAACTCTATATCACCAACGGCGCCCAGGCTGACTGGGCCTGCGTGCTGGCGCGCACGACCGACGAGCCGGGAGCGCGTGGCATGTCACTGATCATCGTACCGACCTCGACGCCCGGCTTCAGCGTCAGCCGCACACTGCGCAAGCTGGGCAATCACTCCAGTGACACAGCCGAACTGATCTTCGACGACGTCCGCGTGCCAAGGGCCAACACGATCGGCGACGAAGGCATGGGGTTCATCCTTCAGATGCGGCAATTCCAACGAGAGCGACTTGTGGGCGCAATCCTGGCCTACAGCTCCTCTGAGCAGGTCGTTCGCCAGACAATCACGTATACCCAACAGCGGCGCGCGTTTGGAGCGGCGCTGATCGAGCAGCAAGTGATTCACTTCCGCCTGGCCGAACTGCTAACGGAGATCGAGGCGCTGCGCGCGCTCTGTTACGACGCCACCGAGCGATACGTCGCGGGCGATGACATCACGCGCCTCGCCTCGATGGCCAAGCTCAAGAGCGGTCGCCTGGCGCGCGAAGTGGCCGATAGCTGCCTCCAGTTCTACGGTGGCATGGGCTACATGGAGGAGACGCCCATCGCTCGGGCGTATCGCGACGCGCGCCTGCTCTCGATTGGCGGCGGCGCCGATGAGATCATGCTTGGCATCATCGCCCGACAGGAGAACATGCTGCCCGAGAAAGATCGACCGCGCCGGGCGTGACGTTTCCGTCAGCGCATTGTATGCTAGTACAAGGCGCGGCAAGCGTGCGCTCAGGCGCTCAGGCGTCTGCTCAACCGTTGCGATGGACACCGAGCTGGACAGTCAAGGGCGCAGCAGGGCCCGGTGGCGCGGGACCGTTGGCGCCGCCCACCGGCGCAAGCGCGGCATGAGTGCCGCGCTCGACAATCAACAGACAGGCGCTATGGATCGCGTGACGTGATACGACTCACGAGAACAGGAGGCGCGCCATGACCGCACCCGAACCGGGCGCTTCGGCGATGCGCGCAGTGACGATCTCGCGCGAGTACGGCAGCGGTGGTGGCGAGATCGCAGCGCGTCTTGCCACGAGGCTTGGCTGGAAGTTGATCGACCACGAAGTAGTCAAGCAGATCGCGGAACGGCTCGGCGTCGACGAGGAAGACGCCGCCGCACATGACGAGCACGCGGATAGCTGGGTCATGCAATTCCTCGCCACGATGCAGGGCGTCGGTCCGATGGTGGCGCTCCCATCCGATCTCACGTTCCCACCAACCGAGGCCGCCTATACCCGCGCGCTGCGCGACGTCGTCAAAGGCGCCGTGCTCGCGGGCCAGTCGGTCATCGTCGGGCGCGGCTCGCAGATCATCCTACGCGAGCGTCGCGACACGCTGCATGTCCGCATCGTTGCGCCGCTCAAGCTCCGCATCGCCTATGTCGCGCGACGCGAGAATCTCACACAGGCCGCGGCCCAGCAGCGCATCCAGCAGCGTGACCAGGAACGGCGTCGCTATCTCTCCACGACCTACCGTGCTCTGCCTGACGACGCGCACCTCTACGATATTACGCTCAATACCGCTGTGCTTGATCTGGATAGCTGCGTTGAGCTGATACGTAGCGCGTTGGAGTCTAAGGCCGCCCGACTGGCGACACCCGCCACGGAGCTGGGGCCAGCCGGAGCCAAGCTCCCGCCGTACCCAGAGCCGCCGGTCGACTTTACTCCGCCTGATGACGCGGCGCCCGACGTAGCGCCCGACGTAGCGTCGACGAGCGCAACAGGCGGCGTTGCGGACGATGGGACGGACAGCACGTCGTTCGGCGCGTCGTCCGATTCCTCAAGAACCTGAACCGCCCGTGATGTCTAGCGAGTCAGCGGCGCTTCTCTCAGTCAGCTTGCCGCGCAGGGCGATCAGCAAGATAAGTCCAACCGCCAGCCACGCTCCCACAACGAGTGGAACATAGCTCAGTGGCGCAGGCCCAGGCGAGAGCAGGGCTAACACAGCGATGCCGCCGGCGACAGCCGCGCCGAGTACTGGCACGATTCCATGGCGCAGCACGTTAAACCGCGACCGCCGCTTGACCCAGAAAAACCGAATACACGCCACACTGACCAGGACATAGATGAGCAGTACAAATAGCGCGTCAAGTGTGGCCAGAAACCCGAAAGCCGTGATGGGCGTCATCACAACGTTGAGGGCAAGCCCGACGACAAGGCCAAGCCCACAGAGCAGTGTGATGGCGCCGCCCGGCGTGCCTCTGGTGGGATGCGTCCAGCCCAGTGGCTTCGGGAACATGCCATCGCGCGCCAGTGTGAAGATGATGCGAGCGCCACCGTTGACGATCGCTAGCGTGGCGCCAAAGAACGAAAGGATGCCGGCGACATCGATGGCCGCGACGAGCGGCCCTCCTCCAAAATGGCGAGCGATGGTATCAAACGGCGCCGTCTCATTGCCATAGCCGGTCGCCATGTGCGGGATGCCATAGCCAACGGTCGCCGTGTACGTCATCAGGACGTAGAAGACGCCAACAATCAACAGCGAGCCATACACCGCGCGCGGAATGCTGCGATGCGGTGAGCGGGTCTCCTCGCCCAGCGCCGCCGCAGTCTCAAATCCAATGAAATTCAACACCCCCAGCACGATTCCGACGATGAGATCGCCGCCAGGAGGCGCCGAGGCGGGACTGAACGGCGCGGCGGTCAGGCCGCCCTGCGTGCCGAGGCGTGTCAGCACGATCACCGCCAGCGCCACGCACACGCCAACCTCGAAGATCAGCAATGTCATATCCACGCGCAGTGAGCCACGGATTCCGATGTAGCAAAGCGCGAAGACGACACCTATCGCAACAACATAATACACAGCCCAGGGAGCCTGGATGCCGAACCAGCGCAGCATCAAGGTTTGAAGGTTCGCGCTCATGAAGACGAACGCATACGGCACGCTCAACACAAGCGCAATCAGGCCGATCCAGCCCGTCAGGAATGCCCACCCCGGCCCCAGGCCAGCGCTCACGAATGTGTACGCTGACCCGCTTGACGGGAGCTCGCGCGAGAACTCACTGTATTGATTAGCGACAAACAGCGCCACGATGAAGCCAAGTACGCTACAGAACGTGATCGCCGCGCCCGCCGCCTGCGCCTGAGGGATCGTATTGAAGAAGACCGACGCGGCCGGTGAGATCGCCGCGACCGAGATGACGATGGCATGCCGCAGGCCCAGAGACCCGCGCCGGAGCGTTGGCGCCGTCACAGCGAGCGCCTCAGATGACACGCTGGCCTCTCCCATGTAGGGCCCTCCCGAAATGCGCTGAATATGGGTCAGGATAGGTCAGGATGCGCCCAGAGCTCTGTCCGTCGCTGGCGCGCGCCCACCGTCAGTTACCGATGCGCCGACTTCGACCCCAAAGAGTCCACGCAAGTAGTCGTTGAGAAAGACGCCCTGTGGGTCGAGCGCAGCCCGTACCCGCAGGAACTCGTTCCAGCGCGGATATCGCCTGGCCAACGTGGCGGCTTTGAGGGTATGCATCTTGCCCCAGTGGGGGCGCCCATCGTAGCGCTGGAAGATCTCCTCGATCGCCTCGAAGTAGGGTTGATACGGCATGCCTTGATACATATGCACGGCGATGTACGCGGAGTCGCGCCGGTAGGCTGGGCTGAGCCAGATGTCATCACCCCTCACAAAGCGGCACTCCACCGGAAAGTTCACCGCGAAGCGCCTGCGGCTAATTACCGCTTCGATTTCCGCCAACGCCTCGGCGAAACGTTCGGCCGGAATGTTGTATTCCATCTCCTGAAAGCGCACCTCGCGCGGTGTGGCGTACAGGCGATGACT
The DNA here is from genome assembly GCA_035642255.1 of Ktedonobacterales bacterium. Lineage (GTDB taxonomy): Bacteria > Chloroflexota > Ktedonobacteria > Ktedonobacterales > JADMIN01 > JAKAIY01. The sequence goes on along the minus strand of DASQSS010000436.1, from coordinate 4,288 downwards.
GTAGTCCACAGCCGTCGTCGAGGCGATTCCCCACGCCGACGCCTTGCAAACGATCGGACTCAACGATGGCACGCGACGACTCAGCTCCGAGAATGCCCAAAACACGCCATTTTCCAGCACAATGCGGTTGAATTCCGTCCACAGGTTGGCGCTGGTCGGCTGCGCCGCAGTCTCATTGGTGAACTTCGCCTGCGCCCACTTCGTGTAGGGGAACCAGAAGAATTCGAAGTGGCTGTTTTCAGCCTTGTACTGCTCCAGGTGCGCGATCAGGCTCTCGATGCGCTCACGTCTTGTCTGATAGCGCAGGCGCTTGGCCGGCACAACGCGCAGCGTAACTGAAGCGACCACCCCAAGCGCGCCAAGCGACACTTGCGCAGCTTTGAACAGGTCGAGGTCACGCGCTGCCGACAACTCGACGACCTCACCGGCTGCCGTCACCAGTTTCAGCGCGACGACCTGTGTGGCGAGGTTGCCGAAGCGCACGCCCGTGCCATGTGTGCCTGTGCTGATCGCGCCGGTAATCGTCTGGACGTCAATGTCTCCCAGATTCTCCTGCGCGACACCGCGCTCCAGCAACCCATCGCCGAGTTGTTTGAGCGGTGTGCCGCCAAGCACATGCACCAGCCCTCGCTCGGCGTCAAAGTCGGTGATGCCGCTCAATCCGTCCATCCGGAGCAGGACATCATCCGTCTGGACCAGTGGTGTGAAGGAATGCCCTGAGCCTGCGACGCGGACATGACGCCCCGCGCGGGCATGCTCGCCGACCACGCGCGCCAGCTCTTCGATCGAGCGCGGCGCAGCCACCTCACGCGGCGCGCATGTTACCGAGCCTGACCAGTTGCGCCAGCGACTGACTCGCTTGCGCTCGCTTGCCACTGCCATGTCGTTCGCCCCCGTCATCAGTGTTATCAGAGAAAGCACTGCCCATCGCCACGGTAGGTTGGCGCCTCACCCACGATGGCGCCTTGCGAGACCAACGCCAGATGCGTAAACCGCTCACACAGCTCCCCCGCTTTGCTGTGGCGAAAGAAGATCGGGTCACCAGGAGCGAGTGGAACATCGCCGGCATAATGCACGGGTGTCTGCGTCTCGCCAGCGCCCTCCAACGAATCGAGCCGGGCGCCCGGCGGCAGGTACGGCTGCGGCAGCCGATCGGCTCCGGGCGCGCCCGAGGCGACGTAGCCACCCCCAAGGCAGGTGTAGACACGGGGCGCTGGTCGCCGCACGATTTCGACCGCGAAACCCGCCGCGGGCTGATAGCGGAACTCGCGGTAATTGTCAAACAACGCAGGTCCATAAAATGCCGAGCCGACGGTCAGTTCCGTGACCACGGCCTCGGCGCGGGTCGTCCCCATGCTGCCGGAGCCACCGCCATTGACGAAGCGCAGCTCGTCACCAAGTGAGCGGATCAACTCTACCACCGCGGCGCGTCGCTCAGCCGCTATGCCGACCGAACGACGCTTGAGCGCCCAGACGATGCCATTCTTCACGCGCTGGCCGGGATAATTGTCTCCGACACCAGCGATCTGCGCCTCGTAGCCCATGACGCCAGCCAGCGTCACATGCGGCGAGCCGAGGATGCGCTCCACCAGTGGACGGGCTTGCGCAGCCGAGCGCACAGGCGAGCGCCACACGCCGAAATGCAGACCCGGCACGTCGAGCGAAAGATCGACATCGAGGCAGAGCGGCAGTTGCGTCCCCACCTCGCGGGCCACCGACTCGATCCGGTCGATCTGCGCCAGATCATCCACCATCAGCGTGATCTGCGCGCCCTCGCGCGTCGCACGCGCGACGTCCGCGATTTCCGCCTCCGCGACGCATGGGTAGCCGATCAGCACGTCCGTGATGCCCTGCTGGGCAAGGTAGATCGCCTCGCGCCCCGTCAAACACATCACGCCGATGAATCGGTCGTCCGACGACAAAATGCGCTTCAGCGCCGTTACACAGCGCACGGACTTGCTCGCGACACGAATGCGTTTGTCGCCAGCTCGCGCCACCACCTGGCGAATATTCGCATCGAGGAGATCGAGGTCCAGATACGCGAATGGCATGCGTCTGCCAGCGAACGCGCGCTTGTAGTAGGCATAGTCGCGGCTGGGCACGTCACTTGACACGACATTGGCGCCGCCCACTGCTGACTCGTTCGCCCGCGCCGCCTCGGGACTGAGGCGCTGAGGTTGACGCATCACACCACTCCTCACGCATGATTTCGCTCGCTCCGCGCGAGCCAGGCACGACGCCGCAATGCGAATCGAGTCGAAAGTCTTCAGAGCTGGCCTGTGGCCTGACGCTCCACAGCGGACCTTACACGCCCACCATGAGCCAGCGCGAGCGCCGCCGCAATCAGCCGCCCGAGGTCGCTGCGCGCGCGATCTATATCGCGGTCGCTGATATACTGCAGGATGAGGCCATCCAGACCGCCAACTATGAACCGCGCGAGCGCATCGGGTGTCTCAGCGAGTGGCTGCCCACACGTGTCGCTTACGTGGCTGATCAGTCCAGCGACAATCGCGCAATATCCCTCGTACTGTCGTTGCGCCAACCAGGCCGAGTCAGGATGCCGCAGCGCATAGAGCGTCAATTCGTATTGCATCACCTGCAGCTCAGGCGTCTGCTCTACATGGCTCCAGAACGCCTCGACAGCGACAGCCAGGGACTCCTCGAAGCCCCCGCCTGAAGGCAGAGATACACGCGCGATCTCCTCCGTGCGGCGCATCATGTCCTGGAGGACCTCGTAGAGCAGTCCATCTTTGCCGCCGAAGTAGTAGCTAATCATCGCCTGGTTGACATCGGCCTCGGTGGCGATCTTGCGGGTCGTCGTCTCGGTAATGCCTTCACGGGCGAGCACACGCACAGCTGCGGCGATGATCACTGATCTGCGCTCGTCCGCCGCGTCTGTGCGCATCATGCCACCAGTACCTTCTTACACGGCAATCCGCTTCGGAGCCGCTTCAATCAAACGATTGAACGAATGATATGCAGATGAGTCTCGACTGTCAAGCGCTCAGCGTATCAAAACCACGTTCGCATGATCAGTCGCGGAGCGGCGCCTGTCGAGTGGCGCCCCCTCTGCGGGCATAGCGCGCATGGAGCCGCTGTGGATAGACAGTGTGTCGGCCCCACAGCCTCCAACGAGGTATCGCACGATTGATGAGGAGAGTGCGCCATGTCTTCTGACCTGCATACCGCAGCCAATACACCAGGCGATCTACAGCACGCGCAATCAGAGGCGGAGCCGATCTTGAAAGCCAAGGGTGTGATCATTCAGACGCCAAATCAGGTGCGTCACATGCCCATCGGCCTGTCAGCAGAGGTGCGTTTGCAGGACGCGACGACCCTCAATCAAGCGCTCGTGGACACGCTCATGCTCTACCATCTCTATAAGAAGGCGCACTGGCAGGTCGCCGGCCACACGTTCTATCAACTGCACCTGCTCTTCGACAAGCACGCCACGGAACAGCTTGAGCTAGTGGACCTGATCGCCGAGCGCGTGCAGCTACTTGGAGGTATCGCGACAGGCATGCCGCATGATATCGTAGATCAGACAAACCTGCAGCGACCGCCGCAAGGAGCCGAAGAAGTCCCCATGGTCATTGACCGTTTGCTCGCGGCGCATGAGCGCATCCTGATGGAGTGCCGTGGGCTGGCGCGCGAGGCGGAGGAGCGCGGCGACTTCGGGACGAATGATTTGCTCGTGTCCAACGTCATTCGCACCAATGAATTGCAGGTGTGGTTCCTTGCCGAGCACGTGGTCGACACGCCCAGCGTCTGAGTAGGCACCAAGCGCCCAGACGCGACGTCACGTTACGCGACCACACTGGAGAGACGCGTGGAGCGCCATGACGATATCTGTGACGTGCCAGGCATCCTGGTAGGCCACGACACAGACCGTGCGGCCGTCACAGGCTGCACGGTCATCCTGTGCGCGCAGCCCGCTGTCGGCGCCGTAGACGTGCGGGGAGGAGCGCCCGCGACCCGTGAGACGGATCTGCTCTCGCCGATGTGCATGATGCGCGAGGTCCACGCTATTACGTTGACGGGCGGAAGCGCGTTTGGACTGGAAGCCGCCTCTGGCGTCGCGCGCGAGCTGGAATCGCGCGGCATCGGCTTCGATGTCGGCGTCTCGCGGGTACCGATCGTCCCGGCGGCGGCGCTGTTTGATCTCTCCATCGGGCGGGCGGACATCCGGCCAGACGCCGCTGCCGGGGTCCGCGCGCTCAAGGCCGCGTCAAGCGGCCCCGTCGAGCAGGGCAGTGTTGGCGCTGGAACGGGCGCAACCATCGGCAAG
>DASQSS010000435.1:0-4875 GCA_035642255.1 Ktedonobacterales bacterium | reverse complement strand
ATGCTGGCGAATCCAATGGCCTTGGGGACGCCGCGCTGCTCGGCCCACATCACCCGCGTGATCACATGCCAGACGTTGCCGGGGATGTAGCGCACGAACTCCGCGCCGAGGTAGATGCGCTCGCTGCTGACGATGTCGAGCTGGCTGCCCAGCCGCCGCAGGATAGCGCGCCAGATCAGCGCGAACATCAACTCCTGCGCGACAAGGAAGAAAAAGCCCAGCCCCAGCAGACCCCATTGCACGTCCCACTGGTAGTCGCGCAGCGCGCCCCAGCTTTTGTTGACGGCCAGGGCGACGAAGAGCGCGATGACGACCAGCGCCACCGCCTGCACGACACGCTTGTGGCCGCGCACATAGCCGATGGCGCGAGCGATGATCGAGCCGCGCGGCGTGGGCGTCGGCGGGAGGTCCTGGCGCATATTCTGTGGCGGGGCGCTCACTCCAGCACCTGCTTTACGCTATACTCGTCCTCCGGGCGATACGCGAAGTGGCGAATCATCTCGCTCTGCAAGCCCGTCAGGATGAAACTGATCCCAAAAATCAGCAGAATGACACCCACAAAGAGAATCGGACGATTGTGGATCGGTTGCTGCGAGCCAAACGGCAGGTAGCGGTCGAGCACAACGTAGAGATCGACCGCGAAGCCCACGAGCAGCGAGAGCAGGCCAATCGAGCCAAAGAGCCGCAGCGGCGTACGCAGATACGACACCAGGAACAGCACCATCAGCAAGTCGAGGAAGCCGCGCAGAAAGCGACCAGCGCCGAACTTCGACTTGCCGTACTTGCGCTTGTGGTGGCGCACCTTCACCTCAGTGACGCGATAGCCGCGCTGGTGCGCCAGAATCGGAATAAAGCGGTGAAGCTCACCGTAGAGCTTGACCTCTTCGATGATCTCGCGCCGATAGGCCTTGAACCCGCAGTTGATGTCGTGCAGCTTGACGCCCGTTGTCGTCCAGACCATGCGGTTGAAGAAGAATGATGGCACCGTCTTGGTCGGCGGATCGTGTCGCGGATATTTCCAGCCTGAGACGAGATCGTAGCCCTCGGCCAGCTTATCGAGAAAGAGCGGAATCTCCGCCGGGTCATCCTGCAGGTCGGCGTCCATCGTGAAGACGACATCCCCGCGCGACTCATGGAAACCCGCGACCAGCGCGGGTGTCTTGCCGAAGTTGCGTCGGAAGCGAATCACACGGATGTGGGAGTCCATGTCGTGCAGCGCCTGGAGCTGGGCGAAGGAGCCATCACGACTGCCGTCATCCACAAAGATCACCTCATACGCCAGATTCAGGCTGGCAAGCTGAGGTGTCAGCGCGTCATACAGTGGCCGCACGCTGTCCGCTTCGTTGTAGACCGGAATCACCACACTGATGGCGACCTGAGCGGGCTGCGGCGCCACTCGCTGCTCCACCGGCGCCAGCGCTGGGCTGTCGGTCTGTTGCATGTCAACTCTTCTCCCCTGTACGCGCAGCCGATGGAACGCCCACTCGCGCGCCCGACGCGCCTGTTGTGCGCGTTTGCCCATACCTTCGGCATTATGGCGCCGCACTGGAACGGCGTCAACGACGCCATGACTGCCTGCCCCTCGCCAATGCCCACTGCGCCTACAACGCGCCCAATATCGCGCCTCATATCGCGCCTCATATCGCACGTCTCACGCATCCATCGTACGAGAGGGACACAACGTCCACGGTGGCGAGCGAGTATCGCGCGGGCGGCGCACGATGGCGCATGATGGCGCAGAATGACGCAGGATGACGCAGGATGCCGCCATGCCGATTCGGGCCCTCAGCATAGGCATCGTGGAGTCGGTGAGATACAATAGCTATGCCAGAGAGGGGTTCCGTGGGGCGCAGATTGTCGGCGGTCTCCGCTTGACGAGAGTGTCACGCTGTACTATAGATAGGCGCCAGAGGACGGGAGATCAGAATCAGATGTCGCTCATTAATATCCCCAAACGTGAGATTAGCTGTAAAGTGGTCTACTATGGCATTGGCTTGAGCGGCAAGACGACCAATCTGTACTACATTCACCGCACCGTCAATCCCCATGATATCGGCGATATGGTGTCGATCGACACCGAAACCGAGCGCACGCTCTACTTTGACTTGCTGCCACTGGAGCTTGGCATGGTCCACGGCTTCCGGGTGCGCTTCCAGCTCTACACGGTGCCGGGACAGGTGCTGTATCAACAGACACGCCTCTCCGTGTTGCGCGGCGCTGACTGCGTCGTCTTCGTCGCCGACTCTCAGGCGAGCAAGCTTCAGGAAAATATCGAGAGCTTCAAGGAGCTTACCGACCAGCTCCGGCGCATGGGCAAGAACCCGGGCGATTTCCCTATCATCCTGCAATGGAACAAGCGCGACCTCCCCGGCACGCTGCCCACGCCCGTGCTCGACCAGTACCTCAACCCCTTTCGCGCGCCGAGCTTCGAGGCCGTGGCAGTGAATGGGCGCGGCGTGGTCGAGAGCCTGCGCTACGCCATCAACGCGACGCTGACGCGCCTCGACCCGCCCTGAGCCAACCGCGCGTCCACCGCCCGCTTACGCGCGAATCGTCGCAGCCGCCGGCCATTTACGCTACCTGGACATGTTCGACGTAGTCGACATCAATCGGGCACAGCATGTCCAGCAGAGCCACGCTCAGCAGCGACTCGATCTGGCATTCCAGCGTGCGCGCGTCGCGTGAGGATGCTGGACGCCCAACAGGTATCTCGACAGTGATACAATAGCCGTTACACAGAAGGCCATCGACGCTGCGTTCCTCGCGCGCGACGTGCGATACGCTTGCGACGAACGCGGGGAACGACACCGACAGCGCCCGCTGGATGTGCTCGTTCAGAACTTCCCGCGGGTCTCGCCGCTTCAATGCAAGGGCGGATTTCGCCCTTGTATGCGACCCCCAGTACATCTGTCGAATATACGTCTTCATGGCAACACCTTTCCATCGCTTGCACATCCAGCCGCCAACACACATCTCTACCCACTCTCGCAAGCGGCGTCACTGCTCGGGTCTGCTAATAGCCAGAACTGGCCGCTATTTTCATCTTGTCGCGCTCATGAGAAAATGGCCGGGATGAGAGGTCAATATTGACCAAACTTGGAGCAAAGAGGCTTCATATCTTGAGGGGGAGACGCGTGGGCATCGAGGGGTTCGGGGCAAACCTGAAGCGACTGGTTGAAGATCCGCGCAGAGACTGCTCGGCGGCGTGTCTCGCTGAGGCGCTGGGCTTCAGGGATCCATCTACCGTCTATCGCTGGATGCGCGGCGAGAAGACCCCCTCGCTCAACTCGGACTATGCCGCGCACATCAGCACGCACCTCAAGCTGACGCATACCGAGGCGCAGGACCTACGCAACGCTCAAATCAGATCGCTGAGTGATCGCAAGCCGCGACTTCCCAGACGGAAGCCCGCAGGGGGGAGTGGCTCCGTGGAGCCGCTTCTCGAACACTCCGGGCAAGCGCGACACGAACGCGAAGCCGTGCGAGAGCGCATGGCGCCCCCAAACGCGAGCGCGATGTCGGTCACGCTGCAGATGATCGAGTTGCTCGAAGGTCTGCCAACCGCGGCGGGCCGCACAGGCGAAGATAAGACGATCGTGCTGACATGGCAGAGCCGCGATCCAATTGACCTCACGCCTGACCTTCAGGAGCGCTGGCAGGCGGCGATCCAGACGGCCCTGCGGCGCGGATGGCGCATACTCTACCTGTGCCGCCTGGATGCGAATACCGCCAGGACGGTGCGGCTCGTTGAGATGATGCGGGATTTCTTCGGCGCGGGGGCCTACACTCCGCGCTACTTCAGAACCTATGGGACATTGTCGCCAGCGTGGGACATGCTCATCATCCCGGGCATCGCCGCCGTCATGATCTTCGCGACGCGCACCGCGTATTCTGGGGACGCGAGCATCGTCACCTGGGACGCTCAGCACATCCATACATTGCTCGCCTATGCGAAACAGCTCGTCGAGCAGACAACGCCTTTCGTCAACGTCTATTTCCTCTCCAAGAACGCGATTGCGATGAGCCAGGTGTTGATCGACGCCGAATCGCATGAGGGGGGACGCCTTACGGTCAAAGATGAGCTGAGTGTCATCACACAGCCAGAAGCGTGGTTTGATGGGCCGCGCCCGCCAGGACTTCCGGAGACGCTCCCATCTGAGGACTGGCGCACGATCGCGGAACGCCGCAAAGCGCGCATCGCCGCGTTCAAGCGGAACATCGACGTAGACGACTACTATGACATCTGCACGGAGCGCGCCATCAAGAGACTCCAGCGGAGCGCCTATCCAGATGCGTCTGGCTGGCGCCAAGCGCGGCTCGCACGGGAAAGGCGCGAGCGCTGCCTGGAGCATTTACGCAATACCGTCGCTCTGCTGCGCCAGCATGAGCGGTACCATCTCGCGCTCGTGAGCGACCATCAACTGAATGATCCCGGGCCAAACGGCATTCCGATTGACCCCATGTGGGAAGTGACAGGCGACAATAATCTCTTCCTGAGCGCCCAGATTCCTGACGAAAGTGGCAATCCCGCGCCAGCCAATCTGCACATCAGCGAGCCAACCATAGCCGAAGGCTTTCGCGAATCGTTCCGTCACATGTGGGAACGCATCCCGCCGGTCAATCGGGAGAAAGAGGCGGTCATCCGCTGGATAGAGCGCCAGATCAGGGACCTGGAGCGCGAGTTGGTACGGCCGCCAAGCTAAGGAGCGGCTTCCCTCCCCGCGACGGGGGAGCGCTGACTTCATGACAGTTTTGGAGAAGGAGAAGAACAACAGAAGATTCATGGCCTGCATTCTGCCGGACGTTCACACAGCGATCTGTGCGCGTGAACGCAGCCGAAGGAGGCAGAGCCATGAATCGGCAGGAGTTGCTGCA
>DASQSS010000434.1:0-7385 GCA_035642255.1 Ktedonobacterales bacterium | reverse complement strand
GTGAAGTTGACCCGCTTTGGTGGACACCTGTAGACTTGGGGGCAAGACCCCTGAGGAGGTGTTCTCATGCCGAAGCATATGGCTCCCTATCCGCCCGAATTTCGGGCTGAAGCGATCCGATTGGCCAGGACGAGCGGCAAGCCGCACGCCGAGATAGCTCGCGAGCTGGGGATGACCGGTGAGACCCTGCGGCTCTGGCTCAAACAGGCTGACCTGGACGAAGGCAAGCGCAGTGACGGGCTGACCAGCGACGAGCAGGAGGAGTTGCGGCGTTTACGGCGGGAAAACCGCATCTTACGCGAGGAGCGCGAGATCCTAAAAAAAGCCGCGGCCTTCTTCGCTCAGGAGAGCAACTCGATCCGGTAATCGCCTATGCGTTCGTGGAGCGCGAGAAGGCCCACCACGCTGTCATCACCCTGTGCCGCGTGCTGGGTGTCTCCTCCAGCGGCTACTGGGCGTGGCGCAAACGCCCGCTGTCACCTCGGGCGCAAGCTGATGCGGCACTCAGCCAGCAGATTATGGCGATTCATCAGGCGAGTCGTGGCACGTATGGTGTCCCACGTATCCATGCGGAACTGGTGGTGCGAGGCGTTCGGTGCGGGCACAAGCGCGTTGCCCGTCTCATGCGCCGGGACGGTCTGGTGGGCTGCCATCGCCGACGCCCCTTCCAGACGACGCGGCGCGATCCACTGGCCGAGCCAGTCCCCGACCTCGTCCAGCGGACGTTTGCGGCGAGCGCGCCCAATGTGCTCTGGATCGCGGACATCACCTACGTGCCGACACAGGACGAGGGCTTTCTCTATCTGGCGGTGATCCTCGACGTGTTCAGCCGCCGGGTCGTGGGCTGGTCGATGGCGGCGCACTTGCGCACCGCGTTGGTCGTCGGGGCGCTGGAGATGGCGGTCTGGAACCGCAAACCGGGTGAGGGTGTCATTCACCACTCCGATCACGGCTCTCAGTACACCTCGCTGCTCTTCGGCGAGCGCTGCCAGGCGGTGGGCATCCGCTGCTCGATGGGGTCGGTCGGCGACTGTTACGATAACGCAATGGCCGAGAGCTTCTTCGCCACCCTGGAGTGCGAACTCCTTGCCCGGCAGCCCTTCCGCACGCATCTGGAGGCCCGCACCGCGCTCTTTGAGTACATCGAGGTCTTCTACAACCGCCAACGCCGCCATTCGGCGCTCGACTACCTGTCACCCGACGCCTACGAGAGGAGGTGGACTACCCAAACACCGGTCGTCGCCTAACCATGAACTGTCTACCAAACCGGGGCAACTTCACCGGCGGCCTGCCCCGCAAGCAGGTGCGCAAGCCGCGTGTCGAACTCGGCGAAGAACGCATCCCCCCGATCCGGAATCGCCGCCGCGAAATACGCGCGATTCTCCCCCTCGAACGCAAGCAGAGCTGGCGCGTGATCGAGGCGCAGCACCTGCAGGTCCGCTGGGGGCAGGTGGCGGTGTGGTGGCGAGTCCAACCCGGTTCCTTGCTCCTCCTGGTCCTCCTGGTCCTCCTGGTCCTCCTGCTCTGGCTTCGATGCCGCGTGGGCAGGTGTCCCGCCCACGACCTGCCGACCGAGCAAGGAGCGTTCACCGGTCGCTGACTCGTCTCGTTCGTCTCGTTCGTCGCAGACCATATCGAGGATTGCATCACGGCGTAACCATGAGGAAGCGACCAGTGCGCGAGACCGTGAGACACTGTGATACTGCGAGCGGTTGACGCAAGCGGGGCTGCGGTGGCACAGTAGAAGAGCGCGCTTCATCGCGCGCCATGGAGGTGTACGGGTCCCGGTGGGCCTCACCGTCTTCAAAACGGTCGCGCGGTCGCCTGAGCGGTCGCGGGTGGGTTCGACTCCCATACGCCTCTGCCATATACCATCCGAGTCATGATGGGCCTTGGATCGCCCTCAGAATCCTAGCATGTCCCCCTACACATCTAGTACGCTTCCATGATGATAAGCGCGCAATACCTGTATAACATCACTTTGATCTCACGCTCGATAGCGGCGTGAGCCATATCGTCGCCATCGACGCTCATCGCGTCAGCTCCTTTGCGCCAATGTATGCGCACGCTCTTGAGACTCTCGGCAGGCCATGATCTCCCGGCTTCCGGACGGTACGCCTGCAGAAGAATAGACCTATGACATCTTCCGCAGGCGTTGAACTGTTTACATCACATCCCAGGGTATAGTGTCTCAAGGCGCTCCGTTCCACTCTCGCGTGACTGAGCGCGAGCAGGCGCCGCGTCATCTAGTAAACACGGGTCAGTTGAAAAGCGTGAGAGACGTGAGACTCGACACGGAGGTGTGTACATGCCAACAGTCGTCTCCAAAGATGGAACAATCATCGCCTACGACATGATCGGCGCGGGCCCTGCCGTCATCCTCGTTGACGGCGCGCTGGGGTTCCGCTCATTTGGCGGCGCGTCCGAGCTCGCCACGCTCCTGGCGCCCGATTTCACGGTCTACGCATACGATCGGCGTGGTCGAGGCGCCAGCACCGACACCAAGCCATTTGCGGTGGCGCGCGAAGTTGAAGACATCGAGGCTCTCATCGACGCTGCTGGCGGCGAAGCGTATGTGTACGGCATCTCTTCTGGAGGCGCCCTGGCGCTAGAGACTGCCATCGGGCTTCCCGGCAAGGTGGCGAAACTCGCCATCTACGAGGTTCCGTACGACTCCAGCCCAGGTAGCGCGGAGGCCTGGCACACCTACCGAACGTCATTGGACGCGCTGATCGCGGCAGGCCGGCGGGGCGACGCCGTGGCGCTATTCATGAAATTCGTGGGAGCGCCTGATGACATGATCGCGGGCATGCGACAGTCGCCGATGTGGCCAGCGCTCGAATCGGTAGCTCCAACCCTGCCGTATGACGCGGCGGAGCTAGGCGTTGACCGCGAGGTACCGATAGAGCAAGCCGCTACCGTGAATGTCCCGACGCTCATCATGGACGGCGGCGCATCCTACGAGGCGATGCCGTTCATGCGCGCAACCGCTGAGGCCCTTGCGGCAGCGATCCCACGCTCTCAGCGTCAGACACTGGAGGGGCAGCGGCACGATGTCGACGCCAAGGCGCTCGCGCCGGTCCTGAGAGCGTTTCTCGCGTCGTAACCCTGCATCGCATGCCGTGAGCGACCACGCGCGAGACGAAGATACGACGCGCCGATGGGCCATCCAGGCGCCGCTCATTCAGCGGCTGAGCCTGGATGGCCCATCATTAGATGACAGGACGTGATGGACGTTATTGGAGGCGTCCAGCCGCTACGGGTAGCTCACGACGGTCACTGGGACATCAGGGTTGGCGCTCGTTGACGATCCGCCCGTGTTGTTGATCACGTTCAGAATGCCACCAGAGCCAGCCGTAGAGAGGAAGATCGTGAGCAGATCGTGGACGCTTGACGCAGGCAAGGTGGCAGGAACTTCAAAGGCGTTCGCGGCGTAGATGTTCACGCCCTGGTTGAAGAAGCTGTAGCTGCCCATCCCATATCCGCTGAAGCTGGTCACAGTGTTCGCGACCTTGAAGGCTGCCCAGCCGTCAACGCCTGGAGCCTCCATCCATGCCGCCTGGCTGGGCGGATCATACGGCATCTCGTTCTGGAAGAAGATGTCCGTGCCGCCATTACCATTCCAGATGACCTCATACTTCTGGTAGTGCTCGACAAACAGCCCGTACGCGGTCACGTTGGCGCCATTGACGATCACACCCGTGTCGGCGGTGTTGGTCGTCCATCCCACACCAGAGCCGTGGTCAGCGCGCCACGCCCAGATGTCGTCCAGGATGACGTTGTCGCTATTGACGACGAGGCTATTCGTCGCGCTTCCCGCCGCGGCGCCACCGATGCGGAAGAATACATCGTGCAGCGCCGTCGGGTCGGAAGCGACGGCGTCGCTGGCGATAGCGCCACTGCCGACTTGTAGCAAGGTCGGAGAAGTCATCGCGCCCGCATCGAAGATCATCCCGGAGATGGAGATGCCCTTCGCCCGCGCGACCGACATGGCTACAACGCCATTGTCCGGGATCAGCGTCGGGAAGCCAAGGCCGAGCGCCACCGTGTCGGGACGTGTGATCTGGATGCTCTGCGCAAGGTGATAGATGCCCGGCGTCAGGAGGAGATTCATGCCCGAACGGAGCGCCGCGTTGATCGTCGCCGCGGAGTCCGTTGGCTGGGCGATGAAGAAGCTACTGATGGGGAGCGCCCAGCCGGGCGTCGCGCCACTGGCCCACGTCACGCCCGCTGAGTTGCGCTGCGCCGATGGCACGAAGACGCTGAAGCGTCCATTTGCGTCCTCATACAGGTAGGGCGCCTCGCGTGTCACCGGGCTGTTCGCGAGCGTCGTGTACGGCCCGCCGCACGAGGACTGCGCGGGGTAACACTGGGCGGGCGCGCCGACCACACCGGAGAACACCTGATTCCAGACGCCGTTCGTCCAGCCATCGAGCTTGCTGTTCCTGACGACCCACTGCTGCTGCGATCCGTTGATTACCGTGCCACCATCAAACGCTGAATCCGCGATGAAGCCGCCGCTCGCATATGAGGGGCCGGTGCAGTAGTCCATCAAGGTCATGTTCCCATTGACAATGTGGACCCGACGCATCGGCGCGGCCTGCGACACAGCCCAGAACTCGCCGCTATAGCAGCCAGCGTTCGGGGTCGTCACGTTGATAGTCAGGTTCGACAACGAGCGCCAAAAGTTGTCGAGCGCTATGCAGTTGTTGGAACCGAAACACTGGTTATAGACGTCAACCGACCCGTTGATGACGACGTCACTTGGAGAGAGGCCCAGGCCCGCCACCGACGTATAGTAGCCGATCTGAAAGTTGAGCGGGTTGGCGCTGGACCCGTACGTACCTGGCTCAAACAGCAACGCGTAGCGCTGAGGTCCAAACTGGTTGGAAACCTGCTGGTTTGCGATCGCGTTGACCGCCGCCTGAATCTGGCTTTGCGGCATGGTGGGGCTGAAGATGTAGACGTTCGAGCCGAAGTCAGGTTGGCTGGACGCCACCGATGGAGCCGCAAACGCTTTGGATGACGCTCCGAGCGCCACCGACGCGAATGCCGCCAACAGCATCCCCGCTACAAGCGCCACGAATACGCAACGGCGCGCGGACAATCGCAATGTTGAGATAGACATGCCATTCTCCTTGAAATATCCCAGCGATACCGTTCCAAAGCGAGCGTCCTGGTAGATACCGCGGAACGCAGGTAAGGCTTCATACGTCACCGTGCTCATAGGGCTCCGCCAGACTGACCACGAGTGACGCGACTAGCTCGACGTCCGGCGAGGGCGGTACTGACGTACCTCACACGCACTGGAGGGCCGAGGCGGTTGAGCGCGGCGCACGTCTCCTTTCCAGACAGAGAAACAGAGCGTGATTCGCGAGCGTGGCAAGAATATTGGCGATGATCGCGGTGTATTCGTGAGCAGTTCGTGAGCAGAGGGTACAGCCGGTTGAGTCGACGGCTACAATCTGGTTCCTGAGGTATCCGCACAACCTACAACGGTCGGCTGGCGACTGAAGTTGCGCCTGGACGGCAGTCTGCGGACCGCGCGGAAGGACGTCGCGGGCCAAGATAAGCCATCCAGGCGTGGCGCCAACCGCCAGCCGAGCAGAGCCTACGATGCCTGACCGTCTGCCAGCGCCTCGCGGATCGCTGTGACGAGCCGCTCGATGTCGTCGTGCGTGTTGTAGAAGCCCGTCGCCACACGCACCGCCTGTGGGTTGGGGGTATGCCGCGCAAGGATGCCCTGGCTCGTCATCCGCTCGCAGAGCGCATCAGGCGCAATGCCCGCGACTGTGAAGTGGATCAGCCCCGCCATCTGGTCGCGCGGGGTAAGCGTGGTCACACCGTCGACGGCGGCGAGCGCGTCGAAGCACGCGGCGCCGAGCGTCGCGATGCGCTGGTAGGCCCACTCCCACCCTACCTCTTCGCTGATCCACTGCAGGCTTGCGCTCAGCCCCACGATGCTGCCAGGGTAGATCGTCGCCGCCTGATAGCGCGCGGCAGCCGCTGGCGGGACGAAGTGGCCCTCATAGTCGGACATCCCATGTTGGATGCTTTGATAGCCCATATACGACTGCTGTATGTCCACCAGGCGATCTTTGCGCACGAACAGCGCGCCTGTGCCATCCGGACCACAGAGCCACTTCTGCCCGGAACAGGCATAGGCGTCGACTTCCAGCTCGTAGACCGCCGACGGAACCATGCCGCAGGACTGCGCGGCGTCGCACACAAATAGCGCGCCCGCCGCATGGGTGGCCCGCGCCAGCTCGCGAATGGGCAGCACGACCCCCGTTGACCAGCTGACGTGCGACAGCGCAACGGCCCGCGTTCGAGGGCTCAGCGCCTGCTCAAGCTCGGCGACCGCGTCATGTCCTGGCGCGCCAATGTCGGTCATACGAATACGTACGCCATAGCGATCGCGCAACAGGTAGGCAGGATAGAGCACGCCAGGATGTTCCGCACGCGAAGTGATGATCTCGTCGCCGGGCCGCCAGTCAAGGCCCATCAGGGCGATGTTGACGCCTTCGGTTGTGTTATGTGTCAGAGCAATCTCATCCGATTCACAACCCAACACTGCGGCGAAAGCGGTTCTGGCGTCGTCGGAGATTCGGCTCAAGCGAGGAAAGACATCCGGGCCGATGCGTCCTTCATACAATTCCTGCTCGGAATACGCGGCCAGCGCGTCATGGCTTCGGCGCGGCAGGGGGCCGTTCGTGCCAGTGTTGAGATATACGATGCGCTCCGTCGCCGGAAGCTCCGCTCGAATGGCGCTGATCTTTCGCAGCTCCGATGCTCGTCTGTCGTCATCTGGCATGCGCTACCTCGCCTTCCTGCTACACTCCAAAACTCGCTGCAGTGAGCTCATAGCGAGCATACCACAGCGAGCGGTGTTCAGCCGCGAATGTCAGCGCCCCACGCGACGTAGCGGAAGCGCCGCCCAGCAGACGCCAACGCCCGGGTGATGGTGGCGCGACCAACGCTTAGACCAACGCTTATCAGATTGTCGCACGGCAACCAGGAGTATCCGCGCCGTCACTTGCGCTCATGAGCTAGCCGGAGCGGTCGGAGCGGCTGTCGCGGCTCCATCGCCATAGAGGAAGCAGTGCGTCCAGTGGCCGCCGCCCAGATCGGTGCGCGCCGGGAAGCGCTCGCGGCAAACCGGCATCGCGTGTGGGCAGCGCGGATGGAAGCGGCAGCCGCTCGGCGGCGTGATGAGGCTGGGAATCTCGCCGCGCGCGGGCAGTGGCGCGAGCGCGCTGGGCCGGTCTGGGTCAGGCGCGGCTGCGATCAGCAGCTGTGTATAGGGATGTTTGGGCCGCTCGATCACCTCATCGCTGGGACCGCCCTCCACCGATTGCCCGGCGTACATCACCAGCGTCTCATCG
>DASQSS010000433.1:0-3094 GCA_035642255.1 Ktedonobacterales bacterium | reverse complement strand
AGGTACTCTCTCCCCGTTCCCTGCATGCCGGGATGGAGCTTAGTGATCTGGAGCGCGCCGCTCGCATCCCGTTGATAGAGGAAGGCGCGCACCCAGAAGGGGTTGATGTCGGTCTGCATAGCCTCCACCGCGCCTGCCGCCTGAAGCGCCTTCGCCAGCGTCGCCGCCGAGAGCGAGTTCCCTGCAGCGTAGATCAGCGTGTCGTGGCTGGTCAGGCCAATGCCTGAGCGCCAGGTATACGTGCTATTGAGGATCGTGCCACCCCACGCAGCGCCATCGTTGGTCAGCGGGTTGATCTGCCCGTCGGTGATGAGCGGCGCGGCGTTTTGACGCCAGGCGAGCAGGTTGGGATTGCTCGACGAGAGTTGCGGGGTGGACCCCCAGGCGCCGAGCAGCGTCTGCCCGTCTTTGGTGACGGCGATGGTCGCGGCGCCAGGCTTTGGTGGCACGTAAACAGTTCCATCCACCATCATGCCGTACTGCCCATCGGCGTACTTGAAGCCGCCATTGAACGCGGCGAGCAGCGTGTTGTCCTGCTGAACCGTCGCCGGGATCTTGCCTGGGCCAGCGACGCCACGTGCGCCCCCTGGCTCACTCGTTCCCGCCACTAGATGCAGCGTGGTGAAGCGCAGATCGAACTGGAGCAGCGTGACCATCGCATAGGGGCGCGCAGGATCGGGTCGCAGGAAGGATTTGGCGACGAGCGGCGGCTGCCCTGCTGCCGGTTGCGGTACGCCCGCAACATCCCACACGCCCTCACCGGGCAGCGCAGGCTGGATGACGGGCCGAAGAGGCGACAGCGGCATGCTGGGGACAAGATGCGGCCGCTGCGGCGGTGACGACGAGGAGGACGGCGCTGTAGCCGCAGATGAGGACGAGGAGGCAGAGGACGACGTCATCGGCCCGCCCGGCTGCCACGGCGCAGTAGTCTTCTTGCCAGAAAGCTGATACTGGAGCTGGTGTTCCGTATCCTGGAGGGCCAGGTACCAGGCTTCGATCTGCGCGGTCGCCTGTGGGCCGAGGATCGCGCGCAACAGGTCAGCGGACTGCGCGCCGAGCGGGCCATTCGCCTGCGAGACAACCAGCGCGCTCAGCAGAAGGAACAGGACAAGGCCGACGGCGCGTCGTCTGCCCAGATGGAAATGGTGGGAAAGATGCGAAGCGCCTGCGTGGCGGCGAGCAGATCGGCGAAGGAAAGCGCGAGCGCGACGTGACCTCCAGCGCCGCACCCGCATGGCAAGCGCCTGTGCGAGCACCTGCGATGGTTCGGGGCGCAACTCGTGCGTGAACTCGTCGGCGGACTCGTGAGGAGGCTGCTGCTCCACTGCGCTGGGAAAGAGCGCGCCGCGCTCGGACGCCTGCATGCGGTCCGGGCCAACTCGCCGCTGCACGGCTCGCTCTGGTGACTCCCGCATAGCGACGATCCTTTCTGTCGCTGCTCATTTCGATGTGGCTAGTAGCAGGGCTACGGCATCTGGGTCGCCACGCCGCTAATTTGGCCTCTTATGCACAACTGCTGCCAAGGGAATGCTCTCGGGTACTCTCGCTGGCAGTGTAGGCAGACGCTATGAGCGTCACATGAAATGCGCTGTCGCTGCAGGAGTCATCGAAGCCCATCTTCTTCAGGTCTCCTGCCTCATGGGTTCCGCCCTCGACCTATCGTCCCTCAATGAATCCACCAATTGCCACCGAGGTGCGGGTATCATCCTCGTTTTCCCGTGTCACATGTGACACAATGTCGCGTCAGCGGCAATCCTCGCATAGCGTTTCGAGCTGACCATCATTGTCTACTGGAAGCATATGAGGCATCTGTTCCCAGCTACCAGATCACTCTTCTGCCACCTAGAGAATGTCGAGAGCATCTGCTCGAAAATCTGTCAGGAATCCTCGCGAGAAATTGGGGAACATCCTCTACTGCTAATTCGAACTTCACTGGCTACACTTCCACCTATCACCACGTAGAAGTGCGTCCAACACCACTTCAGCATGTCATCTGTAGCTAGGCGCTAGCAGACCACAGCACCACATCGTGCGGCTCGGCTTGGAGCGAGCTATGCAGCGCCCAATCAGATCGAGAGGTTTGTATGCAGACCATGCGAGGAGCACCGGTCGGTACTGCTTGTCGCTCTGGCGCCGATGCGCCTTCACTGACTCAGAGTGGCGCGACAGCGCTATCCGCCGAACAGAGCGAGGAAATCGGTCGCACGTCATCACCGCGCTTCCTAGCACCACCGGAGCAGTCGGTAGCGCGAGCTGCCGAGTGCACGTTTGGCCGCGCTTCACCGAAGACCCAATGTGCGACTACGCTTCCTCTCATCGAGATCAAGACAATAGGGGCGTTTGTCGTTCGACACGATGGCGCGCTTGTGACGCAGTGGCGGAGCCAGAAGGCGCGTGAGTTGCTCGCGTACCTGGCAACCCGCGACGAGGGCCACGCGACGCGACGTGACGTACAAGCGGCGCTGTGGCCGGACGAAGACCTTACAGACACAGCGCATCTCCTACGTACGGCGCTCTGGTGCCTTCGCACGCTCCTCGACCGGCCTCGCGATACCCACACCAGCCCTACAGATTGCGAGCGCCGGGCGAACGATCTCCTTTCGCAGCCGGTGACTCCACTCATTGCCATCGACTGTACCAAGACCTCCATCATCCTCGGTGATCGACGCTGCCTAGTCCTGAACCCAGCACGGGCACGTAGCGATCTCGCGGAGATACGCGCAGAGTATAGGAAGGCGACGGAGCAGCAATCGAAACCAGCGGTGCATGACGCCAACGTTCATGGGTCACTAGACGCCGCGTCTCTCACTGCGCCTGCATCCGACACCAGCCGACGTGACAACGATGCCCGTGCTCGCCGCTGCCTTCAGATCGCCATCACGCTTGCTCAGCCGGTACTCGTCGAGGAGACCTTTCCCTGGCTCGCCGCAGTGCGCCGCGCGTTGCGCCAGCAGTGCCTGGAGGCGTTCGACCAGGCACGCACCTGCGCTGAGGTAGCAGGCGACACTCAGTTGGCTCTTCAGGCGCTCGAACACCGTCTCCAGCTCGACGTCACTCATGAACCAAGTATTGCGGCCGTCATGCGGCTGTCTCT
>DASQSS010000432.1:0-12753 GCA_035642255.1 Ktedonobacterales bacterium | reverse complement strand
CGATCACGTGCGGGCCGGGCGCGCTCAACTGCGGCAGCGGCGTCAACGCGCCCGTGCAGGCATGTGGCGCGTTGACGCCATCGACATAGAGGATCGCGCCATCCTGAGCGTAGCAGCGAATCGCGGCGCCTCGTGGGAATGGCGTATCCAGCCGCAGCCAGGTCGTGTCGGCGGGACCGGGGATATTCGACGCGCCAACTATCCAGCCCCGCAACGCGACCGATGTCGGCGAGTCCCAGTTCGCGGGAGGCGCGCCAGTGGCGGGAGCTCGCCACCAGAGATTGACTGGCGTAGAGTAGCCGACCGGGGTCAACGAGCTGAGCGATGGGACGACGTAGACATGCTTCGAGTTTGAGCTATACGCGGGGACACCTAGCGCAGGAGCCGCGACGCTGGAGATCACGACGAGTGGACGATGGGAGATCGCGCGCCAGACCGGGTCGGCGCTCGCCAACACGGCGACGCCCAGGCGAGGCCGGCCCTCCAGCGCCTGCAATGCCCACTGGAGGAGCAGGCGCTTTTCCGCTGGATAGCCAGCCGCGTCTTCACTGGCGGGCAGCGGCGTGATGTGGACCTCGCGACGCGTGAAGTAGGGCGCCCACTTCGCATCGGCGCCGTCCAGGACCACGACCAGCGCATCGGCGGGCGTGTGCGCGCGAGTCCACTGGAAGGCGCTCAGGTCGCCAGGCGCCAGCTGGCCAGCGGAGCCGCCGACCTGTCCCGAAGCGAACAGCGACTCGACGGCGACGCCGATGGTCAGCGCGATGAGCGCCACGCGGACGAACGGGCGCATCCACGCGCCTACGCGCAGTCTGCCGAGGCGGAGGCCGGCGCCCCACCACGCGCCCTGCCAGATCAAGGCGATGGCTGGCCCAGCAAACAGCGCCAGAAAGTACGTCATGTTCGAGAGGAAGCGCGGCGGGGAGAACGCCGTCTCGTCCTTGTGGTAGAGCGCCCACATGATGTCATGGAACACAAACTGTCCGAGCGTGAACGCCACGAAGAGCGCCATGAGCGCCAGGCTGGCGAATAGCCGCACTTGTCCGCTGCCGCGGGATGGCGCCAGCCGGGCGAGCGCCAAACGCAACCGCTGCCCAACGCGCCAGGTGTCGGGTGTCGCGCGCCAGACCGTCCAGAGCGCCAGCGCCGCGCCCGTGGCCGCCAGCAGCCAGAGCGCGACGCCGTTCTTGTCGAAGGGCCAGCCGCTATACTCGTGGAAATCCGCGAAGACCGCGGTATCACCGATCGAGTGCGCGCCACGTAGCGCATGCGGGAGGAAGCTGTAGCTCGCCAACGCGAAGGCCAGCGCCGCCACACCCGCTATCCGCAGGAGGTAGCGTCGCGCCGCTCGTCGCGCTTGCATGGGCGATCGGCGCAGCGCGGCCAACGCCACCAGAGCTACGGCGTAGACACCAAAGAGCAGCCCAGCCGTGAGCGCGACATGGTGGTGGGTCAGGGGTACGGCGCTCAGCAGCGCCCCGGCGGTGATTACTCGCCGCCACGTATAGCCCGGCGCGAAGAACGGTTCGAGCGCGGCCAGCAGCAGAATCAGGCCGAGCGCGTTTGGCAGGCCGCCCCAGGCGCCATAGTCAACGGAGTTGAAGTAGCCAAGCAGACCATAGGCCGCGACCGCGCCAAGCGCCGCTGGGCCGCGTCGCCACATGCGCCGGGCGAGCGTATAGATTTGCAGCGCTGCGAGCGCGGGAACTACGACGTTCAGTAGCGTCGCGAAGACCTGATGTGGCTGCAGCCCCGTGAGTAGACTGATATCCGCCAGCGCAATGTGCGCGCCGTAGGGATAGTTCGAAAGAATCGGCTCGTACGGGCGCCACGTTGGCAGTTTGCCTGTAGCGATCGTCACACTGGCCAGCAACGAGTGAAAGCTGGGGTCCCAGCCGTCGGGAACGGTTTGCCATGCCAGGGGCGCAGCGCATATGGCCACGCTGATCGCCGCCAGCGCCACAAACCAGCCTGTCTCCGCACGGCGAGCCGTAGCGTGGGAGGGCAAGTTGACCGTCCGCACACGCATCGCCAGACCCAGCGCAATCGCCAGCGCGAGACATCCCACGGTCGTTATGGCGACGCTTGCCCGCGTGATGCCCACGGTAGCGGCCAATGGCGCCGCCAGGTCGATTTGCAGCGCTAACCCCAGCGCCGCGCCAACCGCAAGACGAGGTAACCGGCCGGGGGAGGGATACGCCAGCCAGGCCCAGATGAGCCCTGGCGCAAGCCAGAGCAGCGTTACGAGAGCGACCATTGGCGCCACGCTCAACAACACGCGTATTCTCTCCTCTTAGCGCACACCCACGACACCCAAGAGATCATACGCATGCCAACACTCAGACGCTCACGTCGGAAATCAAATCACCCTTTTCCGTAGCGCGCGTGCTCCACTTTGATGCATCGGTCCACCACCACGCGCAGGCCGCCGCGCTTCGCCGTCGCCTCGCCCTCAGGACTGATGACGTCGAACTGGAGCCAGAGCGCTGTCGCGCCGATCTTCACCGCTTCCTCCGCGATGGCGGGCACGAACTCCGAGCGGCGAAAGACATCGACGACGTCCACCCGGACGGGGATGTCGCTGAGTGTAGGGTAACTCGTCTCGCCCAGCAGCTCCGTCTCCAACGGGTTTACGGGAATGATACGGTAGCCCTGCGCTTGCAGGTAACGCGCGACTCCATTGCTTGGGCGGCTGGGGTCAGGCGAGAGTCCAACGACGGCGATGGTCTGCGCCTCGCGCAAGATGGCGCGAATCGTTTGCTCAGTGGTTTCACGGGTTTCGGTTGGTCGCTCGTCCTGGCTCATGCGTCGGTCCTCCGAAGGCATTTCTAGTCTGCTGGCGCGCGAATGACGATAGGCTCTCGCCGCGCGAGGTCGCTGCTCTCCAGAGCGTAGCGCCAGATGGGAATCTCCCGCCACTCCCAGGGTGTCCGCGCGATCTCCTCCAGCGACTGACTCCCGGCCCAGTAGTCGAACCCCCACTTCGTGCCCCGATGGCCGATCACGACGACAGTCTTGCCGTCATGGGTCGCCAGCGCGTCGCGCAGAAATGAGCCAACGCGCTCCACGACTGTCAGCATGCTCTCGCCGCCGGGGAATGGTGTGGTGATGCGCAGCGGAAATTCGGCCTCGACCCGCTCGCGCGCCCACTGCGTCATCGTTCCGTAGTCGAACTCACGCAGCCGCATATCCGGTATGAGTGGCGTCGCGCGGTCGGCGATCAGCGACGCCGCGGTATCAGCGGCTCGCCGCAGGTCCGAGCAATAGGCGGCGTCCATGGGAATGGCTAGATACTGGCGCGCAACCGCAAGCGCTCCCTGGCGTCCGCGGTCTGAGAGAGGGACATCGGCGTGGCCCGATGCGCGCCCGGCCTCATTGTCCAGGCTGGTCGCGTGAGGCGAGTAGTAGATGGTGAGCATCGCCCGCTCCCTACTGTTCAGCGAGCGGGATGACCGGCAGGATGATCGCCGATGGATGCTCGGCGTCGTGCAGAATCGTCTGCTCGGCCACCGTCATCTCGCTCGTCATGCCGAGCGCCGCGCCTGTGTTCAGATTGCGGTCGTACTTCGGGAAGGCCGCAGACGCGATCTGCACCGCGACGCGATGTCCAGCGCGAAAGACGTGCGCGGTGTTCCAGCAGTCAATCGTGTAGCGGTAGACCTCGCCCGGCGTAATGAGCCTCGGCTCGGCCATCCCCTCACGAAAACGAGCGCGTATCATGCCATCCGTCAGGCGCTGGGCGAATCCGCTCGGCCAGACATCCAGCAGCATCGCGGTGAAGTCGGTGTCCGGCGCGGACGATGCGGCGTAGAGGTCCATCGTGACCGGGCCAGTTACCTCGATTGAGTCGGCGAGCGGCTCCGTCTGGTAGACCAGCAGGTCGTCGCGGCGCTGGACTGCCGCGTAGTCATCTGGGCCGCCGATCTGCGAGGAGGTCGCCTCCGTAATGAACGGCGTCGGGCGCGCAGGGTCATAGCGGTAGCGGTGGCTGGCCTCATCGGCGGGCGGCGCGCCGGTCGTCAGAGCGCCATCGCCGAAGCGGCTGTTGGCGTGACCCGCGCCACGCAGGTGGTAGCGGGTCCACTGTGTGCGCGCCAATGGCCATTCCCGCTCATCGCGCCAGACATTCTCGCCCATGATGAAGATACGCGCAGGCGTCACCGGCTCCCCAGCGCCGACGCCACGCAACCAGCGGTCGAACCACGCAAGCTGCTCGCCACGCAGGTCGATCAGCGCCGCGTCGCCGAAGTCTACCTCGCCGAGCTTCGCCGTCGTGTTGACCGCATGGCCCCATGGCCCCATCAGCAGACGCTGGCGACGACGCGCCTCCTCCGTCGCGGCGTGAGTCGTCATGCCCGCGAAGTTGAGTGGCGTGCCGATCTGCTCGTCATCATACCAGCCGGAGATGTGGAGCGTCGGCGTGTCCATCTGGTCGAACTTGTCCTGATAACAGATGCGCCCCCAGTAGTCGTCGAGCCGGGAATGCTCGACCTCCTCGCGCCACCTGCGCAGTGAACCGCGACCGGCTGCCTCATCCATCGTCAGCAGCGGCAGGTGATCGTAGACGCGCTCCCAGTCCACCGCATCCATCAACTGCAGCTGCCGACCGCTGGTGTAGTGCAGCCAGCAGAGGTGCATGGGACTGGGCAGACCGGTTGGCGTCTCGACAAAGGGATCGGAGGGCGGCACGGCGACGACCATCGCGCTCAGGTGCGGCGGACGCTCCAGTGCGGTCAGCCACTGGATGCGCCCCAGATATGAGCCGCCGATAGTTCCCACAGTCCCATCGCTCCACGGCTGCGCGGCGATCCACTCAATACTATCGTAGCTGTCGCGTCCCTCATTGAAGTAGGGGACGAACTCGCCGTCAGAGTCACCGCGCCCGCGCACATCCATCGCCACGAAGACATAACCGCGCTCGGCGTACCAGCGCCCCTGGTTGAGCATGCTCGCGGTGGCCTTCATATAGGGCGTGCGTGTCAAGATGGCCGGCCAGCGGCCCGTCGCATCGAGCGCTACGCTCACATCTGGCGAATCAGAGGGAACATAAATATCGGCTGAGAGCGTCACGCCGTCGCGCATAGAGACGCGCTGATCGAACGCAATGCGCGCGGAGTACCGCGGCTGGGAGACTTCTGTTGCGTCTGAGGTCGCCGCCATAGAGGAATGCTCCTCGCTTTCGCTGGCTCGCGCGCATCTCTCCGCAAGCGCCGCGCGGCCCAGCGCGCCCGGGGGCCATCCGTGGCTGCGCCCAGTATACGATATGATAGTTGGCGAGCAGTCAACAGGTAGTTGACTCGCCAACAGTTTTCCTGGCAATATCGTGTGGTATCGTGGTGGAGAGGAGACAAAGCGTGTATCATCTCTACCGTTCATCTCGCATCGCGCACTGGCGGCTGACGCGTCGCATGTTCTGTACGCCCGGCGTCCGACAGGAGTAGACTGAGTGAAGATCCTTGGCCGTCTGGCCGTGTTTCCAACGATTCCGCCGCGCATTGAGCGGCTGTATGAACTTGCCTACAATCTCTGGTGGTCATGGACCCCAAGCGCGCAAGCGCTCTACGCGCAGGTGAACGCCAATCTGTGGGAGCGCACCGAGCACAACGCCGTCGCCACACTCGCCGGCGCTGATCCACAGCGCCTCAATGCGCTTGCGGCGGATGGCGATTTCCTGGCGCGCTACGACGCGGTAATGGCTGAGTTCGACGCTTACATGCGCCCCGCTTCGACATGGTTCAGCGAGCAGTTCCCACAAAGCGCTACTACGGTCACTGCCTACTTCTCCGCTGAGTTTGGCCTGCATGAGTCGCTCCCCATCTACTCTGGCGGCCTTGGCATCCTCTCCGGCGACCACTGCAAAGAGGCCAGCGATCTCGGCCTGCCTTTCGTCGGCGTTGGCTTCCTCTATCCACAGGGCTATTTCCGCCAGCGCATCACGCGCGATGGCCAGCAGGAAGCGCTCTACGAGAAGCTGGAGTTTTCGCAGGCGCCCGCTCGCCCGGCCAAAGACGCGCAGGGGCGCGAGGCGCTGATCAGCGTCGATCTGCCGGGCCGCACCGTCTGGGCGAAGGTCTGGCATGTGCAGGTTGGCCGCATCCCGCTCTACCTGATGGATACCGATGTGGCGCAGAATACGCCATCGGATCGCACGCTCTCAGCGCGGCTCTATGGCGGCGATCACGAGATGCGCATCTCGCAGGAGATTGTGCTAGGTATCGGTGGCGTGCGCGCGCTGCGTGCGCTGGGCGTGGATGCGAAGGTGTGGCACATGAACGAGGGCCACGCCGCCTTCCTGGGGCTTGAGCGCTGCCGCGAGCTGGTCAACGGGCTGAATGTCGAGTTCGAAGTCGCCCGCCAGATCGCCGCCGCCAATAGCGTCTTCACTACGCACACCCCGGTCGCCGCCGGCAACGATGTCTTCTCCTTCGACCTGATGGACCGCTACTTCTCGTCGTTCTGGCCGCAGCTTCGCCTTGACCGCGACAGCTTCATGCGGCTGGCGCGGCAGGACGCGAACTGGGGTTCGGGCTTCAGCATGACCGTGCTGGCGCTTCACCTCTCGACACGGCGCAACGGTGTCAGCCGCCTGCACGGTGAGGTGTCGCGCGAGATGTGGCGCTCGCTGTGGTCGGATGTCGAGGCGAGTGAAGCGCCGATTGGTCATGTCACCAACGGCGTGCATACCTCTTCATGGCTCAATCCCAAGCTCGGCGAGCTCTACGACGACTGGTTGGCGCCGGGCTGGCGCGGCGACATTGACAACCAGGCGCGCTGGGAGCGTGTCAACGAGATTCCCGACGCCGACCTGTGGGCCGTGCATGAGCAGATGAAGGACGACCTGATCGGCTGGGCGCGCCGCCGTATCGCTCGCCAGCGCACCCGCCACGGCGAGGGTCCGCAGACGGTGACCGCGTCAGGTGGGCTGCTCGATCCGCGTGCGCTGACGCTCGGCTTCGCGCGCCGCTTCGCCACGTACAAACGGGCGACGCTGCTCTTCCGCGATCCGCAGCGTCTGGCACGGCTGCTGAACAATCCTGAGCGGCCCGTACAGATCGTCTTTGCGGGCAAGGCGCATCCGGCTGACCGTCCAGGCCAGGAGTTCATCCGCAAGGTCTACATGTACGCGCAGCAGCCCGAATTCGCCGGGAAGATCGTCTTCCTGGAGGATTACGACATTGACATGGCGCGGCGGTTGGTCAGCGGCTGTGACGTCTGGCTCAATACGCCCATTCGCCCGCATGAGGCCAGCGGCACCAGCGGCCAGAAAGCCAGCCTGAATGGTCTGCCCAATTGCAGCATCATCGATGGCTGGTGGGAAGAGGGCTACAATGGCAAGAATGGCTGGGCGATAGGCGAGCGGCGCGACTATCAGGACGACGAGACGCGCGACGCCGCCGATGCGCTGGCGCTCTATGAGACGCTGGAGCGTTCGATCACGCCGCTCTACTATCAGCGCGGCGACGACGGCCTGCCGCACGAATGGATCGCTGTGATGAAGGAGGCGATTCGCACGGTTGCGCCGCAGTTCAGCATGAGCCGGATGGTCAAGGACTACGTGCGCGACTACTACATGCCAGCGGCGCAGTCTGGCGAGCGGATGGATGCGCGCAACTACGCGCTGGCCCGCGAGTTGACCACATGGGAGCGGCTGGTGCGCTAGCAGTGGGGCGAGGTCAGTGTCAGCGCGAGTGGCCCGACAGGTGAGCAAATCGCCGAGGGTGAGCCCGTGCATGTGGAGGCGCTGGTACGGCTGGGCCGTCTGACTCCAGACGATGTGCGCGTAGAGTTGGTGACGGCTCGCGACGACAACGGCACGCTGGTCGAGCAGCGCATCGCTGAGATGCGCCCCGGCGCCGCTGCTCAGGACGGCGCCCTGCGGTACAGCGGCGAGGTAGATCGCTTCCACACCGGCAGCGTTGTCTACGGCGTGCGCGTCGCGCCGAGCCATCCCGGCCTGGCCTCACCCTTCGAGCTAGGACTGATTCGCTGGGCGTAGCCTTGCACAGCCGGGTGATACATCAAGCGCGGCCTACACCTCTTTGCGGCATGCGAGGGGCATCGGTCGCGCTTCGTGTCATCACACCATTACACATTCGCCGTGAATGTGTCCCACGGCATTGGCGCGTGTGCGCGCATCGGGTATACTGAGGGGGCCAGCAGACAGCGACGTATCGGCGTGGCGCCGGGCGTGCTGTGATATGGCTGCGCGCTTCGCGATGTGGCGAGGCGCAAGAGACGCTTCGCGACGAGGAGAAGCGCGCCCAGGATTGTGTCGCGACACGAGTAGCGCAAGGGCTGAGGCGATGGAGGGGCCTCAGTTGACGAGGTGGGGGCCGTTCGGAAATATCAGCGGGGAGCCCTCAGGGCAGGCCATTGCCCTAACCAAGACCGCGAAGAAATACGGCGAGTGATCGCCGGGACAAAGCGCGGCCAGTGGCGCACAATATGAGGAGAACGCACAACCTATGTGCGGTATCGTTGGTTACGTGGGCGCGCGACACGCGACGCCCATCTTGCTCGATGGCCTCGAACGACTGGAATACCGCGGCTATGATTCCGCTGGTATCGCCGTCATTACCTCCAACGGCGATCTTCAGGTCGCCAAGACACGCGGCAAGCTGCAGTCCCTGCGCACCCTGATCGCGACCGCTGAGCCGGTCGGCGTGGTAGGCATCGGCCACACGCGCTGGGCAACCCACGGACGTCCCAATGACGTGAACGCGCATCCCCACAGTGATTGCACGGATATGATTACCGTCGCGCACAATGGCATCATCGAGAACTATGCCAGCCTGCGCGACGAGTTGATCGCGAAGGGCCACACCTTCCGCTCGCAGACCGACACCGAGACCCTGGCGCACCTGATCGAGGACGAGATGCGCCACACCGACGACCTCAATCTCGCAGTGCGCAACACGCTCAAGCGCGTTACCGGCTCATACGCCATAGCGGTCGTCAGCCGCGCGCATCCGGGGCGGGTCATCGGTGCGCGCAAAGATAGTCCACTGATTGTTGGTGTGGGCGTGGACGAAAACTTCCTCGCCTCCGACATCCCGGCGATTCTCAAGCATACGCGCGAGGTCATCCAGCTAGACGACGGCGAGGTGGCTGACCTGACCGCTGAGTCGGTCACGATCAGCGACCTCGACGGCAATCTACGCCAGCCCACGCCCGCGCATGTGGACTGGGACATCGCGGCGGCGGAGCGCGGCGGCTACCCACACTTCTTCGCCAAGGAGATCGCCGAGCAGCCCGATGCGGCTCACCGCGCGCTGATGGGCCGCATCATTACTCGCGAGCCCGCGCCGACCCTCGCGCTCGATGCGCTCGATGCGCTGGTAGCGTCGGGACGCCTCGACGCGGTGCGGAGGGTTACGTTCCTGGGCTGTGGCACGTCGATTCACGCCGCGATGATCGCTCGTTACGCCATCGAGCGCTGGGCGCGGCTGCCGGTAGAGGTCGCCATCGCCTCGGAGTATCGCTATGCTGACCCGGTCGTGGGGCCAGATACGCTCTGCATCGCGATCAGCCAATCAGGCGAGACGGCGGACGTCCTGGCGCCGACACGACTGGCGCGCGATGCCGGGGCGCCGATCATCGCTGTGACGAACACTGTTGGCAGCGCCATCACCCGGCTCGCCGATGGTGTGCTCTATCAGCAGGCGGGACCCGAGATCAGTGTGGCGGCGACCAAGTCGTTCATCGCCACGGTGATCACCGTCTACCTGCTCGGCGTCTGGCTCGGGCGACGAGCGACCACGCTGAGTGAATCAGACGAGCAGGAGATCCTGCAGTCCCTGCTCGACATCCCTGAGTTGATGCGGCGGACACTGGCGGCCTTCGAATCGCCAGACAGGCAGCGGACGCTAGCGGAGGTCATCGAACACCTGAAGGGCTGCGCCAGCAGCCTCTACATCGGGCGCGGGGTCGGCTATCCGCTGGCGCTGGAGGGCGCGCTCAAGCTCAAAGAGATCTCGTATGTCCATGCCGAGGGCTTCGCGGCTGGCGAGATGAAGCACGGCCCAATCGCGCTGCTCGACGCCGACGTGCCGCTGGTCGCCATCGCCACGGAGGGCAAGACCTACGAGAAGGTCGTCAGCAACATCCAGGAGGCGCGCGCCCGCGACGCGTACATCGTGGCGCTGGCGACCGAGGGCGACGAGGCGATTCGCCAGCATGCTGACACAGTCATCTATGTGCCACGCGCGCCGGAGCTCTTCGCCCCACTGCTCACCGTCATCCCGCTGCAGTTGCTCGCGTACCAGGTGGCGCTGGCGCGCGGCTGCAACGTGGACCAGCCGCGCAACCTGGCCAAGTCCGTGACGGTGGAGTAGCCCCGCCGTCACGGCATAGCTCAAGATCCAAGCGTCGGCTCCAGCAACTCGCTGGAGCTGACGTATTTGCTTGCCCCCATTGCGCGGCAGTCTCTCCTCACCGTACTGTAGAGCGCCTTAAGGGTGAGGAGCCGCAGTGACGAGGCAGTGGGAGGAAGAAAAGGACGATGATACCTACGACGGTTTGTGAGCTGTGGCGCTACCTTGTGAAGTCATTGCTCGGTGAGCGCGGCGAGCACTTTTCACTCGATCAGCGTGGCATGATCGGGGATAGGCTCTATGCAGTTCGCGACGAAGCCGGCAAGTTTGGCAGCGGCAAGCCTACGCGCCATTTCCGCCGCATCGATGGACTCTTCCGCTGCCGCGCCGTCTACAATGGCGGCGTGCCGCTCATCACCTTCTCAGATGCTTCCACGCTGCGTGGCGACGACCCAGCCATTCACGAGGCCCTCACCGCCCACCTCGGCCTATCGGCGACGCTCAGCCGCGAAGCCGACATCTCGCACCTCGATGCCGGACAAGTCCACATCCTCACGACAGCCTCACTGCGCCCACTCCGCACGCTAGGCGCATCCTGGCTGGCTGGCTCAGGCGACAGGGCAGAGGCGGCGCTCGACGAATGCCGGTTTCCGCCAAACGTCCTCGTCGAGACCGGGGCGGAAGGCTTCCCAGAGTGTGCTGGCAAAGCCGCAACGTCACCATAGGACCCGACGTCCGCTTGCGTGTCGTGCAGCGCACGCAGCGCTATGCGATGGTGAGCCCGACCTGCCTGCTTACCCGCGCATTCTACGCGCAGTGGCCTGCGTAAGCGGCGACTGCCTCGGTGCGATGGCAGACGCGCTCACTCCTGGCCCTATTCACATCGGCGACCATATCATGCTTTTGTAGATATTCGTGTCGAGATCGCCTCTCGCTGACGTCCACTCCGTTGGTACGTGTCATCCAGACGGCAGGCGCTCTCTGATCTCAGATCACGAGACAAGGAGCACGCATGACGACCCCTATGGAGCGGGAGCCCCAAATTGTGATCCGCCCGTTCGAGGCAGAGAATGACCTCCCGCGCTTGCTTCAACTGCTCCAGACGGTGGAGACGTTTGATGGTGATGGCGAGGAGGTAAGCGAGGACGCGCTGCGTGAGCAGTTGACACTACCGGACCACGACCCGGCGCGGGACCGCTGGGTCGCGGCCTCGCCAGGGGACATCGAGACGCTGGTCGGGTGGGGGTTCACGTGGCGCGTCGCTAGTGAGCCCTCGGCGACACTCACCGGCGCCGTCCACCCAGCCTGGCGGCGGCGTGGCATCGGCGGCGCCCTGCTCATGCGTGCGCTGGATCGCGCCAGCGAATTGGGCGCGGCGAGGGCTGGGGTATACGCAAACGTGCGCAACGAGGGTGCAACTCGCTTCGAGCTGGCCCACGGATTCCGCCCGGTAGCCGCAAACACGCTGTTGCGCCTCGATGGCGCTGCGCATGCGCTAGAACCAGCAATTCCCACAGGCTACTTGCTATGTCGGCGCCCCGAGGCCATCGATCTCTCGACTCTGGCGCACGCCCTCAACCGGAGCTATGAAGGACTGTGGGGGCATCACGTCGTCTCTGAAGCCTGGGTTGCCCAATCGCTAGAGCGCCTGCGCGCCGAAGACACCCTTCTCCTGCTGTTCGGACCCGCTGGCGATGTTGTTGGCGTCTGCCGTGTCGAGCGATGCAGTGAATCAATCCCCTATATCGACGCGCCGGGCATTGTGCCGGAACACCGCTCGGCGCGCCTGTACGCCGCGCTGCTGTTCGCCGCCTGCGTACACCTACGAACGATGCGCCCGGAAGCCATAGTGTTAGAGTCGTGGGGAGACACGGACGAGACACTCGCGGCCTACCAAGCGCTGGGTTTCGAAGTTGTGCGGCATACGACTGCCTACGAGCGGCCGTTGTAGTAATGGCGATGGCTGAAGTCCAGTAGAGAGGTCGCACCGCTGCGCCCAGTTAGATGTGTGGGGGCGGAGTCGAAGGGCGCTGGCGCGCGGCTGCAACGTGGACCAGCCGCGCAACCTGGCCAAGTCCGTGACGGTGGAGTAGCCCTGGCCGCGCCGTCATAGCATTTTGGCTGTATGCGAACGATGAAGTTGGTCACTGTCGACCAGCCGAACAGCGATCAGCGTCATGGACGCTGGCTCCGATACGCAATGTTGGAGCCAGCGTCTTTGTTTTAGCTTCGCCCGATGTGCGCGATCTACAAATGGCGACTCTATCGTAGAGCGATTGGTTCGACTCGACCCATATCCTTGGCAATGTCACCCACCTGCTCGGCAGTTGTCACTGCTTCGTGATGGTGTAGCGCAGATGGGTGACGAGCGGCGAATGTATGGCCTTCACAATCTCCGGCGCCGTCTTGCGCCTGTCGATCCCGTTGAACAGTAGGACTC
>DASQSS010000431.1:0-16999 GCA_035642255.1 Ktedonobacterales bacterium | reverse complement strand
CGACATCAGGCGTGCCGCGCTATCAGCACATCTTCTACATCATGATGGAGAACCATTCGTATGATGAGGTGATCGGTAACGCCGCTGCGCCACAGATCAACGCGCTGGCAAACGAGTACGGGCTGGCGACGAACTACTGGGGGGTTACGCATCCCAGCGAGCCCAACTACGTCGCATCTGTCGCGGGCAGCAACTACAACGTGGTCAACGACAGTCCATATCAGACACAGCTCGTTCAGAAGCCCTATCTCGGCTCACAGTTGGAGGCCGCTGGCCTGACCTGGAAGACCTATCAGCAGAGTCTGCCGTCGGTCGGCTTTACCGGCAACTACTGGCCAAGCTCCACCGTGGCGAAGTATGCCTCCAAACATAACCCCTTCCTCAACTTCCAACCCGACTACACCGCCAGCCAGTGGCAGGCGGAGCTGAACAAGACCGTTCCCGATAGCCAGCTGGCGACAGATCTGAACAATAACGCCACGCCAAACTTCGCATACATCGTGCCCGACCAGTGCAATGACATG
Organism: Ktedonobacterales bacterium; assembly: GCA_035642255.1. Classification (GTDB taxonomy): domain Bacteria; phylum Chloroflexota; class Ktedonobacteria; order Ktedonobacterales; family JADMIN01; genus JAKAIY01. The sequence goes on along the minus strand of DASQSS010000431.1, from coordinate 16,475 downwards.
CACGGCATCAGCAGCGTCTGTAGCGATCAGACCGCGCTCATCAGCGCGGGCGATACCTACGTCGCGAACACCGTTCAGATGATCATGGGTTCGAAGACGTGGCAGGAAGGCAATAACGCCATCGTGATCACCTGGGACGAGAACGACTTCAGCGCCGTGCAGGGTCCGACGAACATCGCCTCGGCGGGCGGCCATGTAGCCACAGTCGTCATCGCGAACCATGGCCCACGTGGCGCGACGTATAGCGTCCCGTCCAACCACTATTCGCTGCTGCTGACTATCGAAGACGCCTTCCATCTGGGCTGTCTGGCGAATAGCTGCCCGGCGGTTGGCGGCGTGCAGCCAATGACGCCACTGTTCCGCGCGTCTGGCGACAACTAAGAGGCGCTCCCAACGACTGTCGCGGGGGCGACAGACGGAGCTTGACGCATCCCCGCGACAACATACGCGCCAACAATCGGGCGATGGGCATTCTGGGCCGCATGACGCGCCTCCCAGTGGCCCATCGCCTCCTTCTTTCCCGGCGCTTCCCGGCGCCTCGTCCTCGCTCCTCGCCTGCTACCCTGCGATGTCCGCGCATTCTGACCCAACGCTCGCTTCTCCGTGCCTCTCGATGCGGCTGTGCTACAATACAGTGAATTTCTTGCGGGCCGTCGCCACGCCGCGCATACCCATACTCCGATGGCTCGGAGCGAGCGAGACGGGCGCAGACGGACGCAGACGAACATCGGCGCGGAGATGGCGGCGAGGAGGGCTTCATCATGCTCCACTACAAGGCGTTCACCAGCGACACCACGAACGGTGACATCGCTGCGCTGGAGCGCATGGTGAACGCATGGCTGGACGAGGTCCATCCACTAGTGCACACGATGACGCAATCACCCCACGGCGCTGGCCTGGTCATCAGCTTCCTCTATGACCTGGAGGAAGAACAGCGCGAGCGCGTCGCAACCGCCGAGGCGGAGGTTGGCGAGAGTCTCAGCGTCGCCGAGCCAGAGCTGGCCCTGGGCGACAGCCTGATGATCTCACTACTGCCACAAATGGAGCTACCCTACTAGCCATGACACAGCACGGGCGTCGTCACGACGCGGACCAGAGCCTTCCTTACGTCGTCTATAGCACGCGCGATGGTGAGGTAGGCGAGCGCCGTTCGCTGCGCGCCGTGGACTTCACCGGACGCCCGCTCTCGCCGCACGAACTGATTCCGCTGCCCGACGGCGCGACCCTTTCCATGATGCCACAGCGCCTCGCGGTCGGCCTGAATGCCGCTGGCGAGCGCCAGGTCGTCGCCGAGCGCCAGGGCTGGGCGCTGGCAGCGCTGCTGCCCATCGGCTTCATGCGCTCGCGTCTGCCTGCCTATGAGAAGACGCCGGGGACCGAGCCGCTGCCCTTCTTCGGCTACACGGCTATCGCGGGCTGGCGCGGGCAACTCTACGTCGCCGCCATCCAGACCGACGACCCCGAGCGCTGGATTGACCAAAACTATCCCGCGCGCCGTCTGGAGCGTCTGGTGCGCGAGCGACTGGCCCAGGAGCCAGAGAATCGCGTGCTGGCGCACCATGCCCACTGCGCGCTTGACTACCGCTGCCCCACTGCCAGCAACCTCTTCTTCGGCCGCTGGGAGGGCGCGGTCGCCGTCTCGCCGGGCTGCAACGCCCGCTGCATCGGCTGCATCTCCAAGCAGGATGAAGATGACCTCGTCTCCCCGCAGGACCGCCTGCTCTTCATCCCCTCTGTCGATGAGGTGGTCGAGGTTGGCGTGGCGCATCTGGAGCGCGCCGACGACGCGATCTACAGCTTCGGGCAGGGCTGCGAGGGCGAGCCACTCCTACAGGCGCGACTGATCGAGCAAGCGGTGCGTGGCATCCGGGCGCGCACCTCACGCGGGGCACTCAACATCAACACCAACGGCAGCAATCCGCGCACGCTCCAGCGCATCTACGACGCCGGACTCGACTGCATCCGTGTCAGCACCATCTCAGCGCGCAAAGAGACCTACGACGCCTACTACCGCCCGCTGGGCTACACCTTTGAGCATGTCAAAGAGTCGTTGCGGCGCGCGCGCGACGCAGGGGTCTACAGCAGCATCAACCTGCTCAGCTTCCCCGACATCATTGACGCCGAGGATGAGGTGGCGGCGCTGGTGGACTTCCTGCGCGACACAGGCGTACGGCTCGTGCAGCTACGCAACCTGAACATTGATCCCGAAGTGCTGCTGCCGCGCCTGCCGCGCCCCGCCGGACGTCCACTGGGCATGGCGGGGCTGATCGAAACGCTGCGCCGCGAGGTTCCGGAGGTCGAGATCGGCAACTTCACGAGGCCGGTGAAGCGGGACGCAGCGCGGTTGGCCGTCGGAGCAGACGCCGCGCCGCCAGCAGCACAGGGTCAATCCGCAGCTCGGTAAGGCACGGGCGCGGCGGACAGCCTTGCGGCGTGCCGAGCGCATGCCCACGATAGATGCACGGACTGCACGGCAGATCGTCACGTCGCACGACGATCGCCCGCTCTGGCGCATGTGGCGCGTATGGCCCCCACGCCTGCGCGTTTGATGGCCCAAAGATGGCGATGACGGGCGTTCCAGCGGCGGCGGCCAGATGCATCGGCAGTGAATCATTGCCGATGAAGAGGTGACTCGCCCCCAGAATCTCCACCAGCCGGCGTGGCGAAACCTCGCCTGGCAGCGCGGTAGCCCACGGCGGGCGGTCCAGCGCATCCAGAATCTCCACTTGCAGATCACGCTCCTCAGCCCCACCTAGCAGCGTGATCGTCGCGCCAAACTCCGTCCAGAGCGCCTGCGCCAGCTCCACGAAGCGGCTGGCGGGCCAGCGCCGCGCCAGGCTATATGTTCCGCCACCCGGATGCAGCGCGATCTGTGGCGACTCCCCTGGCCGCAGCGGCGTGGGCGGCGCGCAGGACCAGCCAAGATCACTCAGTCGCAAGCCACGGTCGCTGGCGGAAGCGGAAGCGTTGAGCGCAGCCGCCAGCGCCAGTGCATACTCCGCTTCGTGCAGCGCGCCGAAGCCATCATCGCGCACCCGTAGCGAGAGAAACCGCCCGTGGCCATTGTCCAGCCCAACACTGCGCTTCGGATGAACCGCCGCCAGCAGCGCGCGATATTTCAGCCTGCCAGCGGGCAGCGTGAGATGGTGCGCCAGCACAACGGCGTCGTAGCGGGTCATGCGCAGCCGCAGCGCCAGAGGAGCCAGGCGGCCCAGTTCGCCAGCGCGCCCAGCCAACGCGCCGAGATCGTCGAAGGCGCCTTTGTCGAACGTGTAGAGATGGTCGATCAGTGGGCTGTCGCGGATGAGCGGCGCCGCGACATCGCTGGTCAGCGCATCGAGTCGCGCATCCGGGTAGCGCGTTCGCAGCGCCCGCAGCATCGGCGTCGCCAGCAGCAGATCGCCCAGCGTCGCCAGCTTCACCACGAGGATGCGCGGACGCGGACCCAGCGCGACCGTTACGGGGCCTGTCGCGGCCTCAGCCATCGCACGACCCACGGCCTCAGTCGTTGCGCTCATAAGCGGGTCGCTCCTGCTCGACATGCTGCGGAATGGGTTGCGCTGCCAGTGAAATAAGCGGTATCAACGGCTTGGACGGAGCTGGTGTATCCAACTGGATCAGGCCTAACTCCGCCAGGCGCCGGCGCGCTACCGCGAAGACCGCGCCGGGAGCCATGTCTTTCATGCAGGTTGGATTGCCGAAGGGGCACTCGGCGGTCGCGCTGGCGTCGTAGCACGGCGAGCACCATAGCCCCAGGCGCAGCACGATGGCGTCGGGCGTGGTCGGCCCGCTGATCGCCGGATCGGTCGGTCCATGCAACACGATAACGGGCCGGCCCAGCGCGCAGGCGATGTGCATCGGTCCGCTATCGCCCGAGATGACCAGATCGCACTCCGCCAGCAGCGCCTTCAGGTCAGACAGCGAGGTCTGGCCGCAGAGGTTGAGCAGCGGTCGCCCAGCCATCCGCTCGACATCGCCCGCGAGCGGAGCCTCATTTGGCGCGCCCGTCAACACCACGAGCGCCCCCAGCTCATCGCCCAGCATCCGCGCCAGCGCCGCCCAGTGTCGCGCGGGCCAGCGCTTCGCCTGCCCGTTGCGCGCACCCGCGTGCAGCGCGATCGTAGGACCAGTCGTCCCCAGCCGCTCGCGCGCCTCCGCCAGCGCGGCCCGCATGCGAGCGCGCGGTTCTGGCGCGGCGCTCAGGCGTGGAATCTCATCCCCCGGCTGTACGATGCCGCCAGCCGCCGCCGCCAGCCCCAGCACGTAGCGCGTCTCATGCTGGTGGGTTAGATAGCGTGCGCCGGGGACAGGGTCAGTCATGAAGGAGCCATACGCCTCACCGGCGTAGCCAACCCGCCGCCGCGCGCCGCTCAGCCGTGTGACGATGCTGCCAATGTCGCCCGAGATGCTCACGGCCAGATCATAGCGTGGCAGGCGCATGCGTCCCAGCGTCGCCAGCGCCGCGCGCCACGAGCCAGGCCGCAGCCAATCGCGCGGATTGCGCCAGACGTGCGGATTCCAGACGAGGATGCGGTTGATGTCAGGCTCGCCCGCCAGGATGCCATCGAAGGGCGCCTGTACGAGCATATCGATCTTCGCGCGCGGATAGGCCCTGCGCAGCGCTCGCACTGCTGGCGTCGAGAGCACGACATCGCCCAACAAATCCACCCGCACGACGAGAATGCGCCGGATGCGTGGATCGCCCGCGCGCAGTGGCGGCAGCGGCTCCTGCCAATCGCGCAAGGCCGCGCCAATCGCGCCCAATCCCCAACGCAAGATCGCCTGCGCCCGCCGCTTCACCATGCGACCCACCATGCGCGTCAGCCGCTGATCGAAGGTTGGTCGCGATTCATAGTCCGGCTCGAACGCCGCCCCGAGCGCCGCTGTGTTGTCTCTCTCCGCCATGATCGCCTTTGCCGCTACGCTCCGTCTGCCGTCACGACTCTCTGCCCATACAGACGCGCGAGTCGACTGCGGGGCCAACTGTGAGTATAACATGCGGGGCCGCCAGGCAGAACGCTTGGACATCGCGAGCAGCGCTCTCATAGTAAGCTTCCGCCAGGATTCGCTAGCCAGCGTCCTCAGCGCAGCGCGGCGACCTGCACACACAACAGCTCGATGCGACGGGAGTAGCGTTCCCAGGTGAAGGCGCGGGCACGCTCGCGGGCGGCCAGTCCCATGCGCAGACAGAGCGCGTTGTCGGCGATCAGCCGCTCGGCCGCCTGCCGGTACTCCGCCGCGTCACGCACGAGGAAGCCGGTCACGCCATCCTCCACAAGCTCTGGCAGCGCGCCATCGCGCACAGCCACCACTGGCTTCGCGGCGGCCATCGCATCGAGCGCGGCCAGCCCGAACTCCTCCGCATAGGGTGTGAAGGCGAAGAAGCGCGCCCCGGCGTACATCGCCGTGAGCGCATCGCCGGTAAGCGGCCCGCGCAGTCGCGCCTGACTCGCGCTCGCCCCAGCCAACGGAGCCAGTCGCGCGTGGTCAGCGGCAGAGCCGTCCCCAACCACCTCCAGCGTGATCGGCGCCCCGACGCTCCACTCCAGCAGCCGCGCCACGCCCTTCTCCGGAGCGAGCCGCCCAACATAGAGCGCATAGGCGCCCACGTGCGGCTCTAGCCCATAGAGCGTGTCATCGGCTCCCAGCGGCAATACCTCCGGCGCGCGGCCATAGAACGCTTCGGCGCGCATGGCGGTGAAAGCGCTATTGGTCAGCAGGTGGGCGGCGCGGCGGGCGGCGCGACGATCGAGCGCGCGGCGGAGCGCCAGGTCGGGGCGGGCGCCGCCTTGCAGATAAATCGAGCGCATGGTATGCAGGTAGGCGATGACGTTGGGGTGACGCAACGCCAGCAATCGCGCGCCAAAGTTCTGGGCGACAATCGCATCTATAGCCAGCGGCTGCATCAGCCACATGGCGGCAGGCGTGATCCGCAGCCGATAGCGCGCCAGATCGGGAAATGTTCGCGAGGGTGTGTAGTGGCTTGCCAGCAGCGTCACCTCATGGCGCATGCTGAGGTGGCGGGCAAGCTCCAGTGTGGCGCGCTCCCCGCCGCCAAAGGAATCGAGCTGGGTCTGGGCGATGGCGATTCGCATCAGCGGGAACGCCACTCATGCCGCGGACATCCACCAGACATCGCTATATCATCCACCAGTGCGCGTCGAGTTCGCTGCTGGACTCGCGGGCGCGCTGGATGTTGTCGTTGGTGTTCCTGTTGTCGGCGTTGGCTTCTGTCCATTGGGATTGCCGCCGCTCGGAGTCGGGCGCGGAGTATGACTGGCCTGGGCGCCCGGCGTCTGCTGCGGATTGCCGCTCCCATTGCCATTGCCAGCGCCATGCCCGTTCGCATGGCTATTGCCATTGGCGCCGCCAGGCGTTGAGGGCGGCGTGAATCCCACCGAGCGCATATGGGCCGCGGCGGCCTTCACGCTCATGCTCGCCGCCTGGGCGAAGGCTGTCTGTCCATGCGTGGAGGCGTGGGCGGCGATCGCCTGCTCGGTCTCCAGTGTCGTCTGGAGCGCGCGGACGAATGTGGACGTGTCCTCGTGCGACGCGCGCGCATGCGCGCCCAGATCGATCAACTGCGAAAACGCGCTATCGAACTCGCCAAGCAACGCATGCGCCTCGTTGGCATGTCCCTGGTCAGCCTCGGCCGCGGCCTCAACGAGCCGATGGCTTGCGACCATAGTCAGCGTCTGGCCCTTGCTCACGTCACCCCAGGAGAGCGCGAGCAAGACGGACTCCTCGCCGCGCTTGATGCTGTAGAGCGGCGATTCGGGCAGGGCTTGAGCCGATGCCGCCGAAGCGCCAGCAAGCGACGCGAAGAAGACGAGCAGCAGCGCCGCCACGAGCGGCGCGGCGCGGCGCAGCCAGACCCTACCCACTTCCACCACCGCATCGCCTTCATCTTCCACCGCATGCGAGGAGTTAGTGGCGCGCGCCGAGGCGCGGACGGCGGCGGGCGGCGCGGTAAGCGCGCGCAAGCGGGCGCGCGCCCAGGCGCGCGCGTCATGGGGATGGGGGCGCGCAGCCTCCGCGCCCATTGGCTCAACGCGCATCAACTCGTCGAGTCGTCGCCCAATGCGCGCGCGCGCAAACTGCGCCTCTTCGCGAGCGGGCTGCGTCTCGCCAAGCGCCTCGATCAACGCGAGGTCGGCCGCGACCCCTTCGTCATGCTCCGCAGCGCGGTGAGTCTGCGCATTTGGCGACACACGCCATTGCTCGATCTCATCGAGCAGCGTGTCAAAGAGGCGCGCCCGCCGCAGATCTTCTAGCTCGCTCATCACGCATCCGCCTCTATGCGCCGAGTCAGGGCGCGTCGCAGCGCCTCGATAGCGCGGAACTGCATTCCGCGCACAGCGCCCTCCTGTTTGCCTAGAATATCGCCCACTTCGCGCGCGGATAGGCCCTCAACGAATCGGAGCACAACCACCTCACGCTGCTCCTCGGTCAGCAGGCGGAGCGCCGCAGCCAGCTCGTAGATGGTCAGTTTACGCTCGATCTGCGCCTCTGGTCCGGGAAGCGTCGCGCGAATAGCCGGACGCTCACCCGTGGCGTCGAGCGAGATGATGTCACGCATGCTGCGGAACCGATCCACGACCGCATTATGAGCTAACCGGAAGAGCCACGCGGCGAACGAGGATTCGCGCTGTGGAGAGAAGTTGTGGATCGTGCGCCAGGCGTTGAAGAAGACAGCGGAGGTCACGTCCTCCGCGTCAACCGCGTTGCCCAGTTTCAGCCGTACGTATCGATAGATACGGTCAAAATACAGCTGATACAGCTGGGTAAACGCATCGTGATCGCGCTGCGCCGCGCGCGTAACCAGCGCGGTCTCCTGTTCTTCTATAATCACGTGCCCACGTACCCCCCACCCATCCTGCTCGCACTCCTGTCAGGCCAGAGAGCGCCATGCGCGCTTCCTCAGCGCAGGAAGGAATTACCAGGTTGCCACCTACCCACGCGCGGCGAGCGTCTGCGCGCGCGTCACAGTATGACAGAGCCAGGCATGCATCCCTCGCCCTCGCGCTTGCTCATGAAGGCTGGCAGCTTCAGCGAGCGAGCGAAAAGGCGAGAACAGAGATGAACCACTCCCACTCATTATGACGTGCGACGCGCCCAAATCGAGCAGTGTTTCTCGCACATAGGAGATATCCGGGTAGGCGCGCGCCACTCCACGCTCCAGCGTGTTCGTCATGCGATCGAACGGCAGCGGCTGCCCCGCGCGGATAGCGGCGATAACGGCCTCAGTATCAGCGGCGGCGCCGTAGTCCGCAGGGGTCAGCGCGCCAAAGACGGCCCGTGTCGAGACATCGACTGGCGGCTTGACCAACGTCAGCCAGAGTGGCTCCGCATCCGGCAGCGGCTCCACGATCTCACCACGCCCCTCGATGCTCGCTGTGCCTCCCTGAACGAGATAAGGCGTATCGGAGCCTAGCCGCGCGGCCAGATCTTCGAGCCGCGCCATACTGAGGCGCAAGCCCCAGAGCGTGTTGAGCGCGACGAGCGCCGTAGCGGCATCGCTGCTGCCGCCGCCCAGGCCGGCCTGCGCCGGAACCTCCTTATGCAGCTCGATCTCCGCCGTCAGGTCGGGCCGCCCGACCTCCGCGCGCAGTAGCTCAGCCGCCCGCGCCACCAGATTGTCCGGTGAGGCGAGCGCCGGGACATCGCATGTGAAGCGATCGCCAGTATTGTCAGCCGTGTCAGCGTTTCCAGCGTGAACTTCGATGCGCAAGGTATCATGCAGCGAGATTGTCTGCATCACCGACGCCAGCCGATGATAGCCGTCCTCGCGTCGCCCCAGAACCGCCAGCGTCAGGTTGACCTTCGCGTAGGCAGCCGCGAACAGTGTTGTCGCAAGTGGCATGCGTTCTCCAGACAGCTCGACTGGCGATTGAAACCGCGCCTGGATGGTGGTCCGCGGGCCACCGCGCAACCCGCCTGCGCGGTTCAGAAGCGGGTCGTCAGTCCGCGCGGGCGGACTTCGCGGCCCAGCAGGGGCCACATAGGCGCGACTTCAGTCGCCAGCCGTCCCACACGACACGATCCGATGCGCCAATCCAGAACTCGCGTTCATTATACTGTACATGTAAACGCTTGAACGGTATCACGCAGGATGTCCTATGCTTGCCCAAGCGCTCACGCAAGGCCAGATGTGGCTCGATAGCGGGCTGGCCGTGGGCTCGCTGCGCTTCTTTCGCGCCATATACCACGCGCCGACGGCGCCGACGGCGCCGCTGGCGACCGCAGCGATAGCGGCGCGGGATGATATACTGGCGTGGCTTCACAAACCAACTTTAAAGCGCGCCTGGGGAGAGGACCACTGCGACCGTGACGATCTTTACCAGTGTGGATGGCACACTGCTCAACGCCGCAGCTGTCCTCATCGGCGGAACCCTGGGCGCGATCGTCGGCGATCGCCTGCCCACTCGCATCCACGAGGCGCTCTTTGGCGCGCTGGGCCTCTTCACCGTGCTGATTGGTCTGCTCGACGCATTCACGACGAAGAACGCGCTGATTGTGCTGGGCAGTGTGCTGGTTGGCGTGCTGGTTGGCGAGGCCATCAATATCGAGCGTGGCCTACAGCGCCTGGGCGACTGGGCGCAGAAGAAGCTGGCGCGTCCCGGCTCGACCCTCAGCGAGGCGTTCGTCACCGCCAGCCTGATCTTCTGCGTGGGGCCGCTCTCGATTCTCGGCCCACTCGACAACGGACTGACCGGTGACACGACCAAGCTGGTCATCAAGGCGACGCTCGACGCGTTCGCCGCGCTTGCCATTGGCGCGACGCTTGGCTGGGGCGTGTTGCTCTCCATCGCGGTCATTCTCGTCTATCAGGGCGGCATCAGCCTGCTGGCGCATAGCATCGCTCCCGCGCTCAACGCCAACCCCGATGCTGTAACCGAGCTAACCGCGGTGGGCGGGTTGATCCTCGTCGCCATCGGCCTGAAGCTGCTCAAGATTCGCGACCTGCGCGTGGCGAACTGGCTGCCCGCGCTGGTCATGGCGCCCCTGCTGGTCGCAGGGGTAGCGCTGGTGGGACCGCTGTTGCGCTGACGGCGCGTTGTTTAGCCCACACAACCGACAACTACATCTTCTCATGAAAGCGCGATGGATACACCTGCTATGAGCGATACAGACGACACGAACACAACGAACACTACGAACGACTCACACGCCGCTGGCGCGCCCGCCACAACGCTGAGCGAGCGCGGCGTCGTCATCGAGGGGCAGCGCATCGCCAGCGTGATGAGCGATGGCGCGCGGTCACTGCTGGCGCGTGCGCCGCTGGTGATCCTGCCTGAGGTCGGCGCAGGCTGGCGCGATTACCGTGCGATCATGGAGCGCTTCGCCGCGTCGCGACGGGTGTTTGCGCTCGACTGGCCCGGCTTCGGCGCCTCCGCGCGCCCCACGACGACAGAGTTCGCCTACACACTCGACCACCTCACGACCGTCTTCGGCCAGTGGCTCGACAGCCTGGGCATCGCGCGGGCTGTGCTGCTGGGGCATGGACTGGCGGCGGGCGTCGTCACACGCTACGCGGTAGCGCATCCGCCGCGCACGCTCGGGATGGCGATGATCGGGCCACTCGGCTTCGCGCCAGAGTCATCAGGTATCGAGAAGTTGGGTGGGCGGGCGCTCCGCTCGACGGCGCTGTTGCGGCTGGCCGAGCCAACGCTGACTTCCCTGGCGCTTGGCCCAACGACCGAGCAGACGCGGGCCATCGAAGCTGAGCGCCGCGCCGCGCGCAAGCAGCCCGATCACGCCGCGAGCCTGGCCGCGATGGTCGCCCTCTGGCGCGACGCCGACGCCAACCGCGCCCAGGCTGTGGCGCTGGCGCGCCAGACCCGCGCGCCGGGACTGGTCATCCGTGGCGCGCTCGACCCTCTCTGCCCGGCGCCCGAGGCGCGCATCGTCGCGGAGGCGCTGGGCGAGCGCGGCGGACTGGAAGTGACGCTGCCAGAGGCGGGCCACCTGCCACACCTCCAGCAGCCAGAACGGTTCTATCAGGCGCTCGAAGGGCTGATCCTCACCGCTGAGGCCAACATGATCGCCGCGAACTAGGTTCTGTTGCAGCGTGGGAAGTGACGCGAAATGACGCGCGACGCCACCTCGTCCACCTCTGCATCGGCCCCTGCGAGTCCGCGGCGCTCGCGCCGCCAGGTCGGCTGCCTGAGCTCGCTCGCGCTCCTCATCCTGCTGGCCCTGACGGTCTGCGGCATTGAATACAACGCCTGGCATGGCGGGGTGGATGGTTACACCTATGTCGCTCGCGGCGACCACGACCAGGTGATCGCGCATGTCGTATCACATGACGCCAAAGCCGCCTCAGCGCTGCGCCAGAAGATCAACGCCAAGCCCATCCTGCTGCCGCCTCAGGGTCCGAATATGGGCTGCACGCTCCCACTCAATACTCCCCCACTCACGGTGGCGGACTATCGCTACACCTTCTATTCCAGTGGTCAGGTGATCGAGACGGTCGCGAGCGAGAACCCGACCTGCGGCGTCGCCGACGTTACGTGCGGCGGTGTGACGATCTGGCTGGGCGACATGAGGCCACCGATGCCGACGGGAATGCGAGAGACTCAGCCGTAATGCTGGCATGTTGGCGACACGCTACGCCGACAACTCCAGTAGCGACCGCATGTCCGCTTCAAGCGCGGCGCCGAGCGCGACAGGCATGAAGTATTCGCGGCCCATCAGCCGCCATAAGGGCGCGAGCGCTCGCATCTCCGGCGTGATGGCGAACTGTGTGCGATGCGCCGCCAGCGCCGCGACTTTGCGATCGAGGCAAGATGCGATGTCCAGGCGAATTAGCCCGTCGCGCTCCTCTTCACTCGCGTCATGCGGCGTCTCGCCCTGGCGCACATCCTCTCCACGACCATCGAAGGCGGTGGGCGTCTGATTGGAGAGCGTCAGGCAGGTGACGGTGTCAACCGCGACGAGCGAAGTCGCATGCGCGCGCTGCGATGCGAGCGCCTCCGCGCCAAAGAACTGCCCTGGGCCGAGCGTTTGGAGCGTCCGGCGTAGCCCCTGCGCATCCTCAGCGACGATTTGCGCATGGCCAGAGACGATCAGATAGAGACTGGCGCTGCGCTCGCCTTGCTCGACAATCGCGAAGTCGGCGGGGAACCATTGCGCTTGCACGGCGTCGTCCACATAGCCCATCAGCGCGGCCTCGTCGGCGACCAGCGCCAGCGCCCGAACGAACTCCGCCGAGCCACGAAACGCGTCGCCGCGCGCCATCAGCCAGCGCGCCATGCTCTGGCAGAGCAGCCCATGCTGCCGTGGAAATACGCTGTAGTAGAGCTGCGGCGACCAGCCATCTTTACAGGCGATTAGCTGACACGCCAGTGTCGTGGCGAGGCTGATGGCGATATGGTCGGGGTGGCCCGACCCGCCGTCTGGGCCAAACGTCACGACGACATCGGGCTGGAAGTCGCGAATGTACGTGGCCACGTCGGCGGCGAGTGTCGCGGAGTCGACGTCGGCGAGCGCGCCATCACGATAGTCCAGGCGCTCAACGCGGCCGACGCCCAGCTCCGCGCACGCGGCGCGCAATTCTTGCTCGCGCACGGCTCCCAGCGTGTGGCGTGTCGCGCGGTGGGTGTCCTGAATCTGGCCAGCTTCACCGCGTGTCGCGGACACAACCATCAGCTCGGCGCCAGTCTCCGCCCACTGCGCCAGCGTTCCCCCGGCGCAAAAGACCTCGTCATCCGGGTGGGCGAATACGCCCATAGCGCGCATCGGACGGGCAGCCAGTGTGTCGTATGTGTTGACGACGTTCATCTCGCTCATGGCGCTCACCTCTCTCATCAGCCATCTGTTGGAGGTCCATGTGTCTGACTCAAGTGTGTCCTGAGCCTGCGGACGGCGCCACGACGCGCGAACACCGTTGCGACACCGTAGAAGCGACGTTCACCCATGAGGGGTGATAGAATGCCAGCCAGATCATCAGCTAGTCGTCATTGGTGGAGAGCGGGCCGATGAACCCAGCCAGCCCCATGCCGTTCGGCGCCTTGCTGCGCCGCCATCGTCTGGCCGCAAGCCTGACCCAGGCGATGCTGGCCGAGCGCGCCAGCGTGAGCGAACGCGCCGTCAATGACCTCGAACGCGATCCCCGACGACCGCGCCCAACTGCTGGCGGCGGCGCGCCCCGCGATACTTGCGCCTGACCCCACTGAATCTCTCGTTGCCACTCCATTCTCCGCCGCGCCCGCCAGTCCGGAGATGCCGCCGCTCGATGGGAACACTGCGCCGCCAGCGCACGCGGCAAGCGAGCAACCCGCCAGACGTGATAGAGGCGTGAGTATCCTTGCGTCGATTGTGTCCGCGCAGTGACAACACTGAGGTTCACTCAACGACGGTGGATCATCGGCGGCGCAGGAGTATGAGCGCCGCCGACCGCTGAAGGGAGCTCTCTATGCGAATCCGCGCAGCGTTGAGTGGTGTGTTTGTAGCGCTCTCCATGGTTATCAGTATGTTCGCGGCGACTTCGGCGCCCGCGCATGCGGCGCCAGCTACGGTGTTCGCCAACCCGCAGATCGTGCAAAAAGTGACCTTGCCGCAGACCAGCATCGATGGCCCGGCGCTCTGGACGAGCGCAACGGGAGCCATTCGCGGCGAGATCGCTTATACGGGAACTGATCCAGCGCATCGGCTAAACGTCATGACCAGCGCCGATGGCATCCACTACGGCGACAAGCGCATCTTGAGTGAGACATCCTTCGCGCGTCCAGCCCTCGTGCGGCTCGGAACGAACGCGGGTGATAGCGTCGCGCTGGCGTGGACGGGCACTGACCGCAACCACTCACTCAATGTGCTCGTCGGCAATCCTGGCGCTGGCTTCACGAAGATGACCCTCAAGGACTACAGCTTCACCGCTCCGGCGCTCGCCATGAATGGCGCCTACCTGTATCTCGCCTGGGTCGGCGGGGACGCTAACCACTCGCTCAATGTCGCGCGCATCGTCTGGCGTGGCGGCATGTATGTCGACAAAAAGGTCACGATGCGTGATCTGCGCAGCGCTGGACGCCCCAGCCTGACCTACGATCCCAACGCGAGCCAGTTCCTGCTGAGCTGGCCAGTGGCTGGGACCAACCGTATCGCCTTCGCCACCTCTGGGGATGGCATGACCTACACCGTCGCAGCCGCATCGCCGCTGGCCAAATGGACCTACAGCGGGCCACATATGGTGGGCTTCCCGGTCAACAATATGCCGCGCTACTTCCTCGCGTGGACGGGCATTGACCCACGTCACTCGCTGAACGCGCAGTTTACCGAGAGCTTCCCACGCTGGCCGGATGTGGCGGCCACTCAAACCACATTCGATGAGCAGGCGGTGGGTGGTCCCGCGCTCGGCTACGTTGGCGTCTACAATCGCGTACTGCTCGCCTGGACGGGTGTAGACGCTGCGCATCACATCAACGTCGCGGTACTCAGCGTCGGCAAGTAATCAGGGGATCGTCGAGCGCGGCGCTGGCCACACGAACTGCTTCGTCTGACCAGCGCCGCACAGGCCAAGCCGCAGAACACGACGCCAACGCCATCCAGGCAGCCGACAGGAGAGGCGCTATGAACATCCACAGGATTGGCAAGAGGATAAGCAGGGTTGGAGCCAGTCTGCTACTCGCTCTGACGGTGGGCCTCGGCGCACTCGACGCCCAGCCAGCGCGCGCCGCGCCGCGCCAATCCAGCGCCCTCACGACTGCGCAGGTTGAGATCACGAAAGTCACGCTGGCGGACAGCAGCATTGATGGCCCCGCGCTGTGGACAACGACGAACGGCGTTACGCGCGGCGTCATCGCGTGGGCAGGCACAGACGCGAGTCACCACCTGAATCTCGCGACCACCTCCATCGGAACCAAGTTCGCCAACAAGGTGACACTCGCCGAGACATCGCCCATGCGTCCCGCCGTCACGCGCACGCCCGCTGGCAAGGTGGCCATCGCCTGGGTCGGCAGCGATTCCGCGCACACGCTGAATGTGCTCTACGACGCCTATGGCGCCCGCGCGAAGCTCACGCTCTGGGGCGAGACCAGTCCCTTCAGCCCAGCGCTCGTGGCCACGAACAACACCACGCTGACGCTCGCGTGGACCGGCTCCAACAGCGCGCGCAGCCTCAACCTGCTGACGCTTAGCGTCGGCGCCGCTGTGACGAAGGGCGCCAAGACGACACTCTGGTCCTATGGCAGCCTGACAGGCCCCAGCCTGAGCTACGAGGCATCGCGCGCGGAGTATCTGCTGGCGTGGACGGCGACCTCGCCCGCCCGCCAGATCAGCGTCGCCCGCTCGACCGACGCGCGGACATGGTCCGCTCGGACGCTGCTCAACGACTGGAGTTCCGCCACGCCGAGCCTGCTCGGGATCGTCAACAATTACTACAACATGCCGCCGCACTACATCGCCTTCGCCGCCGCTGACCAGACGCATGATCTGTTCTTCCAGTCCAGCCGCGCCTTCCCGTCGTGGCCCGACTCAACGAATACGCAGGTCAGGCTGAACGAGAGCGCAGTCGGCGCTCCCGCGCTGGGCTTCATCAGCGGGCCAGGTCTGCTGCTGGCGGCGTGGACGGGTACAGACGCGGCGCGACGCCTGAATGTCGCCGTGTGGACGCCGATGGCCCCATCGCCATGCGCGCTCCCAGGGGTCGCGCCGGTCGCGCCCAAAGTCATCACGGCCGGGACATCAGGACGCAAGGAGGTCGCGCTGACCTTCGACGCGGGCGGGGCCGAGGGGCAGCCCTTCGCGCTGCTCGATACCTTGAAGAACAAAGGCTCGCTTCCCGCCACCTTCTTCTTTACTGCCGAGTGGGCGCAGTCGCATCAGGCGGTGGTTGATCGGGTGAAGGCTGATGGGCATCGCATCGGCAACCACACGACAGACCACGCGGACCTCGTGACGCCAGCGCGCTCCGATGCTTTCATCTGCTATCAGCTTGGTCTGGCGAACCAGATCATCGCTGACCGCTCCGGCATCACAGGGACACGCCCATACTTCCGGCCACCGAACGGCAGCTACAACACGCGGATCGTGAATGATGCGGCGGGCATTGGCTACTCCACCGTCTTATGGAGCATCGACACGATTGACTGGAACGACGCGACGTCCGCGAACGCCATCTACAACAAAGTGGCCAGCAATCTCGGCCCAGGTAAGATCATCCTGATGCATGTGGGCAGCCTGCACGAGCCAGAGGCGCTTCCCCGCGTGATTGACTACATCAGAAGCCAGGGCTACAGCATTGTCACACTCGACCAACTGCTCGCGCCGTAAGCGCAAACCCATCGCTCGCCCAGCGAATCAGTAGCCCAGACAGACCCCGAATGCCCCTCGCCTTAGCTGACTTCATGACAGTTTTGGAGAAGGAGAAGAACAACAGAAGATTCATGGCCTGCATTCTGCCGGACGTTCACACAGCGATCTGTGCGCGTGAACGCAGCCGAAGGAGGCAGAGCCATGAATCGGCAGGAGTTGCTGCA